>NZ_BTGP01000009.1:72500-207309 GCF_042854385.1 Erythrobacter sp. MTPC3
CGTCTCTAGCAGACGCGTACATGGTGACGCGGGATGGAGCAGTCCGGTAGCTCGTCAGGCTCATAACCTGAAGGTCGTTGGTTCAAATCCAACTCCCGCAACCACCGTTTTCAATCACTTACATCAGGTCGCTTCGTCTAGCGTAACTGCATGTCCGCGTGGCATCCGCAAGCGGGCGGAATGTTGTCCTTACGCTGCCAATCTATTGAGATATGAAAGTCCGCACGTGGACGATATCGGGCGCCGCACTCAATCATTTCGGTCAGTGATCCTGGCGCGGACTTCCTTCAAAAAGTCTTCATCACCAGTGGTGAATGCTACCACAGATCGCGCGCGCTCTGACGGGGATATGCCGGGAACTGGCTCCCTGTACGACTTCAATGTTTACCGTCTTGGATACCGGACCGGTATTGATGCCATGCAAACTGCCTGACACGCAGGGCCTAGGCTACCATCCAAGGTGATCAACCTTTCGTTCTCGGGCGAAAGCTCCTCGCCGTTACCTATCAAATGGGGGCGAGCGCGTGATAATTACATCCAGAAATCAATCCTAGGTCAGCGTCCAGCCATCGCTCGGTTAAAAGTTCAACCGGCCAGCCCCGTGACGAAAATCGCTGTGATTGCCAGCGGCACCAGATAACGGATTGAGCCTCGCCAAAGAGCGAATAGCCAATCGCTGGTTTGTGCCAATTCTGCTCGCATTAGCGACCGCGGCGCGGCCCAGCCGGCGAGCAGCGCGGCTGTCAGCGCGCCCAGTGGCAATACCACGCTCCCCACCAGCCAATCGAGAAGTGTATCCAACCCGTCGATCAGAACAATTCCGATGCCTCCGCCCCACGCGAGCAGCCCGAAAAGCATGGTCGCGTTGCGCTCGCTGATGCCAAATTGTTCGCTACCGATAGTCCGAGCGACCATCAGAATAGAAATGGATGAGGTGAGCGCCGCTATGAAGGCGAGAAAAAAGAACGCCCCGCCGATCAGGTTGCCAAACTCGATGCCCGCGAAGAAAGTCGGCAACGTTTCAAAGATAAGGCCCATTCCTGCTGCGGGGTTCATCCCAAATGCAAACACAATCGGAAAAATCATCAGCCCGGCGACAATCGCAACCGACGTGTCTGCGCCAGCGATGACGGTAGCGTTCGAACTGATATTTTCGTCTCCCGAAAGAAACGAACCGAGTGTGATCATAAGAGCCCCGCCCAAACCGAGCGAAAACAGCGCCTGTCCAAGAGCGGCGAGCACTACCTCGGGGGTCACTTCATCAAATCGCGGCGTGAACAAATATGCGAGTGCATCACTCGCCGCACCGCTGAACAATGCGAACGCGGCCAAGCTCACCAGAATGAGGAAAAACATAGGCATCAGGAAAACCGATGCTGTCTCAATGCCTTTATTCAGACCGCGCAACGCCACAGCCATTGTGATCGCCAAGAAAGCAGTGAACCACACCATTGAGGTGATTGTACCGCCATAAAGCGGGGGCGCATTGCCAGCGCCCAAATCACCCATGAAAGCCATCACGGAATACGCCATGATCTGCCCTGAAATCATTGAATAACTTGGCAAAACCAGCACCGCCATCGCAATCCCAAACCAGCTTGCGATTTGCCAGTTTGGTGATCGACCGGGCCGGGCTGCCATGCCTGGCGTAGCTGCGACCGCGGCAGCGCTTTTGTGCCTGCCAATGGCCAATTCAGCTATGAGCACCGGATAACCAATCAGGAAAACGCAGGCGATATAGATCAGCACGAATGCGCCGCCGCCATTCTCGCCAGCTTGAAATGGAAAACGCCACAGATTGCCAAGCCCGACAGCGGAACCGATTGCAGCCATCAAAAATCCTAGCCGCGAACTCCACCGCTGTTTGCCTGCGTCGCCTGCCATATTTTATGTGCCTTTGTTCGCTACGCCAAAATGCTGGAAATCCGCCAAATCTGACTCTCGATAGCTTACTGCACTCCCTGCGGCAGTTGGGTGTAATCCCCCACGCGGGCGAGCCACGCGACCACAAGACCAAGGCAAGCGATGCCCGCGACCGCCAGATAAGCAGCGCCGTAGCCTGCCCCTTCGACAAGCCAGCCGGAATTGCCCGACATGATCGAGCGCGAAAGATTTGGGATGGCCATGAACAGCGCAAACTGGCTTGCCGCGATGGCTGGATTGCAGATCCGCATCGCCCATACGATTGCGCTGATCACGAGCGTGATGGAGGTGATAAACATGGCTGCCGAAAGGGCGATGAAGGGCATATCGCCCAGCCAAAACGGGTGAGAAATGGCAGCGATGACAGCCAACAGCACCAGCGCCGCAAACTGGCCCAGGATCGACCGGCGCAGACCAAACACACGCTCAAGCAAAATCGGAATGAACAGGCCAAAGCCTGCGGCCGTAATGTTCAACAGCGCACCGAAGTTTGCATATCGCTCGCTCGACCATCCCAGTTGCTGAACGGCGAGCGTTGGATTGACCGCATCGGCGAACGCCAGATACGCGCATCCGCAACCCGTCGCGAACAGAAACAGCAGGGTGCGCGGCACAAACACCGATCGCAATACGCCTGACAGGATCGGCCACCAGGCATCGTGCTGGCGCTCTTCGCATTCGCGCGATGCCTGACCCATAGACCAGGGTAGCAGGCGTTCGCCCGGCCGTTCGCGGAACACGCTTACAAAAAGCGAGGCGAACGCGACCAAGGCTGTGAGGAGAAGCGCGGTCGTGGCAATCCCGTAGGAGACAAGCGTTTGTCCGGCCAGAATACTGCACACGGCCACGCCGAAGGACTGGCTGGCGAACATGAAGCTGTTGATCGCGGTGCGCTCCTTCTCAGGCACTATGTCCACCGCCATCCCGTCCACGGCAACGTCGTTGAATGTGGCGCAAAGGTTGAGTGCAAAGCAGAGCGCGGAAAGAAGTGCGATGTCACCTGCGCCCGGCGCGATGACAGCCATCACGATCAACGCGGCCACCATCAGTGCCTGCGAAAGCAATATCCAACCGCGCCTGCGCCCCATCGGCCGGAAAGCATAGCGGTCCATAACAAGGCCGTTGAACAGCTTGGTCGACCAGGGAAGCAGGGCGAAGCCGACAAATGCACCCACCTCAAGAGGCGTGGCCCCGGCTTCGGCAAGCCAAGCGGGAAGCGCGATGAGCGACAAGCCCAATGGCACGCCTTGTAGAAAGTAGAGGACGATAATCGCTGCGAACCTCGCGGTGCGATTTTCGGAAAGTGCGGGAAGTGTCGCCCGACCCGGCTGTATGCCTGCCGTTGCCGCCTGTTTCATGTATCGGGTCCTTTGAGACTGCCAGTCAAAGTTGCTGTTTGCCCGGCTCATTCCGTTAATGTGTCGACCAACTGTCGATCATCAATCGCCACTCGCCCGCCGGCGTACAGCGAAAGATGCAAACGCCCTTGCCTGTTTCGTGCAGTTCCGATCCATCTTCGCGTGAGCGATAGCGGGCGACGTAAACATAGCGGCTGATCGCGAGGTCACCCGATTGCTCCATGGCTATTTCGGTCTTGTCCCACGACGCTTCGTAGGCAGCGAAGAAGGTGTTGGCCCACGCACCGACAGCATCTTTCCCAACCAGCTCGGCCTCTCCGGGTACCTGAAAGACAACGTCTTCGCTCATCAGGCCAAGAATGCGATCGGTGTCGTTTGAATTGATCGCAGCGACATAGGCCGGGTGAAGATCGGCGGTTGAAACGGCGGTCGCAGTGCTGCGCATGTTCTCATTCCTTATAAGTGTGCAGATAAATGCCCCCGGCGGATGATAGGGTCGCAACATCACCCGCCGAGGGCGCCCACCAAGCGAACAGTGCTTGGTGTATTCTTGAAGGATTATTCTGCTGACTAATCGTCGGTATCGGGCGCGATCACCGCTTTCCGCGCGAAAATGCGCATCCTTGCTGCTGGCCCGCGCGCGATGGCGAGGGCGCAGATCAGGGTCTGAAATTTGAACATGCACTCTCCCCTCTCACAATGATCCAGCCACTCCTGACAGTGTGCCGTTTTTGCCGTTTCGCCGCGATCCGGCACGTGTCCGGCAATTGGGCGCAACTTTCCTGCTGCCTGCCGAGCAGTCGCTCGCCAAAGCCTGTAAAAATAAGCGGTATCCTGTGTTCCCCTGTCGACTGAAAAGTGCCAGCCAAGGCATCGGATGGTCAATCCACCCGAGCGTCAAAAAAGCGTCAAAACCTGCGCTTTTAGGCGGTTCGCGGGTCTCGCGGAATCAGATCGGGCCAGCCGAACCGTTCCCATGCCTCGACCATGCCGATACGCTCGGCAAACTCGATGAAACCGGGATGGCGGATCGTGCGATTGATCGGGTCGATGTCGATCCACAAGCTCATCAGGCCGTATAGATTGGCCGGATGGATACATTCGGAATAGATCTTCATCGCAAGCTCGCTGTGTCCCATCCAGATCGCCGGCAGTGCGATAGAGGTATCGTAAGGATCGGGCATCGCGGCGTGCAGGCCATCAATCATCTGGCAGTAAGCGGTGCGTGCAGTTTCTTCTCCGCTGTAAAGTCCCTGCGCGGCAATTTGGAAATACGCATCGCGTGCCGCGTCGTCCATGGGCGGCATACCGGGGGGACGCATAATCGTGGTGCCAAGATGAACACGAAGGCCGTAATGGGACTGCACGGCCTGTTCAAAATCCCCTTTCGCCATTTGAGCCAAAGGGAGCCAAATCGCAGGTGCGCCCAAGCTGGACATGCGTTCTCCCGCGGCGCACGCTTTTTCGTACTCACCAAGGGACAGCCATGTTGAGGCAAGCATTGCATAATTGCGGGCGTAAACCGGATCGCGATCCACTGCCGCCTCGACATAAGGAAGCGCTTCTCTGGCTTTGCCAAGATAGAGGAGGCACGAGCCGAGCCGTGAACATACGTCGGCATCGTTGGGATCGCGCGCATAGGCTTCAAACGCCATTTCGAGCGCATCGGCGGGCCTGAATTGTGTCCATTCATGGATGCCAAGGATCGAGAAAGCCTGGCCCTGAGTGGGATCGAGAACAAGCGCACGCTTTGCGCATTCGGCAGCCTTCGTCGAATGTTCGATCCGTTCAAGGCTGGGCGTAGTCGCTGCTGTCATAATGTGCGCGTCCGCGAGGGCGGTCCAGCATTCGGCGAATTCGGGATCAATCTCCAGAGCCTGTTCGTATAACTCGATCCCCTTGGCAGAAACGTCCGCCCCGCCAATCCGCTGGATCATGGCTCGTCCCTGGAGGTAGAGCGCATAGGCGTCGCGGTCGCGGGTCATTTTGCGTGACGGCGCTGGGGTTACTGTCAGGCACAGCGCGCTGCAGATCGCGGCGATGACATTTGTGCCGATGATTTTCCGCCCGTCAAAAAAATGCTCGATCGAACCGTTCAGCCGGTCGGACCAGATTTCTGTGCCCGTCTGGCCGTTGATTAGCGCGATGCGGATCTCGATTTCCTGCTCCCTGCGCCGCACCTCGCCCTCAATCAGGTGAGAGACGCCGAGCGTTTGCGCCATCTGGGGAAGGGTGTCTCCCTGTGCAGCGACCGCAGCCACCGAAGACCGGCCCGCCAAAGCAATTCCGCCGACCCCGGCAAGCCGTGTCGAAAGCTCATCGACAATCCCGTCAGCGAGGAAGAAATTGCCGCCGACTGCGTCGATTTGCTGAAACGGCAAAAGCGCGATTGTGGCCTGATGAGTGATCCGGTTGAAAGCCCGGTAGGACGGAAACCGCGCCCGCGCTGCCTCGGTCAATCGCTCTGCGGCCGGTTTCGCGGCTGAGCGGATGGCCTCAGAAAGCCCGGAGCGCAGACGCGCATCGACATGCACCCGGCGATCGGTGAGCCATTCATCGAAGGAAGGATTGAGCGATACGCCTTGCAGCAATGGACGATTGCCTATGGATAGCAATTCGCCGACCACATGATCGGTTTCTGCCGCTGCAATCGCGGCCTCGAGACCGCTCAGGTCACAGCGCAAACTATCCGGGTTAACCGAGACTTCCGCGCGCGAGACAACCAGCGCATCAATGCCATGCTCCATCAGCTTGCGTTGCAGTTTGAGCAGGCATTGGCGAAGACTGGCCTTGGCTTGCGGAAGGAACCGGTCAGCCCAAAGCAATCGCGCAAGCGCCTCCCGGTCCATCGAATGCCCCGGCTCTATGCAGAGGATCGCGAGCAGCAGGCTAGCACGGCGATCGGTAAGCTCGATGATTTCGCCAGAGGGCGCCGCAATGCGGAACTCACCGAATAAGGTGGCTTCGATTGAGTTCAGCGCTTCAAGCTGCGTCTGATTCAATTAAACCTCTCCCCCCCCGCAGCGCAGATTACAACTAAACTACGGCGATGCAATCGCGAGGGACGCACGTTCTGGAGGTCGCCGGTATAACCAGACAGGCGTGCGCGCTGGGTGGGACTTGATTGTGAAATTGAGACAGCGTTCAATCAATCAAACCGACGCCGGCAACAGGCGATTAAGAAGTTCGTGATAGCGCAGCCAGAACCATTCGTTCATGGAAGGTGCCGGGTTGAAGTAAGCACCCGTGTATGGATGCAAATGGCATTGGAGAGGCCATGGCTGCAGCACTTGATTTCACCTATCAGTACGCGTTTCCGTCTGGTGTTGTCGCAAATGACGCTAACGCGCCGCAGCTTTCGCTCGCAACATGCGATGCTGATCTGGCCAACCCCTATTTCTTCGAGGGAAAACTGCGCAGGCCAAGGCAGGCCGGCGAGATGCTCTATGTCCTTAGCGATGTGGTCCGCACTCATTTCTTCCTTCCGCGACCGGCGCTGCTCGATCCGGTTCTGACGAGCAACGAAAGCCTGCTGAGACTAGAGGGCTTCAGCGGTTGCTGCGGCGTGTATGCCCGCGTCGATCTGCCCGAATGTGTATTCGAGGGCGATTGCCACGGACGCGGAACGACTAATGTCGATTTCAACACCGAGATGCGCAGTGCGCTGCTTAGGTTGCGCGATGACGAGCACGTCGAATTCGCGGTCGGCGCGGACGAGGTTGTCCTTAGTCGCGGCGGCGAGCGCACGGTTGAAAAAAAAGTGCAGCTGCCCCTGAGATGGATCAAGGGGTTCAGCGAGGTGCAGGCATACCTGCCGCGTCTGGAAGTGGCGATGGAAGTCGCTGCTCCCGATGCGCTGCGGTTCCTGCGGTCACTGCCCAAGTCCAGCGTTCCGAAGCGGCCCACATTCGCCATATCCGCCGCCCGTTCCATTCGCGCCAGTCAGCGCGAAGTATCGGGCGCCGTGCCGATCCATGGCACGCACCGGATCAAGGTGTTTGAGCCCTTGCTGCTAAGGGCAAGATCGCTGCGCATCTGGGTGGACCATGACAGCGGGGCGAGCGGGTGGGAGGTCCGTTTCGACGAGGGTTCGTTCTTCCTCCTGATCAGCCCGGAACTTTATCGCGGTTTTTCCGGCGAGGGGCAGGTGCTTTCGGCGCTGGCAAACCCGCCGAGCGATGATGCGGTGGCGAAGGTCCGCGCGAGCCTCAAATGGCAATCGGAGCTTAATGCGAATGCTCTTGGCGATCAGCTGGGGCTACAAAGTGCCGAAGTGGTCGGCGCGCTGGCAGTGCTCGGCAGTCGCGGTCTGGCTGGGTTCGATAGTGAGAGCGGCAACTACTTTCACCGCGAATTGCCATTCGATCTCGACAAGGTGGAGGAAATGCAGCCCCGGCTGGGAAATGCTCGCAAGCTGATCATGGCGGGCAAGATTTCTCTTCTGGCTCCTGCCAGCGGCGATGCTCCTGCTATTTACAACGTTGCCGGAACCGGCACGACACACCGCGTGCGATTGGAAACCGAGGGCGCGGTCTGCACCTGTCCGTGGTTCAGCAAATATCAGGGCCAGCGCGGGCCGTGCAAACACATCCTTGCCGCCTCGATCATGGCGAGTGATGACGAAGGCGGAGCAGGACGATGACACCGGACGAGCTGGAACAGCTGATCCTCGAAACGAAAGACGCCGAAACCGTCCGTCTGGCGTTCAAGGAGATGGACGAAACGGCGCGCAAGAAGCTTTCGGCAACAGCCAGCAAAGTGCACCGTCAACTGCATGAAGGCAAAGCAAATGCCAATGCATCGGACCGGCTGCAGACGTTCCTCAAGACCCGCAAGGATGGCAGCTACACCCATTGGAATTCGCGTGCCAACAGCAACGCCGTGTTGGCTGTCTTTGCTCTCGGGCCGCTGTCCGCAGTCAAGAAATGGTATATCCGCCCAAGCCACGAAGACGAAGAAGTCTTTCGCAAGCTGATCGCCGATCGCCGGCCCCAATGGCTGCCGGACTGGATCGATTACGAATTTGAACAGGAATGGCCTCAGCTCGACTTCGCGACGGTCCGCACCTGGGTGTGCGATGGCTTGATCGCAAAACCCGTAGGCGAGGGCTATTATCGCTCATTCGCCTCACATCTGATGCGAACGGGCTTCTATGGACGGGATAAGACGGTTGTGCCCCCGATCAGCAAGCAAGTGCTCGCCGACCCGAAACTCCTCGACGACATCGAGGGGCTTTTCCGTGTGGAGACGACCGCATTCAACACCAACAGCTGGCTCGTCAAAGGCGCGCCGGATCATTACGAAACGTGGCCCCAGGCGCTCGTCAAACTGGCAGAAGGCGGCCATTATGATCGCGCAAAGCTGCTCGATCTGGCGCTGTCTGGTTTGCAGGCGGATATCAAGCAGAACCAGCTTGCGGGCTATCACAAGTTTTTCAAGCTGTTGCAGCCGAGCGAAAAAGAGATCGCGTCGCGCCAGCCCGCGCTGATTGCTCTGCTCTGCCACCCGGTCGGCCATGTCGCCAAGTTCGCGATCGACATGCTTGCCGCGCTCGAAAAAGCAAAGCTGCTGGACGATGAAAAGGTGCTCCCTGAATTGCCGAGCGTCTTTTCAACAGAAGCGAAAGGCAATGGCATCGCCGCATTGCGGCTGCTCGACAGACTGCTCAAACGCACGGCCAAACAAAACGGGGGCAAGCCGGATGCGCAGGCACTGGGCGGTGTTATCGAAGGTCTGCGTCATCCTAATGCGGACGTCCAAAACAAAGCGATTGCGATGCTCGGCACCCATGCAGGGTCGCTCGACCGGTCGCAGTGGCGGGGCGTTGAAAGTTTCGGCGCGTTTGTCGCTGCCAGCCACCGCGGCGCGATGGCGAAGCTGCTGGAACTGGCTGGCGATGCGATTGAACCTGGAAGTGTTGCCGCGGCCGCACCCGATGCCGAGATTATCGCCGCCTATCGCCCTGATACGCGGGATTTCGCGCAATGGACGGTTCTTGACGATGCAGCGCGAATTGCACCGGTCAAAGACTTGCAGGAATTGATCGACCTTGCCTTTCACTGCGCCGAAATTGTCGAGGATGTCGACGAGATCGAGCGATTGATCGACGGGATCAGCCGCCTTGCCGATCAGCGTCCGGCCGATTTCCGGGACCGCGTCGATCCGCTCATCCACCGTATGCAAAAAGGCGGGACAAGCCAGACCGGTCTGGCGTCGGCTTTGCCGGGTGTTGCCGAGGCGGTGCGTGCACTTGTGCTCACTTGGGCAATGGGAGAGCCGCGCGACCCGGACAATCAGGAGCTTGCCTACTACAGACAGGAGGACGCTTTTGTGCCGGTGATCGCGTTTCTTCATTCGGCCGCGCGGCATGTGCATAGCCGTCAGCCACGGCAATTGCTTTCGGCAATCACGCATCGCGGGGGATGGATCGATCCGCTGGTCTGGGTCGAGCGCCTGCGAGCGGTGAAAGCGGGCGGGATCGCAGATTCGATGGATTTTCGCCTGTCGCTGCTGCGGCTCGCGCCGGATAATCGGGCTCAAGCCCTGGAAATGGCGTCGGCTCTCTCTGGCGATGCGGGCCGGTTGGCCCGGTTTGCGCTGGGCGGTAATGATACCCCCACGCGTAGCGACCGCGAACGGTATGCTTCGTGGATTACCGCAGCGCGCGCGCGAACCCCTTGCGGATTGGAGTGAGGAATTCAAACCGCTCGGCGTCACTAATCCGTGGCCCGGCGGGGTGGTTCCGGCCATCTACGAATGGAGCACCTCAAGCAAGGCGGAACAGTACGCCGACATGCGGTGGAGGACCCCGATTTTTAAAGCGGGGGTAGAGCAGACCGACCGGGGCGCTGGTTCCGCTGGCGGCGAAGAGGCCAGCGTATTCAATGTCTCCCGCCTCCTGAACCTGAAGAAAGGCATTGGGTGGGAAGAAATGCCGGCAGCAGCCGTGCATCAGAACAAGTCCAAGGCCAGATATGATTTGGACGGCGATTTGAATACGACATGGGTTGCACAGTGGCTTGCCTATATCTGGCCTCAGAACCCGGCCTACGCCTATTTCGGCGGAGCGAGGCTATTGGTGCAGCGGGTGGATGATGATGCCAGCAATTGGAACCCGTCTCACGGCTTTTTCAAGGCGCTGTTTGTCCGCGGGCGGGTATGGGGTGAGGCCGAACATCTGCTGCTATCGCTCGGATTGGTGGGTAAGGATGCCGATGCGAAGGGGCTCGCCATTGATGCCATGATTGAGGGGATCGAAACGCGGCAATTCAATCCGGCTCTATTTGCGCACACGATGGCGCGTCTGGCGAATGGCGGCTGGCTAAAACTCAACCGGGTGGGAGAGACCCTGAAGCAGGTGATTGAGGTTTCACCGCTTCACGCAAATGCGATCGGCACCGCGTTGCAGGACTGGTTGCCCCATTTCGATCTGAGCCAGCGTAATTCCTTCTATGTTCTCGAAGCAATGGTGGAGGCGCAAGCAATTGCGCCGCAGCCCTTGAGTGACGAGGTTCGAAAGTGTCTCGGGCAATCGAAAGGCAAAACCAAGGCCGCGAAACTCGCGCAGCAAATACTGTCGTAGGGTGGGGGCGGTCGCCGTTCCAATGGCGACCTCTGCCGCGCGCGCCGTGCTGACAATAAATGTCTGCCCTGACCCTTGGCGCAAGCGGAATGATCAGTCCGGCATCGCCGCCAAAACGCGATCAGGGGTAATGGGATAATCGAAGGCGCGAGCGCCGCACGCATTGTAGATGGCATTCGCGATGGCCGCAGCCCCTCCGCACATGCCAAGCTCGCCGATGCCTTTCGCCTGGATCGGGCTGGCTGCCGGATCGCGCTCTTCGACCATAACCACATCGAGATCGGGCACGTCGCGGTGGACCGGAACATGGTATTCGGCCAGATCGCAGTTGACGAGGTGGCCGTCATGCGGATCGAATTCGAGCGCCTCGGTAAGAGCGACGCCGATGCTCCATGTGATACCGCCCAGACACTGGGACCGGGCGGTCTTGTGGTTGAGCACCCGGCCGAAACCGAATGCACCCAGCATCCGGTCGACGCGTGTTTCGCCGGTAAACCGGTTTACCCGGACCTGCGCGAAGAAAGCGCCAAAGCCCGACGCGGTGTAATCGTCCTTGATATCGCCGGGTTCGTAATGCCCTTCGCGCGAGAGGTCTTTTCCATCAAGCATCGTGACAAGGCTTTCACCTGTCGAGCTTGAGCCATCAGACAGGTCAAGTTCTGTTTCGGTGGTTCCGATGCGCTCTGCCAGCGCCTCTCGGATCGCTTTGCAGGCGACATACACCGCTGATCCGATGGACGCCGCGCCCCAACTGCCGCCTGAACCCGGCCCGCGCGGATGGCGGGTATCGCCCAGATCGACCAGCACGTTTTCGGGATCGAGGCCAAGCATCTCACCGGCAAGCTGCGCCATGATCGTGTAGGTCCCGGTTCCGATATCCGTCATGTCTGTTTCAACAAGCGCCGTTCCGTCAGCCTTCAGCGTTACCCGCGCCTTTGCTTCGGAAACGTTGTGAACGCGCGCGGCACTCGCCATGCCCGTGCCAATCCACCATTCACCTTCACGAGTATGACGCGGCTTGCGCGGGCCGCTGTCCCAACCGAATTCTTCGGCACCCTGTTTGAGGCATTCGGCCAGTTTGTGGGATGAGAAGGGCAGGCCCTGTTCCGGATCGTTCTCGGGAATATTCTTGAGGCGTAGTTCAACCGGATCGATGCCGACTTTCTCGGCAAGGATGTCCATTGCCCCTTCGAGCGCGGGCATACCCACTGCCTCTCCCGGCGCGCGGACCGATCCGGCAGTCATGCGGTGTATGCGTGCCACTTCGAGCATCAGCTCGCGGTTTTCGCCGCCATACAGGAAATGGGATGATTGCAGGACCGGTTCGGCAAACGCTTCGCCCGGCAGGTTCGAAACGAGCGCATGATGGCCAAAGCCTGTCAATTTGCCGCCTTCATCCGCTGCCAGACGCAGTCGCTGCGTCGTTTCCGACCGCCGCATCACGCATTGGAAAACTTGCTGGCGCGACATTACAACGCGCACAGGCCGGCCGAGATGCTTTGCCGCGAGAGACGCGGCGACCGTTTCCTCGCTTATGCCAAGCTTTGACCCGAACCCGCCGCCGACAAAGCGCGACACGATGCGGATATTCTCCTCCTCCATGCCCAGCGCGTCAGCCAATTCGCTGATGTTGTAATTGAGCATTTGCAGCGATGCGTGAACGGTCAGTTTTTCGCCGTTCCATTGTGCAATCGCTGCATGGGGTTCCATCGCCGCAGAAGCGTGCCCCTTTGTCGTATAGGTCACATCGACCGAATGCGCCGCTTCGGCCATGGCATGGGCCAGATCACCCTGCCTGACGGTTTCGTCTTCCTGCTCTTCGGCTTCGACCGATTGAGGGTCGAGCGGGGCCCCGTCCTCCTCGCGATATTCAATGGCGAGATGTTTGGCCGCATCGCGTGCCTCTTCAAAAGTCTCGGCAACGATCAGCGCGATTGGCTGGCCCCAGTAGCTGACCACGCCCGGTTCCTGCTGAGGCGCTCCACCGGCGGTTCCCTGCGCTGCGCGCGTGCACATCCTCGCGTCGTCAATGACCGCCAGAACGCCGGACATTTCGAGCGCGGCTTCTTTGCCGATTGAAACCACTTTCCCGCGGCTAATCGTGGACGTAACCAGCACACCTTCCGCGCAACCGGCAATGGGGTATTCAGCGGCGTATAGGGCCGTTCCGGTGACCTTTGCCATTCCGTCCACGCGGGGGATGGCCTTGCCCAGAATGCCCTGTTTCATGCCATCGAGGCGGTTGGTCTTGTCGGGCTCGTCCTGTTTGAAATGCACGGTCATGCCGCCTCCTCCGCTGCTTGCTCAAGGACGGCGTGCAGCGTCCGCCGGGTAAGGGGAATTTTGAAGTCATTCTCACCGAACCCCTGCGCGTCTTCGAGCAAGAGGTCAGCTGCCCGGTCAAACAGTTCGCTAGACGGGGCGTTGCCGACAAGTGTTTCGGCAAGGCGCGGATCGTGCCATGGTTTGTGCGCCAGCCCGCCGAATGCAAGATCGGCGCGGGTAAACTTCCCTTCATTCATCTCAATGATGGCGGCAATGGAAACCAGCGCAAAGGCGTAAGATGAGCGCTCGCGAACCTTGCGGTAAAGCTGCGCACCCCTGACTGGCGGGGGCAGGGTAACAGCTTGAATCATTTCGCCCGGTTCAAGCACATTTTCGCGCCAGGGCGTATCACCGGGAAGGCAATGAAAGTCGCGAACTGCGACTGTGCGTTCAGCGCCGCCTGGCCCTGCAATCTGCACTTGAGCATCAAGTGCGCTAAGGGCAACTGCCATGTCTCCGGGATAGGTTGCGATGCACTGGTCGCTTGTCCCGAGAACGGCGTGCAGTTTGGCAATACCTTTGATTGCGCCGCAGCCGCTGCCCGGTTCGCGTTTGTTGCAAGGTTGATCGATATTGGTGAAATAGAAACAGCGGGTGCGCTGGCACAAATTGCCCCCGGTCGTCGCCTTGTTTCGCAATTGCTGCGTTGCGCCGGCTAGAATGGCGCGGGCAAGTACCGGATAATCCGAACGCACCCGAGGGTGGACCGTCGTTTCGGTATTGGTCGCGAGCGCCCCGATTGAAAGCCCGCCGTCAGCGGTATCTTCGATCTCGGCAAAGCCGACGCGGTTTATGTCGGCAAGCGTTTCGGGCGTTTCGACCTGCAATTTCATCAGATCCAGCAGGTTTGTCCCGCCAGCAATTGCCAAAGTCCCTTCCGCACCCGTCAAGTCTCCTGCGTTTTGCAGGGTGCGAGCTCGCTGATATGAAAAAGGTCTCATGCGCTGTCTCCCGATACTTCGCGAATGGCGGCAACGATATTGGCATACGCGCCGCAGCGGCACAGATTGCCGCTCATCCGTTCCCGGATTTCCTCGCCTGAGGCCGTCATCTCGCCGTCCAGTGTTTCGCTGGCGTCGCTCGGCCAATTGTTGGCTATTTCATCCATCATCGCTGTCGCGGAACAGATTTGCCCCGGCGTACAGTAACCGCACTGGAAACCATCGTTTTTGACGAATGCCTTCTGGAGGTCGGACGGATTGTCAGGGGAACCGATACCCTCGATCGTCGTGATCGCCTCGCCATCATGCATCACTGCCAGAGTGAGGCAGGAGTTGATCCGGACACCGTTGGCGATGACCGTGCAAGCTCCGCACTGGCCGTGGTCACACCCTTTCTTGGTGCCGGTGAGGCCGAGATCGTGCCTCAGGAAATCAAGCAGGGACGTACGGGGGTCTTCCGGCAGAGTCTGCGACTTGCCATTGACTGAGATGGTATCGGGCAAAGCTGTCTCCTTTCCCCCCTCAACAATCGAAACGGTATTTGTGTCCGACTATTCTGGATGCGATCTGCGATTGAGCTGCACCGCGTGGCGATCGGATGCCGGTATAGCGGCGGAATTTATGTGCAAGCAGGACCAGCATGGGCGCTGCGTAAACGCATTCGCTCCATCTTTTCAATGTCATATGCGGTGTCATGTGCCTTGCATTGAGTTCCGGTATGGCGATCACGCTACTTGTGCTAATCATTCGGGAATAATAGTTAGCAGCAGAAGGACGACGTTGAGATGAGTGCCGATCGATCAGCCTTGGGAATGCTGGATGCGACTGAAATCGCAGCAACATTTCCCGATCCTTTTCTTGTCCTTACGCTCAACCTGACAGTTGAATACGCCAGCCAGCGTTTTTACGATTTTTTCGAAGCGAGTGAAGCTGAAACGATCGGCAAACCCTTGCGCGAACTGGGCAACGGGCAGTGGGATATCCCCTCGCTGCTCGAACCGCTTGAGCGGGTTATCGAGACGAAGACTTCCATCGAAGACTACGAGGTCGAGCACACGTTCGAGAATATCGGTCACCGGATCATGCTGCTCAATGCGCGTAAAACCATACGGCCCGGAAACGGATCAACGCGAATTCTGCTTGTCTTGGAAGACGTGACTGCCGAAGCGCTCGCCGCCCGCGAGATGGAGAAGCAGGAACGGCTCATGACCGGAATTGTCGGCACACTTCGCGAGCCTTTGCTCGTGCTCGATGCCGATCAGGTTATTCTGACCGCAAGCGAAGCGTTTTATCGCGTGTTCGATACATCGCCCGACGCGACCATTGGCAAACCTTTGCAGAAAATGGGAAACGGCCAGTGGAATATTCCCGAATTGCATAAAATGCTCGGTGAAGTGCTGACCGAAAACGCGCCCGTTGTGGATTTCGAAGTTCGCCAAAACTTTCCCGGCATCGGTGAAAAATTCATCGTGCTCAACGCGCACAAAATCCTGCGCGATGGCAAAAATTCCAGAACTATTCTTTTAGCGATGCAGGACGCAACGCTGGAAAAGCGGTTGGAACGTGCCCAGCAAGCCGCACTTGAACGAGCTAACGACCTGCTGGAGGAACTCAATCACCGGGTCATGAACAGCTTGGCGATGATAGGTTCGATCATGGCGATAGAGAGCCGTTCTCTCTCCGACGATGACTGCAAGGCCGCTTTTGAGCGCATCAATTCCCGCGTGATGTCGATCGGCGCGCTTTACAGGGGGCTGGTTCGGAATGAGTCGGTGAACCAAGTATCTGCTGACGAGTATATCGGCGGTGTGGTCCGCGATGCCGTTTCGGCTTTCGGTCCGCCGGAATGGGAACTGCAGATTGATCTGGACCTTCCGCCCATCTCTCTGACAACCGAGATAGCGGTCCCGATGGGCCTTGTCGTGAATGAGCTGGCTATCAACAGCCTGAAATATGCCTATGCTGGCCGCCAGACCGGCCGCCTGTCGGTGAGCATCGCGAATTCGGCGGAGGGTATCAAAATACTATTCAGCGATGATGGCCCTGGAATTGATGAGAATGCGCGCGTCGATTCAGGTCTTGGGCAAAGGTTGACCAGCGCACTCGTGCAACAGATGGGCGGGACCATCGCGCTCGACAGCGGTGATGGCGGGACGCGATATACAATTGCCATTCCTGCATCATCGAACAGCGCCAGATCAGCTGGTAACGTGGGCTGAAATTGATCATCAACACCGTTCTCAACGATGGAACGCCTATCTGCATTCGGCGAGTGGCGGCGAGCGATGAGCAGCGATTGAAAGACGGGATTAAAAACCTGTCGAAACACTCACGCTATCTGCGTTTCTTTTCAGGGATGAGAGAGGCGCCGCAAAGCGTGATCAACAAGCTTATCGATGTTGATGGATACGACCACATAGCCTGGGGAGCCTTGCGGTCTGATCTGGACGATAGCCCGGCTTTGGGGATCGTCCATGCTTTCCGCGAGGAGAGTGATCCGCGCACCGCCCAGTATTCTGTTGCGGTCGTCGATCAGTATCATGGCCGCGGCCTTGCGAGGCTCCTCACGGCGGTATTGCTGCTGGATTGTTACCGGGAAGGTTTGCGGGAATTCGCCGTGCATATTCTCGCCGAGAATGAAGCTGCAATCGCTCTCACTCGCTCCCTTGGCGGAAAGAAACAGGGGCAGGACGGCAGCGTTACGGAATTCGATATCGAAATTGCAAGAGCTATCGCCGCGTTGAAAGCGGAGGACGATGTCCCGGGACTTGCCAAGATATTCGATAGCTTTTCAGACGCATAGAGCCTGCGACCGTTCTGGTGTCCGTAGCTCGTCGAACGGAATTCAGGCGCGTTCCGCTCCTAGCGGAAAATATCTCTTGGAACACTCGGTCTGCGGTTCCGTTAGTGTCGCAAGAAGGGCTGGAAATTCCAGACCAACGGATATGAGCGCAACCACAGCTGAATTCGACTGAAACGGCGCGCCGATGTCAATGCAACCCTTCCTCCCTGATTGCGCTTTGCGCGGGGGACGGACACGATTGGAGAATTGAGATGAAAATTCTAGTAGCCGGCGCGACCGGCCAAACAGGCGTTCGCCTTGTCGAAGAGCTTTGCGCGCGAGGTCACGATCCTGTCGCGCTCGTGAGATCGTCTTCGGACACATCCGAACTTCCTGAAAATATCGAAACCCGTCTAGGTGACCTCACCGATCTGGATGACGATGTGACCGAAGGCTGTGAGGTGGTCATTTTTGCCGCTGGTTCTGGCGGCGGGACGAGCAAGGAGATGACCGACAAGATTGACCGGGACGGGGCCATTCGCCTGATCGAGCTTGCCGAAAAAGGCGATGTGCGGCGTTTCGTAATGTTAAGCTCGGTGGGCGCCGGAGACCCCGATAGCGACAGCGAACTTGCCCACTATCTCAAAGCCAAGCACGCGGCAGACGAGCGACTTAAGGAAAGCGATCTTGAAAGCGTGATTTTGCGTCCTGTCAGTCTGACAGAAGCAGGGCCGACAGGCAAAGTTCAGCTAGGCGAAGATGTCGATCCTAATGGCGAGGCCGCAAGAGGCGATGTCGCCGTTTTGTTGGCCGATGCTGCCGAACAAAAAGAGTGGGCCGGGCGGGTCACCCTCATGGAAACTGCCGGGTAATCCGGCGATGGCTATCTTCGCGCTATTGGACAGGCCGATCTCAACAAACCCAATCGCAAAAAATACGGTGGCGGCCACAAGCACGAGGCCAAGCGATTTTTTGATCAGGGCAATCTTCTCAGCGACGGGAAGATCGTTGCGCCACCGGTCGATTAGGTTGCCGGTTCCCGCAGTATTCGGTCTGCCGACGCTGTTTGCCTCAGGAAAAATCGAATTCAAATCGTAAAAGATCGACTTTGCGATCTTGTCCTGACTAGTTTTCCCCTCGGGTGAGGTTGCCATGTTCACCGAACTCGCTCTTGATAGACCCGCCTTAACCAGAAACGGGGAAATGCCTGCAGCTAGGTTAAGGCTGGACCACTCGGATGGTTCAAGTCTTTGATCTGATTGAATCAGGTGGCCGGAAGTCGATCAAGGGAATTGCGGGTGCCACTCCATCGCTCCGCTCAGATCTCGGGCATGTTTGGTGCCTAAGAGCTGCAATAGAACCGCATCAGTTAGAGCCTGAAGTCCGTCTTAGCGCAGACCGTCGCCCATCCGCTCGCCAAGGCGAACGGTTTGTTCCGGTGCCCAATTCTCGTTGAATTCAATGGTGCCGGGCTTGAACAGCATGATCACTGTCGAGCCAAGCAGGAACCGGCCCATCTCCGCGCCTTTTTCCAGCACGATGCCCTGATCATCATATGTCCATTCCGCCAGCTGGCCGGAATGCGATGGATTGACCACGCCATGCCATACGGTCTGCATGCTTCCGACGATTGTCGCCCCGACCAACACCATAACGAATGATCCGAAATCGCTGCTATCGAAGACGCAGACCACGCGTTCATTGCGAGCAAACAGGTTTGCAACACCGCGCGCGGTCACAGGATTGACCGAGAAAAGCGCGCCGGGCACGTATATCATCCGCTGCAATGTTGCGGTGCATGGCATGTGAATGCGGTGATAATCCTTTGGCGAAAGGTAGATGTTGGCAAAGTTGCCATTTTGAAACCGCGCCGCCAGATCGGTATCGCCGCCTACCAGATCCGTCGCGGTGAATTGGTGACCTTTGGCCTGAAACATCTTGCCATCGTCAATCGCGCCGAATTGGCTGATCGCGCCGTCCACCGGACACAGAAAATCTGCATCTGCCATGGGCCGCGCATCTGGTTTGAGAGCGCGCGTGAAAAAGTCGTTGAACGATTTGTAGCTCGAAAGATCAGGATTGGCCGCTTCAGCCATGTCGACTTCGTATTTTTGCGCGAACCAGCGTATCATCCGGGTGGTGGCGGCACCCGCTTGGGCTGACGCTGCACGGCCTGCGATTTTGGTCAGCATCTGTTTGGGCAGACCATATTGCGCCAATACTTTTATTCGGTCCATTAACGCACCTTCGATGATAGCCCGGCTCCGTTCCCTGTTTGAACAGGTAAAGCCATGATTATCTGAGGCCTAGCGGTCATTGGCGCAGCTGGACAGGGGAATGTCGGAGGGGCGTCCAGCGTAGGGCGGGCGGGAACGCACCGATGGCTGCCGGGCTAGGGGGCAGTTTCGATCCATGGTCCGGCGGAGCAGGAAGGATATGCGGCGCGTATGGCTGCGCACACCTTTTTCCCGTTCGCAAAAACCAGCGGAAGCGGCGCTGACCTTACCCTTCGCGCACCTGCCTTAGGAAAGATTCGACCTGCGCATTCAAAGTGGATGCCTGTTTGTCGAGATCGTTGGCGCTGCTCAGAACCTGGCTTGCTGCTGCACCTGTAGACAGCGACAATTCGCGCACGTCATCGACATGCGAGGCGACTTTTTCAGTGCCGCGCGCCGCAAGATCGATTGAGCGGGCGAGATCATGTCCTGCAACGGATTGCTGATCGACAGCGCTTGCGATGGACACTGCGGTGGTTTCCAGCTCTTTCACCTGTGACGCGATGGATCGCAGCGCGGTCACGCTGTCGCCGGTGGTGTCCTGCATTGCGCGGATCTGATCGGCTACCTGCTCGGTCGCGCGGCTGGTCTGCATGGCGAGTTCCTTGACCTCGCTGGCGACGACCGCAAACCCGCGCCCGGCCTCGCCCCCGCGTGCCGCCTCAATCGAGGCGTTGAGGGCAAGCAGGTTTGTGCGCTGGGCGATAGTGGAGATCAATTCAACGATCTGGCCGACCTGATCGGCGGAATCGGCGAGGGCGGAAATAGTCGTATCCGCCTCTTCAGTCGCATCCGTGGCAAGCCGCGCCAGTTCGCTGGAAGACGCCGCCTGACGGCTGATCTCGCCGATGGAAAGGGCAAATTCATCGCTTGCCGCAGCCGCTGCGGTCGCGCCGGAATTGGCCTCTGTCATGTCCTGCGAAAGTTCATTCGTGCGCTCGCTGGTCTGCTGCGCGGTTCCGGCCATACGGGTGGCCGTGCTTTGCAATTCGCGCGATGCGGTGCTCACATTGCTGACGACTTCGCCGACGGTTTGTTCGAACTGGCGGGCGACATCGACAAGCAGTTTGGCTTTGCGCTGCTCGGCTTCTTCCCGCTCGCGAGCGCGCTCCTGCTGGCTACGCATTTCAGTTTCAGCGCGTTCTGCGCGTTCACGCGCCCAATCTTCCAGCTTTGCCCCGGTGCGTTTGAACATCGCGAGAGAGCGGGCCATGGCGCCAAGCTCGTCCTTGCGATTAATGCCGTCGATCTGAAATTCGCGGTCGCCTTTCGACAGGCGGACCATGCCATCGGTAATCGCGCTGACCCGGCGTGAAAAGCCAGTGGAAAGATAGCCGAGGCCTATCAGAAGAATCGTACTGCCAATCAGTCCGAGAATGACCACGATCGTGATCATGCTGAAAAAATACTCCATCCCGCTTTGTTCGATTTCAGCGGCATACCGGCTGAGATCGGTGGCAAATTCGTCCGCCTGCAGGAATAACGCATCACCCTGGTCCGACAATTGGTAAGCGAGCGCGACCGAAGCTTCGCTGCGGCCTTCGCGCTCGAGACTTGTCATCAACGCTTCGAATGTGGCGTTGTATTCATTCAGGCTGTCACGGTTCTCGGCCAGCTTGTCTGATAGTTGGGGGATGTGTTTTTGGACCACCTCCGTAACTTCGGCAAGCTGCGCGCGCGCCGCGGCAAAGCTTTCGCGCTGTCGGTCTTGCGCTTGCGTTTCCTGCCCAAAAATCATGCGAACGGTGTTGTAACGCAGTTCGCCGGTTGAACCGCGCAGCTCGGTCGATGCGACAACGCCGCCCTGCGCCTCGACGCTTGTCTGGTATCTTAGGTACACCTCGCTCAGACCAAATGCTAAGACCATTGCCATCGCAAACAGGACAGCGAAAAACGTTCCGAAGATCGCATGGATTTTGCCTTTAATGCTAAGATCGCGAAACCACTGAAACCGTTCGAGGAAACCGTGGTTCTCTCGTTCTTTCACTGAACCGGATGAAGCGGACGGCTCGCTATCGTCCATGCCTATTCCCAACTGCTGTGAGAAATCGGTGATGGAACGACTATCATGCTCTTCGTTGAGGCTCATCATGTTCATGCGGTTCGACCCTTAAGTCAGTATTTCACGCAAAAAGTTATGAAGGAAAATCCTTTCCAATTCCTTGCGTCTTGCAGGGGAATCGCCTGAATTCGGGCAATTCGTTGCGAATTTTTCAATAGAAACTGGTAACTTGATTGGCACAGCGGGGCGTTGGCGTTGCACGCCCGCCCTGTCATTCTGGCAATCTATACTGTCTTGTTAGAGGCCGCGGCCACGCCGATCTGAGCCTGCGTTTCAAGCAGTTCTTCTTCCTCGTTCTGACGCGCAATCAGATCGTCAATCTGATCGGCTGGCATGGCCTTGTAAAAGAGCCAGCCCTGAATCTGGTCGCACCCTGCCATACGCACCAGTTCCGCCTGTTCGTCGGTTTCCACGCCTTCTGCGGTCACACCCATGTCCAGCGCACGGGCCACCGCAATGCTTGAAAGCATCATCGCGCGGCTACCCTCGTCCTGTCCCGCCTGCACGACGAGGCTGCGGTCGAGTTTCAACTTCTCGAACCGGAACTGGCGCAGAAAACCGATGGAAGCGTAGCCAGTGCCGAAATCATCGAGCGATATGCGCACGCCGAACCCGCGGATCACGTCGAGGCTGCGTTCGGCCACGATAGGATCGAGGACCAGACATGTTTCCGTAACTTCCAATTCCAGTTGCTCGGGCGGATAGCCCGTTTCCTCAAGGATCTCGCCAAGCTTGATCGGGAATTCGGGATTGCGCAGCTGGGCAGCGGATATGTTTACCGAAAGGGTTATGTCGCCCCAGCGCAGTGCATCGCATACAGCCTGGCGCAGGACCCAAAGGCCGATCGGATTGATTATGCCCGACTCCTCGGCGACGGGAATGAATACATTGGGGCCTATTGCTTCGCCGTTCTTGCGGTTCCAGCGCAGCAATGCCTCCACGGCTACTATGTTGCCCTTGCCGGCATCGACAAGTGGCTGATAGGCTAGCTCGAACTCTCCCTCCGAAACGGCGCTGCGCAAGGCATCTTCCAATTCGCGGACGGCATCGCGGCGCTGGTCGAAGGTTTCGTTGAACCACGTACAACGCATCTTGCCGCCGCGTTTCGACATATACATCGCGACGTCGCTGCGGCGGAGCATTTCGGATGAAGACAGACGGTTGACGCTGGTGCTGCGGGCAAGGCCGATGCTGGCGCCAACTGTAATCTGTCGGCCGTCCAGATCAATTGGGACGGCAAGCTGTTCCAGCAATGTGCGGCAAATCCCCTCAAGGATGGTTCCCGCAGCCGGCCCGCCCATGATTGCGGCGAATTCATCACCTCCCAGGCGGTAGCAATGGGCTTCCTCATCGCAGACATCTTCAAGCAGTGCAGCGCACCGTTTGATCAGCTGATCGCCGACCGAATGGCCGTAATGATCGTTGACCTGCTTGAAAGCGTCGAGGTCGATCAGCGCAATCGCGACATCCTCTTCACCATCGGACAGTTTGTCGATATCGATATGCAGTGCGCGGCGATTGGGCAGGGATGTAAGGCTGTCCTTGGTCATCACCTCTGCCAGTTCGCGCACATTGTTCATGCCGGTGCGGCTTAGCAGGAAAATGGTCGCGGCGTAGAGCAGCGCAGCGGCAATGAAGAGCGCGCTCGGTGAAACGAATGTCAACCGGTCGCTGGCCATCACGACCGCGACGATGAGCGCAAAAACGAATGAAAGCACGACCAGCGGGGCGAGGACTAGCCCTGCCGGCGACAATCGCATTGGTTTAACCTTTGCTGGCACTAATCATTCCCTGCTTCGTAGCGATCCCGATCGAGTGCCCCGGCTAGTGGCCCCGAATTTCTATGAGGCAATTCCTAAAGGCGAATGGCTAATTATCAGTAAACCGTAAACCAGCCTGAAAAGCTGTGAGAACGCGGGGAACGCGCTTATGCTGCGGGCTAGAGGTTCGCGCCGCTCAACTGGCGACAAGCAAAGAGGTTTTTGCGGCGCTATGTGATGTCTCGTAGAGGCTGGGCCGTTTTGGAGAGGGGACAAAAGCACGCGTCTGCCCGACCACGGTTTCACCTGCGCCCAGCATCAGAAACCCGTCATCGGCCAGCGCGCAGTGGAGACGGTCGAACGCTTTTTCGCGGGTCTGATGATCAAAATACAAAAGCACATTGCGGCACAAGATCAGATCGAACTTTTGCCGTGTCGGCGGCTCGCCAAGCAGGTTGTGCTGCTGAAAACGCGACATGGCGCGCGTGCCTTCGGCCACTTGCCAGCCCTGCGATGTCTCTTCGAAATGGGTCAGCATCTGGGAAACGCCAAGGCCGCGCTGAACCTCGAACTGGCTGTATACGCCGTTGCGGGCCGAGTTGATCGCGCGATGCGAAACATCGGTACCCAGAATATCGATGGTCCAGCCTTCCCAGCGTTCGCGCATATCCGCGATCAACATGGCAATCGAATGCACCTCTTGCCCGGTCGAACAGCCAGCGCACCAGATCGAGATGTGTTTCGTATCCGCGCGCCGCTCCGCAATTGTCGGCAGGATATCGAGAGGCAGTTGGTCAAAGGTTGGCTTGTCGCGAAAGAAATAGGTTTCGTTGTTCAACAACGCTTCGACCACTTGCTGCGACAGGTCAGGTTTGCCTGGCGTGCGCATCGGGAGGTCCAGCAGGCAAACCAGCTGGTCGATGTTCGAGATACCGTGTTCGCGAAACACGCCCGATAGCGCAGTGGCAACACGCCACCGGCGGCTTTCTGTCAGGTGTTGTCCGGTTCGTTCGGCCAGCAGGTCTGCTATAATCTGATACGAGGCGTGGCTGGCATCCATTAGAAATTTCCCGCCGCGATCATTTGTGAACTGCAGCGAAGGTTTGTTCCATGATAGCCGCGGCAAGATCCTCTGGCGGCGCGACCAGGCTGGTCAAACCGGCCTTTGTCACGGCGCCTGGCATTCCCCAAACCGCGCTGGTTTCGGCGTTTTGCGCAAAGATCGTCCCGCCATTTTCAGACAGAACCCGTGCCCCCTCCAGGCCATCGCGGCCCATGCCGGACAGGATCACGGCGAGGACACGTCCATCACATGCCTCTGAAAGGCTGGACAGCATCGGATCGACCGACGGCATACAGCCGCTCGGCGCGGGTTTGGCTGACGATGTGCAAACGAGCTGATCGCCGCGCTTTCGGATCTCCATGTGTCCGTGACCGGTGGCGATCGTTATCTCCCCGGGAAGGATGGCGGTGCCTTCCTCGGCGATGTTGGTCTTGCGCGCGCTGACCACTTCGATCTGGCGCGCGAACACAGGAACGAACGACGAAGGCAGGTGCTGCGTCACCAGAATAGGGAGATCGAATTTGGCAGGGAGCGTGCGCAGCAAAATGTTGAGCGCATGGATACCGCCTGTCGATGCACCGATGGCGATTACCTTCGGCCGCTTTTTATGCAGACCAGTTATTCCAGGCTTTGACGCCGGTTCTGCCGCAGCTATGCCCTGATCCGCGCCAAGTGCCCTGATCTTGTCCAGCAATTGGTTGCGATATTGTTCATTAAAACCGCCGGGAAGCGGTTTGAGCATGGTGTCGGCGGCCCCCATGGAGAGCGCGGCCATCGTGTGCTCTGCGCCGTCTTCGGTTAGGGATGACACGACCAGAACCTGCGCGCCATCCGCTGTTTCGAGAATCGCGGGAAGCGCCTCCAAACCGCCCATTCCGGGCATTTCGAGGTCGAGCAGGATCACATCTGCCGGTGTGCTTTTCAGCTGGGCGATCGCGCGTTCGGCGCTGCTTGCCGTGGCGGCAACGTTCATGCGCTGATCGCTTTCGACCATGCGTTTGAAAATGGTGCGCACTGTAAGCGAATCGTCGACAATCATCACCCGAACCGCGCCATCACGCCCGGTCTGGGGCGGTCGGGTCTGGGAGGTTTCGGAGCGAGCCGCGCTTGCCCCGTACTTGAACGGTTTGCCTGCGCTCACGCGAAGCCGACCAATTGCAATTTGATCTGGAGAGTTTCGTGATCGAACGGCTTCATCACATATTCGTCGGCACCTGCCGAAATCGCCTCGCGGATGTGGGCCACGTCGTTTTCGGTCGTGCAGAACACGACTTTCGGCTTGTCGCCGCCGGGCCGCTGGCGCAGCTGGGTGATGAATTCGATGCCGGTCATTACCGGCATGTTCCAGTCGAGCAGAACAACGTCGGGCATGGCCTTTTCGCAGGCATCCAGCCCGGTCTGGCCATTATCGGCTTCCTCGACGGTAAAGCCGAGTGTTTCGAGAATATGCCGCGATACTTTCCGGATCACCCGGGAATCATCGACGATAAGGCACGTTTTCATGAACAACCCCTGTTTTTATCGTCATTGGTATGGATCAAAGCGGTAACCATAGGATTAAGCCGCAGCCGAAAGTTTGGCCTGATGCGCATCGGGACCGGCGATTATTGCCGCCAGATCGATCAGCAATGCAGGGCCGGTATCTGTTTCGATCATGCCCGTTGCAACGCGCGACCATTCGGGGCCGAAGCCGCCGCTGATCTGGCCGGGTTCGCCGATGCTGGTGGTGATGTCTTCGATCTTGTCAACGACAAGTGCATAGGGATGCCCGCCAATGGACACGACCGCTGCGCGCGGATCGGCTTCCCATTCGGCGGCCTCAAGACCCAGCGCCAGCCTGCAATCTATAACCGTCAGCGCCTGGCTGCGCATCGCTGTTATGCCTGATATGAAAGCGGGCGATTGCGGAACAGGTGTGATCGTGCCCATTTCGATCACCGACTTCACATCGTGCGCTGGCAAAGCGCAGCGCCGGCCAGCGATCTGGGCCATGACCATAAGTTCGTTCATCGGCTGGATCCTGCGGTTTTGCGCGCTGTGCGAAGGGCATCCAGCAATGCGCTGCGATCATAACGGTAGATGGTTTCATCGTCTGGTGCTGCGTCGGGGACGCTGCGCAGGCGGATCACCGGGTCGGACGGCGGATCATCGGCGAGCGGCGATGCTGCGAAATCTTCTTCGAGCATGATGACCACTTCGGCCGGGTTATCTCCCGGTTTGGAAGAGTTGTCCGCAATTTCGTATCCGGCTGACAGGACCAGCGGTCCCAGAATGGTACGCGCCCAATCCCCCTCTGGCAGCCGGCAGACAGGTTTCTGCAACACTTCGGGTGGCTCGCCGTGCAGCGCAAACAGTTCATGCCCGTCGATCAGCGAAACCGTTTGCGATCCGACCAACGTCACCGCCTCGATCAGCGGATCATCGGCAACCGGTTTGAGATCGCTTTCCAGTTCTACTGCGTCATCGATCTCCCGAACCGCGTGAAGCAGCTCGGATGTTCCGTCGCTCAGGCGCAGGAGACGGACTTTCTCGGATGGGATAGGCCCTTCGGGTAGTCCCACAAGCGGCAGTATCGTGTCATCAATAACCGCGCGCGGCTTTGAACCGGAAAGATCGATTGCCGATGTTGGTGCAGTTTCAATACGCTTGACCAGTTCCAGCCGGACCGCACACCGGCGTCCATCGAAATCGGTGAACAGCATGGCGCGGCAAACAGCGCCTGTTTGCGCGTTTTCCGCTTCTTCGGTTGCCTGACGGACGCGGGTGCGTGCGTTGGATACCAGATCATACCGGCTGGCAATGTTTGTCACATCAAGCAGCAGGATCGGCTGCCCATCATCCAGAAGGGTTGAGCCTGCGTAAATGCCGCTTTTCATGACTGCCGGGGCGAGCGGTTTGACCACCAGGTCGCCGTGCGAATGGATGCTCTCCACGGCGAGCGCAAACAGGTCACCGCTGGCCAGCCGCAGAAGAACCATCGTATGGTCGCCTTCGGAAATGTCGCCGCTTTCTATTCCCAGCACTTCGGATAACATCAGGCATGGCACGCGGTCGCCGCGGAATGTGACCAATGCAGTTTCGCCCACGCGCGTGAAATCGAGCGCCTTGGATGAGGCGTGAATGATTTCCTCGATATAGCTTTGCGGAACTGCGAAACGCTGATTATCGACTACGACTGTCAGTCCTGCGATAATGCTGAGCGTAAGCGGGATTTGCAGGGTAAACATCGTGCCAGCGCCCGGCTGGCTCGACACTTTTATGCTGCCGCCCACTTTTTCCAGATTTTCACGAACAACATCCAGGCCCACGCCGCGCCCTGATACGCTGCTAACCGTTTCGGCGGTCGAAAAACCGGGCTCGAAAATCAGCTGGAGAAGCTTTTCGCGGCTCATTTCGGCGATCTGCTGCGTGGTTACAAGGCCGGTGCTGACCGCCTTGGCTGCAATGCGTTCTTCGTTAAGCCCCGCGCCGTCATCGCTGACGACGATTGAAATCGTATTGCCTGATTGGCGCGCTGCGATCGACAGCAGGCCAATCTCCCGCTTGCCTTCCTTCAGGCGGGCAGAAGGTGCCTCGAACCCGTGATCGACAGCATTGCGGATAATGTGCGTGAGCGGATCGCGCACCATTTCAACCATTTCGCGGTCGAGTTCGACGTCGCCGCCTTCCAGATCAACCATCACCTGCTTGCCAAGTTCAGCCGACAGGTCGCGGACAAGCCGGGGAAGCGCGGCAAACAGCGTCTCAATCCGCTGCATCCGCATTCGCGTGATAGCATCGCGGACATCGGAAAGAATGGTGGTGAGACGTTCAAACGGACCATCGATGGTTGGTTGGTTACCCGCCTGGCGCAACCGGTGGCCCAGATCATTCCGTGCAAGGACCATGTCGGACACGCCGCTCATCACCCGGTCCAGTAGATCGACCGGCAGGCGAATGCTGCGCTGGACCGCTTGGCCCCCTTCGGTGCGTTTGGGTGCAGGTGGGGCGTTTTCGCCATTGGTTGCGGCGGTTTCAGGTGGGTTTGGAAGGGCGGTGTCCGCAAGATCTTCGAACGTCAGATCAGAAGCTTCCTCATCATTGCCGAGCGCCGCAATCAGCGCATCGTCGCCGCCTTCGGGATATTCCTCGCCCGCTTCGATGGCATCCACCATCCCTGAAATCGTATCGATAATGGCGAGCACCGCGTTGACCAGCGCGCTATCGGCATTACGCCGCCCAGCGCGGCAATCGGCCAAAGCATCCTCCGCCGCATGGCTGAGGCTTGCAAGGCGCGGGAAGTCGAAAAAACCGCAATTGCCTTTAACCGTGTGGACGAAACGAAAGATCGTATCGAGGCGCGCACGATCGGACGGATCGGCTTCCCAGGCGACGATTTCGCCCTCGCTTGCTTCCAGCATTTCCCGTGTTTCGGCGACGAAATCCGCCAGCAGGTCGTCCATAGCCCACGCGTCCCTGTTCTGATCATGCGGATGTTATGGAGCAGGATGGTTAACGAAGAGCTACTGGTTCTGCTTTCTTGGGCGAACTTTCAACACGTAATAAATCAACCCCGCACCGGTCACAGCGCCAAACACATTTGCAGCAAGTTCAGCGGTGTAAATCGCCGCGCTGCCCCAACTTTCCTGAAGCAGCCACGCGGCTGGCAGCATCACCAGAAACACCCGGCCAATTGACTGCATCAGCGCGTATTTCGCCTGATCGATAGCGTTGAGGATACCATTGGCGACGATCAGCAGGCCAAACCCGGCATATCCCCAAGCCGCGATGCTCAAGTAAAGCGCGAATTCATCGATCACGGCTGCGTCTTCGGTAAAAAGCTGCGCGAACCATTCGCCCGCTGCAAACAGGACAATTGCCGTCGCGAAGCCCCACGCAATGCAGAACCCTGCCGCATACAGTGCTGCTTGCCGTGCCCGGTCATATTCGCGTGCGCCCCAATTTTGACCGACAATGCTCCCGATTGCTCCTGAAAGAGCGAGCAGCGGTACCGTGGCAAAACTTTGCAAACGGCCCGCTGCGCCAAATCCGGCAACCGCATCCTGTCCCGCGCTCGCGATAAAGGCTGTGAGGATCGATAGGCCGATTGGGTTGATCGCGTTTGAAAACGCAGCCGGTCCTGCCACCTTGATGATCGCCTTGGCCGGATCGACCAGCGTCGAGCGTTTCAGCAGTGTCAGGTCGAGCGGGATGGGGGTGCTTTTGACCAGCACCATTGCCATCACTGCGCCGCAGGCCCAGCCGATGATTGTGGCATAGGCCGCACCGATAATCCCGAACCCTTCGAACCCGAACGCGCCGGTAATGAGCAGCGGATCGAGGATCCAGTTCGCTGCTGCATAGGTGAGCGATACATAGCTTGTCTTGCGCGCCTCTCCCTGTCCGCGCAGCACGCCGTTGAAGCCCATGATGGCTAGGATCAGCGGGAAACCGAGCGCGAATGGCTGCATGTAGGTGCGGATCAGCGGCAAGAGGTTTTCAGGCGCGTTCATCAGACGGAACAGCGGGTCCAGCAACAGAAACAGGGTGAGGCCCATGACGAGGCCGCACAGCACCGCAAATACTATGCCGAAATTCGCGCGGCGCGCCGCCTTGTCGTCATCCCCTTCGCCCAAGGCGCGCGAGACAACTGAATTAATCCCGACCATCACCCCCACTCCGAGCGATGTCAGTGCGACAGAGATCGGAAAGATAAATGATATTGCCGCCAGCGCATCGCTGCCCAGCTTTCCGATGAAATAGGCATCGACCAATCCGATGGACATGATCGCGGCCACACCGATGATGGCAGGCAGGGTCTGGCTGACAAGGTGACCTGGTATGCTGCCCCGCACCAGTTTGGCCGACGAATTGTCCGGTGCAGTTTCAGCGTCGCTCATCACGGGCTCGCCTAGCCGCGCGTCTGGGCCGAGGTAAAGCGAAATGCTTGCGGCGGGGCCCTTGCCCGTGCGATATACGCAGCAAGACAAAACGATTTATGGGAGACCGCCCGTGGCGACACAGCTCAAACCGAATATCGAATGCAGCAAGGAAGAGTGGCAGGCCCGGCTGGACCTCGCGGCGTGTTACCGGATTTTCGATCATCTCGGCTGGTCGGAATCGATCTATAATCACATATCGCTGAAAGTGCCGGGGGAAGAGGACACTTTCCTCATCAACCCGTTTGGACTGCTTTATGATGAAGTGACTGCATCGAACCTCGTCAAAATCGATGTCGAAGGCAACAATGTCGGCGGATCGCCATATATGGTGAACAAGGCCGGATTCACCCAGCACGCGCATTTTCACAAGCATCTGGGCGAGCGTGCGGACGCGATTTGCCATGTCCACACGACCGAAACGATGGCGGTGTGCAGCCACGAAGACGGCCTGATGCCGACCAATTTTTACGCCTGCAATTTCCAGAACCAGATCGGCTATCACGATTTTGAAGGCGTCACCGTCCGCGCGGAGGAAGGCGACCGTCTGGTTGAAAATCTCGGCAGCAAATCGATCCTGATGCTCCGCAATCACGGCCCTGTCGTGATGGACAAGACAATCCAGGGCATGTTCGTGAAGATGTGGGCCCTGCAGCGCGCCTGCGAAATTCAGGTTGCGACCGTGGGCATGGGCAAACCCAACGTCGTGCCGCAAGAGGTTGTCGACGTGCACCAGCGCGACCTTTCGGTGATGCAAGCGCAGGGTGGGGCAGGTGTCTTCGATTTCGAAGCATGGAAGCGCCGCGTTGATAAGATCGACGACAGCTGGCGCAACTGAAGCACGCGGTTGCTGACAGGATAAAGGTGCGCCTATGCCGCGCATGACCGTGAATGAACGGCCGGTCGAATTCGATCTCGATCCCGATATGCCGCTGCTTTACGCGCTGCGTGAGGCTGCGAACCTGACCGGCACGAAAAGCTGCGGCGGCGGAGACTGTGTGGGTGCGTGCATGGTGCTGGTCGATGGAACCGCGCTGCGTTCGTGCCGGATCACCATTGCCGAGGCGGAAGGGCGCTTCGTCACGACGATCGAAGGGTTGTCGCGCGATCGGTCCCATCCAGTTCAGCAGGCGCTGGTCGCTGAACAGGCGGTTCAATGCGGTTATTGCACGCCGGGTATCGTGATGGCGGCTGCGGCCCTGCTTCAGCGCAATGTCGCGCCCAGCAAACGGGAGATCGAAGCGGCAATCACCAATTTGTGCCGCTGCGGGGTATATCCCCGGCTCGTGGAGGCCATCCAGCGGGCCGGGCGTGTCATCCAGCGCGGCGAAAGCATTAGCGCTGCCCCCGCGCCGGGTATCAGCGCTGCAGATGCGGCAGCCACTGTCCCGGCGCTAGGGAGCGGCTCCCAGCCCGATAGCGGCTCCTAGAACCGGCCCGTCACGGCAAAGCGGGCGTTGATCGGCGCACCGACTGTTGCCTGTTGGGTGGACTGCGATGTCGGGAAATACAGCGTATCGGTCAGGTTTTCGACATTCACCTGCAGGCGCAGGTTGTCGCTGACATTGTAATACGCTGCCGCATCGACGCGGGTGTAGGCGGGCAACACGGCGCGCGTCGTGACGCTATCGCCGTTTGCGCCGACATAGGTAATCTCGCCGTTGGTGATGAAGCTTTCGCCCTGATGCGTGAGGCCCAGGCCAATGCCGAACCGGTCGGTGACCTCCACATTGTTCCAGATCGAGAACATGTGTTCGGGCAATTCGCGCGGGCGCAGTCCTTCATTGCCGAATTCGTCCACCTGCACTCCGTCGAGGAAGCTGTAGCCTGCCTGCATCGTCCAGCCGGGCATCACCTCGCCCTGCGCTTGCACTTCGAAACCCTGAATGTTTGAATCGATTACATCGAGCGTTTCGGGATCAAGATCGTTTGCCTGCGGAGAGCTCTGCTCGATATCGAATATTGCCGCCGTCAGGCTCAATCCGAAGTCGAGATCCCATTTGATCCCGGCCTCGAGATTGACGAACGTGTCCGGCGCCAGCGCGTCGTTGTCACCATTGATATTGGCGTATTGTTCGCCCGAACGCGGCAGGAAGCTCTCGGAATAACTCGCATAGATCGAGATGTTTTCCTGCGGTTTGATGATGATGCCGCCGCGCGGGGAAAACTCTTCATCGCGGCGGGTCCGGATTTCGCTGGCCACGACATTGTTCACCTCGATGTCGAAACTGTCATAGCGCCCACCGACCACGACGTGCAGCCAGTCGGTGATCTCGATCTCGTCTTGGATATACAGTGATACAACGTCGATATTGACGCGCGTATCGTCGTTGAGGTCAGTAAACCGCGCGCTGGTTGGAACACCGTCGGCGTTGATGCCGACACCGCCGGAAAGGGCGATGGGGCGCTGGATAAGGAATGTTTCGGTGTCATCGTCCGATGTGTCGAAGACGGGATTGAACCGGTTCTGATCCGATGAAGTGCTGATGTATTCTCCGCCGAACAGGAGCGTGTGACTGATCGCGCCAGTTTCAAATTCGCCGACGAGGTTGCCGGACAGGATCAGGTTCTGCCGCTCGGTCGTGTCGATATACCCGTCCAGCGTTACCTCGTCCGGCGTCGCAAGCTGATTGTAGGCCGACGCGTAATAGTTTGAATACACCTTGTCATAATCGCCGTAGAACGCGGCGACATTGGCTTTCCAGCTGTCCGAAAACTGGTGCTGCAAGTTGGCGCGCAGCAGATGCGCTTCGAGGTCGGAGAAATTCTCCAGCTCATCGCCGAACATTATGTCTTCGAATTCTTCGACCGGGCGGCCATCGAGGCCGGTGGGGATGCCGCGATCAATAAATCGGTCATGACTGGCGAATTCATATGACAGGTCGAGCAGCGTATCCTCGCCCAGCGCGAGGCGGGCGGTCGGGTTAAAGCCGATCCTTTCGCCGTCATAAAAATCGCGGTGGTTGTCGAGGCTTTCGTAAGACGCGTTGACGCGCAAGGCAGCCGTTTCGGAAGCAGACAGGTTGATGTCGCCCTGAACGCTGTAGGCGCCGAATGTATCGACCGCGACCTGACCGCCGCCGAATGTTTCGCCCAGCTCGCCTTTTTTGGTGACGCGGTTCAGGATGCCGCCGGTGCCGCCGCGGCCAAACAAAAGAGCGTTGGGACCGCGCAAGATTTCGACCTGAGTAAGATTGTACAGCCCGCGATAATATTGAACGTCATCGCGAACACCGTCGATGTAAAAGTCGGCAGTGGAACGGACGCCGCGAAAGACGATGGAATCGCGGTGCCCTTCGCCCTGGGAATTGTTCACACCCGGCGTGTAATCGACAATCTGGCCGATACTGTCGAAGCCGCGCTCCAGAATTTCGTCCTGAGTGGTGATGGTCACCGACTGTGGGACGTCGATAATGGGGGTGGGCGTCTTAACCGAGTTCAATTGATCGGAATAGAGAACATCGCCGCGCACCTCGATCTGGTTGCCGCCATAATCGGTATTGTCGGCGGTATTTGTGCCGGTATTTGCGCCCGTATTCGTAACCGGAGCCGCGCATGCATTGGGTGCGGTTTCCGCCGGATTTTCGGCTGCCAGCGGGAATGCCATTCCTGCACAGCCAAGGAGCAGTGCAGTGCGTGGTATGCGGAGAATCATCGTGTCCCTTTCCGTCTCTGCAATCCGCGCTATTGCAACTTATTATCAACTGCAAGATTAAACTTGCGAAAAATTCTCAATAACAGACAGGGGCGCTGGATGTGGCAATTCAGCCGCACTTTGGCTAGGCCATGACGTTCAACGCCGAGATGGAGAAAACACGGTGAAAGCGACAATCTGGCACAACCCGAAATGCGGCACCTCGCGCAAGACGCTCGCCATTCTTGAAAACCTGTCGAAGGTTGAACTGACCGTCGTCGAATATTTGAAAGACCCGCCCACCCGCGAAAAACTGGCCCAGCTTTACAGCGATGCCGGCATCACTCCGTCAGAGGGGCTGCGCGTTCGCGGGACCGATGCGAAAGAGCGCGGCCTGACCGGTGCTGATGCGGACACTGTGCTGAATGCGATGGTCGATGATCCGATCCTGATCAACCGCCCGATTGTCGAAACGGAGAAAGGCGTGGCGATCTGCCGCCCGCAGGATGAAGTGCTCAAACTGCTTTAGTATTCAGCGCGATGGAGCTTAGTCTGCGGTGAGGATTTCATCGCTCGTCAGACTGCGCCAGCCAAGGATGAAAACCAGCAGGCACAGCGCGATCACCAGCCCGAAACCGAGCCAATCGCTGATCCCGTACAGCCCGACGCCCAGCGCGGGCGCATAGATAAAGCTTGCGCCCGCAACGCTCGCGACAACTCCGGATGCTTGCCCTTGCTCGGCGCGCGATACGGCGAGCGACGTGCCAGCCGTGGTGCCGGGGCGGAACAGCCCAAAGCCGAGCGAGGCGATCGCGTAGCCGGTGGATAGCGCAAACACACTATCCGCAGCGCCAAGAATTGCCGTGCCGAATGCGGCGACGAGCATTCCCGAAAGCGTGGCGGCGCGCGGGCCGATCTTGAACCGCGGAATCACGCCCCATTGGGCCAGCAGCGTTGCCAGCGCGCCGAACACCAGCACCAGACTAACCAGAGCTGCGCCTTCTTCAGGGCTATCCCGCAGGCCCAGTCTATCAAGCACCAGAAAGCCGGTGATCCCCATGATCATCGCCTGCGCGTGACCGCCCAGCAGGGCGGCAATCACCCACGGGCGCAGGCGCGGCTCAAACCAGCGTAGCCGCGTTTCTGAGCCGGGCGGGGCGGGCAGGGCATCGTCGTCTTCGTGATCTGTGTGCCGGTGGTTGTCGTCCGGTTGGGTCTGCCCTGCGTCGGGCATACCATATGTCTTGCCGCGGGCTGCAAATTGCGGCTCGTCATTCGGCAGGCGAAACCGCAGCAGCACCAGCGCAATCACGCCGATCAGGGCAAAGCTGATGAACGGGCCGGTCAGCCCCACTCCAAGAAACGAAACCACCATCAGCGGCGCAAGCACTGGACCGATCACAGTGCCAAGGCCAAAACTGGATGCAATCAGCGAAAGCGCCTGCGTGCGCTCTGCACGCGGCGTGCGCGAGGCGACATAGGCCTGAACCGCTGGCGGAGCGGCGCTTCCGAACCCGCCATAAAGGCTGCGTGCGGCGGCAAACGCGATCAGGGTCCAGAATGCGGTGATCCAGCCGGCAAGGCCTGCCCACAGGACCAATCCGCACAGCCCCATCGAAAAGATAAAGCCGGTGAGGCCCAGCGCCATCATCGCCTTGCGCCCGCGCCGGTCCGAACGGCGAGCCCAGATCGGAGCGCACACGACCCACAGCAGCGCCGACCAGCTGTAGGCCAGACTGATCCAGAAATCGTCAACCTCAAGCGCGGTGCCAATCGACGGCATGACCGATTGCATGGCGGTGTTACCCGCTGCCGTGACCAGCATGACCGTGAACAGCAGGCCCATACGGCCGGTAGAGATCGCCGACCCTTCGCGGGTGTCCGATAATGGCGGCGCTGCGTTGTTCATCGTGCGCTGGGCTAAGCCAGCAGATGCACACTTGCAATCGGATATGCGGTCTGCGAATTTCCGTGCAGAGGCAATCGCTTGGTCCGATTGCGGGTTTTCGGAGGGACAATGACCGGAAATATTTCGGCAATCAGCAAGCGGCTCGGTCTGCGGTCGCGCTGGCGCCGCTATGCGGATCAGTGGGCCGTATTCTTTCGCGGATTTATCGAGCATCCGCGCATGGTCGGTTCGATCATACCGTCGTCCCGCTTCACAATCCGCCAGATGCTTGGGCCGGTAGACTGGGGCAAATGCGAGGTGTTTGTCGAATATGGTCCAGGTGCCGGGACGTTCTGCCATCCCGTGCTTGAAAAAATGCGCGGCGACGGGGTCCTGATCGCGATCGACACCAATCCGCTCTACGTCGAATACCTGTCCCGCACGATCCGCGACCCGCGTTTTCACGCAGTGCTGGGTTCAGCGGAGAATGTGGGGACGATCCTATCTGATCTCGGCATAGAGAAAGCCGACTATGTGTTGTCCGGCCTGCCGTTCTCGACCCTGCCAAAGGGGGTGGCCCCGGCTATCGCAAAGGCGACGCATTCGGTTCTGAAACCGGGCGGCGGCTTCCTCGCTTACCAGTTCACGTCTGCGGTGCGCGACGAATCCGCACCTCATTTTGACCGGATCGACGAAGGGTTCGAATGGCTGAATGTCCTGCCATGCAAACTGTACTGGGCCTGGAAAGGGCAGTCAGCGGAAACCTGACCACTAATCGAAAGTCGAAGTGAGCTCGGTATCGGACGGACCGGCCAACTGGCCATACATGGCCACCGCAAGGCCCGAGACGATCATGCCCACAATCATGCCGAGCGCGCCGTTCGTCAGGCCCAGGATCAGCATCGCCGCCGTGCTGTCACCCGCAATGGCCGCGATCAGGCTGAATATCGAGGTGATCAGCAGCGCGATAACCATGTAGGCGGCAAGCAGGATGCCCCAGAACAGCAAGATCGACCATTGCTTCGGTCCCGTCATTTTGAAACTGCCCAGCACCGCCTTGATCGGGTTCAACGTGTTTTCAAACACGAGCACAGGCAGGCTCATCGACATGCGGGCGAGCAGGTAAATCACCACGGCAAGGATCAGCACAGCTGCGATAATGGCGAGCGATGCCATGCCCGAAAGACTGGCGATCACCCCTATGGGGATCGCGACGATCATGGCCGCGATGAAATAGCACAGGATAAAAAGGATCAGGATGCCGAACGCGCTCGGCACGATTTTCAGGCCGGTTTTGATCGCCTGACCGACCGTTGGCCGATCATCACCCATCAGCGCCACCATCGCCCCGTAACCGGCGAAGGAAAACACCATCGAAATAAGTCCATAGGTGATCAGCGGCCCGGCCATTTCGGCCATTCGCGCCGTAACCATGTCGGGGTCTGCGCCGGGTTCCATCAACGCCTGCAGGTCTGGGACGAGCAGATAAAGCGTCACAGTCGGCAACAGCAGGAAGATACCCGCGATCACCGCCAGCAGGCCAAAATTGTCGCGCACCAGCTCAATTGCCCGCGCCCATGTCGTGCTCATATCGAAATTCATTGCCACCCCGTGCGCATGACGCGCCTTGTATCTTGATCTGGTCCCTTGATCTGTGCCTTCAATGCCCCCACCAAAGGAGGATGGCAAGCACCGCACTCGAAAGCGCGCCGGATACGGCGATTGAATGGAAGCGTGATACCGCGCAGGTGCCCTATCGCGCGGCGCTGGAGGCGATGGAGGCCCGCAATGCGGCGATTGCATCGGGCAAGGCAAGCGAACTGGTATGGCTGCTGGAGCATCCGCCGGTTTACACCGCCGGGACCAGCGCCGATGTCAGCGAACTGGTCAATCCGCAATTCGAAGTGATCGAGGCGGGGCGAGGCGGGCGCTACACCTATCACGGGCCGGGCCAGCGGATCGGTTACCTGCTGCTGGACCTCAACAAACGCGGCAAGGATGTGCGCTGTTTTGTCCATTCGATTGAAGGCTGGGTGATCGATACCCTGTCCGATTTCGGTGTCCAGGCGTGGCGCGCACAGGGCCGTGTGGGGATATGGACGCGCGACATCGACGGGCGCGAGGCAAAGATAGGCGCGATTGGCGTGCGTGTGCGGCGCTGGGTCACGATGCACGGGTTTTCCGTCAATCTTGACCCTGATCTGGCGCATTTTGGCGGGATTGTGCCGTGCGGGATCGAAGAATTCGGCGTCACCAGTCTGGCCCGGCTCGGCAAAAAGGTGTCAGCCGATGAATGGGACGCGGCCCTGATCGCCCGCGCGCAGGGATTTCTTGACGCGCTCGCCAAAACCGGGCGAAAGGCGTGACCATCATGAAGATAAAAGCGACATTCGCGCTGACCGCGCTTGCCCTGCTCAGCGCCTGCGGATCGGACGATCCGGCGCCTGATAATGGAACACCGGCAGATGGCGGAGCGCCAGCGGGCGAAGTGCTGGGCGGAACGATCAGCGACGATATGCTGGCGCTCGATCAACTGACTTCGCAATCGCCGCCAGCAGAGGCGAACGGGGATATGTCCGGCGCGGCCGACACCGCTTCGTCCGATGCGCCCGAGCCGCCCGCCGACACACTGGTGCGCGGACAGCCGGCCAGTGCTGCCGAGCCGCCTGCGCAAGAGCCGCCGCCCCCGCCCGAAACCGCGCTACCGGTTGCACCGGCATTGCGGCCTGAGGCGGAGTAACCGGCGCAATCAGGCGGCGTTAGCGGCCTTCTCTTCTCCCAGCGTCGGGTAATCGATATAGCCTTCAGGAATGGGGAAGTACCAACTTTTAGGCACGTCCTTGTTCGGGTTCAAATGCGCGCCCACCGCGATCCGTTTTTCCAGATCGGGGTTGGAGATGTAGGGGCGGCCAAAACTGACCGCATCGCATCTTCCGCTCGATACATCCTCAGCGGCTTCCTGAGCGGAGTAATCCGAATTCAGGATCAGCGGCCCGGTGTAATTGGCGCGCACCACGGCATCCTGTTTGGGCACATCGGTGCTGCCGAACGTGCCGTCCGGTCCCGGCTGGCGCAGCTCGACAAAGGCCAGGCCCAGTTCTTCACAAACCTTGGACGCGGCGCCAAAAGTGGCGGCAGGATTGCTATCGTCCGCCCCTTGGGAATCGCCATTGGGTGACAGGCGAATGCCGACGCGGTCTGCACCCCAGACATCGATAATCGCCTCCAGCACTTCGCGCATGAAGCGGGTGCGTTTTTCCGGCGATCCGCCATATTCGTCGGTGCGCAGATTGGTGTTGTCGCGCAGGAACTGGTCGATCAGATACCCGTTCGCGCCGTGCAACTGGACCCCGTCAAAACCTGCCTCTTTCGCGTTTTCGGCAGCGCGGCGATAATCGCTGATCGTGCGATCAATATCCTCTTTTGTCATGGCTCGCGCCTCCACATAAGGCTGCTTGCCTTCGGGAGTGTGCGCGGCACCCGGCGCGGTTGTCGCGCTGGCAGAGACGGGCGGATTTCCATCAAGGAACACGGGATGCACGATCCGGCCCATATGCCACAGTTGCATGACGATCAGGCCGCCCTCGTCGTGAACGGCTTTGACAATCGGTTTCCATGCCTCGGTCTGTTCATCGCTCCAGATGCCCGGAGCCGATGGCCAGCCCAGCCCTTCGCGGCTGATGCCGGTCGCCTCGGTCAGGATCATGCCTGCCCCGGCGCGCTGCTGGTAATAGGTTTTCATCAGGTCATTGGGCGTGAACATCGGATCGGCTGCGCGCCCACGCGTGAGCGGGGCCATGAAGATACGGTTTCGCGCCTCTAACGCGCCCATTTTGAGCGGCTGGAACAGAACGTCTTGCATGGTGATTTTATACTCCTGCTGTTTGGTCGGCTATTCACTTGGGTCTTTGCGCGTTAGGGCGCAACCATGGAAAAAGAGGGGCGCCTGCAAGAAAAGGTTTGGGATGCGCGCGCCGCGCTGCTCCTGCTCGCCCTGCTTGTCGGCAACATGGCGCTGGCGACCGGTCCGTGGCTGGTTCGGCTGACCGATACGGGGCCGGTAAGCGCAGCGTTCTGGCGGCTGTTCCTTGCGCTGCCATTCCTCGTCCTGTTTGCGAAGGCCGCGGGCCAGAAACTGTCGGGGATGCCGCCAAAGACGTTGACCCTTATCGCCATTGGTGCGGCGGCGTTCGCGGGCGATCTGGCAAGCTGGCATATCGGTATCGGCATGACCCGGCTGGGCAATGCGACGCTGTTCGGTAATGCGGGCTCTATCATCCTGCTGTTCTGGGGATTCATCATCGCGCGCACCGCGCCGCGCGGACCGGAATGGCTGGCAATTATCTGCGCGCTGAGCGGGGCGAGCATCCTGCTGGGACGCAGCCTTCAAATCTCGGCGGAGACTTTTGCAGGGGACCTGTTCTGCATCGCCGCGGGCCTGCTTTACGCTGTCTATCTGTTAACTTTGCAAGGCGAGCGGGTGCGGTTCGGATCGTGGAGCCTGCTGGTGTGGGTCAGCATCTTTGCCTGCCCGATCCTGCTGGGTCTGGCTTTGGCTCTGGGCGAGCCGGTGTGGCCGACGGATTGGACCCCGGTGCTGATCCTGTTCATCACCAGCCAGCTGATCGGTCAGGGGCTGCTGGTCTATTCGCTTGGCCATTTTCCGCCACTTATTATCGGCGTTGCCTTGCTTACGCAGCCGGCGCTGGCGGCGGTGATCGGGTACAGCGTGTTCGGAGAGGTGCTGAGCGGGATCGATATCGCCGGGATGGTGCTGCTGGGCAGCGCGCTGGTTGTCGCCAGGGCCGCCCAAAACAGGGCAAAGCAAGGCAGGCAGTCGCTTTAGCTTAGCGCGCGTGTGAAATCATCATGCCGCTCTCGCACGGCCTGAAGATCGGGGCCGGACAGGGCAATTTGTGCCTGCGTCATCAGCAGGTCGCCTTGCTCTTTAATCGATGCGCGTCGTCCGGAATGAGAGATCGGGACGGCGGCGTTCTGCAAAACGTCCAGCATCACGATCGCAGCATTCGGGCTGGACGATACGGCGCTGCGGATCGATCCGAAGCCGCGTTTCAGGTAATGCGCGAAATCATCCGACATCGGGATAACCGGGCAATCCTCGGCATCTTCCCCGCACACATCTTTTCGCAAGTCGCGGCGCCCGATCTCGCTGATCGACGCGCCCAACCAGTGCAGGGCAGTGATTGCGGTAAAGGGGTCGTTGATGCCCGGAGAGAGCGCGCGCAGACCGATTTCAACCAGTTCGTCGATCAGGAATTGCGGGTCCTGTTCGGGTGTGCGCACCGGACCAAGGGTGAAATCTTCACGCACGCTTTCGCAGATTTCTTCAGGATCGCAGCCTTTGATCTCCATCAGCGGCAGATCGCGGTGCACGAAATCGCCCGTCCTGACCTTTAGGGAGAACGTGCAGCCGCAATCGCGTGCCTTTTTCTCAAGGTCTTCGAAATCGATCATCTGGACGTATCCGGTGCCCCGCGCCTTCAGGGTCTTGCCGCCCTGGGATTCGAGCGCCTCGGCAAATTCATCCTCGACAGGATAGGTGGTGCGGATCGCTTTCAGCAGGCGGGTGCCGATCGCCTCCAGCACTTTGTTGATACGGATGGACGATGGGACGTGGTTTAGGAAAAAGACTAGAACGCCGACACAGACCACCATCAACAGATAGGCGACCAGCAGCGACAATTGCGGGGCAAAACCGGGTAAGGAGTCCGCGCCCGCGGCTGCTGCCGGCGATTCATCCTCCGCGCGCACCGACCGCAGAACGATCAACGCGTAGACAAAGGTGCCGATAAAGGTCGCAAGGCTGACCTGGTTGCGGCGATCTTCCATGAAGTTGGTAAGCAAGCGCGGGCCGTAAGTGCCGCTGGCATAGCTGACTGCGACAATCGTGATCGAAAACACGGTGGATGCAACGCCGATCATCGCGCCGGCCATGACAGTCAGGATATCGGCAGCACCCTTTGGCCGCACAGAAACCAGCCATTCCGCATCATTAAGCGGCTGGCTAAAGCCGGACCGGTCCAGATACACCATCACAAATGCGAGCAGCGCCGCAAGGATCGAAAACAGCGCCGGGTAAAACCAGTAGTTGGCGTTAAGGCGCGCCCAGAAGAAACGGATTTCCGCAGTCATATCGCGATCAACGCACCAAAACGCCGATAGGGTGCAGGATCAGTCCGCTTTAAACGGGACCTGACCCAGATCACCTAGGCCAACCGTGCCGCCTGCCATGCCCAGCATCCGGTCGAGGCTGGCTTTCGCTTTCAGGCGGATGTCTTCCTCAATCTCGATCTTCGGCGTCAGGTCGCGCAGCGCGGTATAGAGCTTTTCCATCGTATTGAGCGCCATGTAGGGGCAGATGTTGCAATTGCAGTTTCCGTCCGCACCCGGCGCACCGATAAATGTCTTTTCCGGCAGCGCCTTTTCCATCTGGTGCATGATGTGCGGCTCGGTCGCCACGATCAGCGTGTCGCCATCGAAATTCTTTGCGAATTTGAGGATACTGCTGGTGGAACCCACGTGATCGGCATGGTCGATGATTGCAGGCGGGCATTCCGGGTGGGCCGCAACCGGCGCGCCGGGATGTTGCTCCATCAATTTCAGCAATTCGGTCTCGCTAAACGCTTCGTGCACGATGCACACGCCGGGCCACAGCAGCATTTCGCGGTCGAACTTGCGGGACAGCCATCCGCCAAGGTGACGGTCGGGACCAAAAATGATCTTCTGATCGCGCGGGATCTGTTCAAGGATGGTTTCCGCGCTGGAAGATGTCACGATGATATCGGAAAGCGCCTTCACCTCGGTTGAACAATTGATGTAAGTCAGCGCGATGTGATCGGGATGCGCTTCGCGAAATGCCTTGAACTTTTCAGGCGGGCAGCTGTCTTCGAGCGAGCAGCCTGCATCCATATCAGGCAGGATCACCGTCTTTTCAGGCGACAGGATCTTAGCGGTATCGGCCATGAATTTCACGCCGCAAAACGCGATGACATCCGCGTCGGTTTCAGCCGCTTTGCGCGACAGCTCCAGACTGTCGCCCACGAAATCGGCGATGTCCTGAATGTCGGGCGTCTGATAATAATGCGCCAGGATCACCGCATTGCGATCTTTGCGCAGCCGGTCAATTTCAGCCAGCAGATCGTCGCCGCTCGGAATTTTGCTCTCAATGCTCATGCTGTGATCCGTCGTGATTTCAGTTCGTCTTCGATATAGGGCGATAGCCGATTAATTCGAGCGAAAAGAGCGGTTATATGCTGAAGCCGGGCGGTAGGAATGCCTCAATCGGGCGCTCTGCGCCGGGCGTGCCGGCAACCACCCATTCGGTTACGGCAATGCCAAGCGGCGAATAGGCAATGCCCATTGAGATGGCGAAAGTGACGGCATATGCGCCGATGCCCCACCAATATGCCGGGTGTACGCGGCCATCCCGGCGCAGGTCCGCAGCGATGCCGATGACCGGGAAGATGAAAGTTGCAAACGTCGTAATCAGCCATGCGTTCGGGATCATCAGCGGAAGGGGAAGCAGCCGGCCCAGCCCCGGTCCCGTCAGAATGGCCATCGCGCACAGCATCAGCCGCCTGTGCCAGCCGGTGTAGCGCCTGCGCTGCAACGCCCACAGTGCAAGCGCGCCGAAGCACCACAGGACCATCGTGTTGCTCCAGAGGAATTCCGACTTGTGAAAGAAGAACGGCCCGCCGCTGCGCTGAGCGACTACGATCATGATGACGCTGCCGGTCAGAACCATAGCAGGCACAAAGATATATGCCGCCATGCCCAGCGACGCGTGCAGCGCGCGATTGCCGCTGGATATGGTGACATGCTGCGCAAGGTAGAGGGCGATCCACCCCATGAAAATCACGCCGTGCAGGTGATAGGGCCACGGCACGTCGAAGCTGGATCGGCCCATGGATAGCTGAACCGAAAAACCGGCAATGATGATGAGTGACATGACAAATGCCATGACGGTGAAAAACCGCGTGTTTTCGATTGCCGGACCGCTAAGTCCCGCTGCCGACGCTACGTTTTGCATGATGCTCCCCCCGGATTCCTAGTCCGAGGGCCTATCGCCAGTTTTCAGGGTTTGCTTGTCGGTTTGCGCCAAATACAGACGCGCGCCGATCTTAGATCGTGCGCCAGATTTCCACGCCCGCTTCATGCGACCGCGCGGCGAGTGAGCGTTTTTCAAGGTCGATCAGATGCGCTGTGACGCTCATCTCGGCCGCCGGGATAAGGCGTTCATCCAGCCCTTTGTACATGTACGGGATAAAGGCCGAAACCGCGCGCGGCTGTTCGTTCATCAGGCGGATAATCTGGTTTTCGCGCTGGCGACGATGGCCGATCATGCCGCGCACCAATTGGCGCGGCTTTGTAATCGCTGCTCCGTGCGCTGCATGATAGACAGCATCATCGCGAGCCTGCAATTTCTCCAGGCTCAACATGTAATCGCCCATGTCACCGTCCGGCGGGATGACGACGCTGGTTGACCAGCCCATGACGTGATCGCCAGTGAACAGCGCACCGCTTTCTTCCAGTGCGAAACAGAGATGGTTCGACGTGTGGCCGGGCGTCGCGACTGCCGTCAGCGTCCATCCCGTACCGCGCATCTGCTCGCCATCCTCCAGCACCCGGTCGGGCGCATAGGTCGTATCGAACGCCTCATCCGCGCGCGGCAGATCGGTTTTGAGAACCAGCGGCGCGCAGCCGACGATCGGCGCGCCGGTCTTTTCAGCGAGCGGAGCCGCAGCCGGTGAATGATCGCGGTGAGTGTGGGTGCACATGATCGCGCTGACTTGTGCATCGCCAACAGCGCGCAAAATGGCATCGATGTGCTCAGGCTCATTCGGGCCCGGATCAATCACCGCTACGTCGCTTTCAGCCCCGATTACGTAAGTCTGTGTTCCGGTGTAGGTATAGGGTGAGGGATTGGGCGCCAGCACGCGGCGAACCAGCGGTTCGAGCAGCTCGGCCTCTCCGGTGGGCCACGGTTTGGGGGGTATACCAGCCATCTTTCAAGCATATGGGCCGCAGCGCATCATCTGTCGAGTGCCGCTGTTTCTGCCCGCATATCGGCGGCACAAACCTTGCGATGATCGTATGACGGGTTAGGAAAGCGGGTAGCAATAAGGGGTCCGCCATGTCCGACTATATTCTTGTCCTCGATGAAGGCACTACGTCCACGCGCGCGATGCTGTTTGCCAGCGACGGCGTATTACAGGCCTCGGCGCAAAAGGATCTTTCGCAGCATTACCCCAAGGGCGGCTGGGTAGAGCATGATGCAGCCCAAATATGGGCACAGACGCTCGCCTGCGCGCGCGAGGTGATACCGGCAGCCGGCGGCGCGGCCTGCATCGCGGCTATCGGCATCACCAACCAGCGCGAGACGGTTGTCGCGTGGGACAAGGCCACTGGAGAGCCGCTGACCCGAGCCATCGTGTGGCAGGACCGGCGCACCGAACCGCTATGCGCCAAGCTGCGCGATGGAGGCCATGAGGCCGAGGTGCAGCAACGCACTGGCCTGCTGCTCGACCCCTATTTTTCGGGCACCAAAATGCGCTGGATGATGGACAACGTGCCCGAAGTGCGCGCCGCATCGGAGAAAGGCACGCTGGCGTTCGGCACCGTCGAAAGCTGGCTTGTATTCAAACTGACCGGCGGCCAGCATATCAGCGATGCCAGCAATGCCAGCCGCACCATGCTGCTGGAACTGGCGGGCGCGCAATTCGATGCGGGGCTGTGCGATCTGCTGGGCGTGCCACATGAGGCTTTGCCGCACGTGACCGATATGTCGGGCGATCTGGGCGTGACGGACGCCTCTTTGTTTGGGCGCAAGATCCCGATCACAGGCCTGGCAGGCGACCAGCAATCGGCGACCATCGGACAAGCGTGTTTGTCACCCGGAGAGACTAAGGCGACCTATGGAACCGGCGCGTTCGTGCTGACCAATCAGGGCGCTGTGATCCCGCGATCGTCGAACCGGCTGCTGGGTACAATTCTGTCGCAAATCGGCGGAGAGCGGACATACGCGATTGAAGGATCGGTCTTTGTCGCGGGCAGTCTGATCCAGTGGCTACGCGATTCTCTGGGCATCGTGGAAACCGCCGCTGAAACAGAGGCGCTCGCCCGTTCGCTCGGCGATTCTGGCGGCGTGACCGTCGTTCCTGCGCTCGCCGGGCTTGGTGCGCCGCATTGGCGGGCAGAGGCGCGCGGCCTGATCAGTGGGCTTAGCTTTGCAAGCGGAAAGGCGCATGTAGCCCGCGCCGCGTTGGAGGCGATGGCGCATCAGACGCACGATTTGGCGACGGCCTTCGCAGCGGACGGCACATCGTGGGAAACGCTGCGGATTGACGGCGGAATGGCGGCCAATACGTGGATGGCGCAGGATCTCGCGAACATGCTGGGCATTCCGGTCGAACGCCCCGCCTTTGTCGAAACAACTGCATTGGGAGCCGCGATGCTGGCCGCTGCCGGAGCGGGGCTTTATTCCGATTTGTCGCAGGCAGCAGAGGCAATGGCTGGCAACAGGACGCGGTTTGTACCGGATTTGCCGGATGATGTGCGGCAGGAACGGCTGGGCCGTTGGAAAACCGCATTGGCTGCGGCCTGATCAAGCTGAACGGCGTCAGCCGCGCTGTGAACGCCCGGCAGCTGACTGATCTGATTGCGGCATTTCGATGCGCCCCATTTCCTTGCCGATGCGGTGCTGGAATGCGCGTGCAGGCGATCCCATGTCGAACCCCTGACGCCACGCCTGATCCAGTCGGGCGATGCGGCGATGCAGCGTCTCGGTCTCGCTAATCAAGACGCAGGTTTCCGGCTCCAGCATGGCTAGCTGCGCCGCGTCCGATGGCCGGTCCACGGGCAGTGCGCCGTGATTGCGCACCTGATTTTCATTCAGTTCGCCGGAAAAGAATGCACGCTGGTTCAGCAGCCATGCGAGCAGATGCATCATGCGCGTCGTGGTTTTCAAACCCTCTGTAGAGAGCGCGAGGCGGATTGCCGTGTTCTCACCGGTAACCGGCTCTCGCACACCTAGCGCGAAAACGGCGCGAACCTCATCCGCGAGGACCAAAGCCTCGCTGTAAAGCGCCTCGATAATTGGGCGGGAGAGATTGCTGGTGCGTGCCATGAGGTGCCGCGCTACCCACACCGAGGCCGCCCGACCAGATCGACATGGTTATTTTCCGCATACGATTTGCCTACGTCCCAGCGCGGGACAGAATTGGGCCTGCGTTAGCGATTAAAAGTTAGCAAACCGCCGTAATTACGCGATAATATCGGGCAGCAAGACATCTTCGATAATCGAAATTTGGTCCTTTAGGCGCAATTTTCGCTTTTTTAGCCGCGCGATCTGCAGTTGGTCTGCTGACGCTGCTTCGGTCAGCGCAGAGATGGCCGCGTCAAGATCGCGATGTTCTGTCTTGAGCAATTCCAGCGTCTTGGTCAGCTCTTGCTCGTTCATGTCGATCGTGTTCCCCAGATGCGATGCATCTACGCCCGTTGTTTCGGGCCGGTCTGATTGATGCGCACGCGAAAACGGTTCGCCGCGCATTTACGCAAAGCCATCGTTTCACCCAAATGAAGAGCTTTGCAACCCATGGCAGATGTGGTTTTATCGATATCAGCGGCCCGGTTGCTTGGGTAGCCGAGTCGTTTTCCCGGGGGCATCCCCCCGATAATCTTTAGGAGAACCTGTATGGCATCGCCCCACATCAACGCACTCCAATCCAAACATGCCGGCCTCGACGCGAAGCTTCGCGAAGAATTGGCCCGCCCGGTGCCTGATGCAGCGACGATCCAGCAGATCAAAAAACACAAATTGCGATTGAAAGAAGAGATACGCGGCGCCTGACGACAAGGTGCCCGGCCTTTTCTGACTGCTTTCCCGCCTGACGCAATTCCCGCAGCAATTTCGGGTGCTTGCCCAAGTTTTGCCGTGCGGGAGGCGAAGGCAGTCCGGTCGCAAATGATTGCCTGCGGGCCGCACCGCGAGGCTTTGCTTTTGTGCGCCGGACTGCCTAAGCCTGTGGAACCATGAGTGCAGCCGCTTCCGCCCGCCAGATTCTAAAAAACCTTCATGAGGTCATGGCCTCGCGTATGCATGCGCAGGGCAAGCTGGACCGCGTGGCGGAAATTGTCGGCGAAAGCCTGTCGAGCGAGGTGTGCTCGATCTACCTTCTTCGCGAAGGCATGCTGGAATTGTTCGCGACGCGCGGCCTTAATCAAAGTGCTGTCCACGTGACGCGCATGGCCATCGGCGAAGGTCTGACGGGCACGATTGCCGACAATGTCGAAACGCTGAACCTGGCCGAGGCAAAGGCGCATCCCGACTTTCAGTATCGGCCGGAAACAGGCGAGGATAAATTCCACTCGTTTGCCGGCGTCCCGATTGTTTACCGCGAACGCGCTGTCGGGGTGCTGTGTGTGCAGCACGTCGATCCGCGCCGCTATGAAGAGGTCGAGATTGAGGCGCTCCAGACGACGGCCATGGTCTTGTCGGAACTGATAGCCAATGCAGAGCTGGTTGATGAGGAAGAGGCCCGCGGGCTGAGTGAGGGCATGACCGGACAGCAGACAGTCAATGGGCTGACACTGGTTTCGGGGCTTTCTGCCGGTAATGCGGTCTATCACCAGCCCCGCGTTCAAATTACGCAGGTTATGGCCGACGATATCGAGGCGGAGCGCCAGCGCGTCTATCTCGCCTTTGACAAGATGCGTGAACAGATCGACACGCTATCCAGTCAGGCCGAATTCGGGGTCGGCGGCGAGCATGAAGAGGTGCTCGAAACCTACAAGATGTTTGCTTACGACGAAGGGTGGTCGCGGCGCATCAATGAAGCCATCGACAGCGGGCTGACAGCCGAAGCAGCGATTGAGCGTGTGCAGCAGCACACCCGCATGCGAATGCGCGAAATCGACGATCCGCTGCTCGCCGATCGGATGCACGATCTCGAAGATCTGGCAAACCGGCTGTTACGGATTGTATCCGGCCAGCTTGGCACGGCAGCATCACAGGGGCTGCGCCGTGACACCATCCTTATCGCCCGCAATCTGGGTCCGGCGGAATTGCTGGAATATGACCGACGCCGATTGAAAGGGGTTATCCTCGAAGAAGGATCGCTGACCGCTCACGTAGTCATCGTGGCGCGCGCGATGGGCGTGCCGGTGCTGGGCCGGGCGAGCGGGATACGCGGCATTATTCGCGACGGCGACGAAATCCTGCTCGATGCCACAGCGGCAAGTGCGACCATCCGCCCGACAAATTCTGTTGCCGAGGCGTTCGAGGCACGCTTTGCCAAATCGCGCGAGAAGCAAGCCGCCTATGCCAGCCTGCGCGATGTGGAGCCCTTTACCCGCTGCGGCACACGTATTCAGGTGATGATGAATGCAGGTCTGCGCGATGATATCGGATCGCTGGCAATGACCGGCGCAGACGGTGTCGGGCTATTCCGCACCGAATTTCAATTCCTCGTTTCGGCAACCCTGCCCCAGCGCGAGAGGCAATTGCGTCTCTATCGCGATGTGATGGATGCGGCAGGGGACAAGCCGGTCATATTCCGAACGGTCGATATCGGCGGTGACAAATCCGTCCCGTATCTCGCTACGGAGGACGCCAATGCCGATGAGAACCCGGCAATGGGTTGGCGTGCGTTGCGGCTGGCGCTGACCCGCGAAGGGTTGATGAAAGCGCAGGCGCGCGCCCTGATCGAGGCCGGCGGCGGGCGTTCCCTATATGTCATGTTCCCCATGGTATCGGAGCCGTGGGAATTTGACGCGGCAAAGGCCGTGTTCGATGAGCAACTGGCGTTTCTGCGAACGAAAAAGAAATTGCTTCCCGATGCGATCTATTACGGCGCAATGCTGGAAGTGCCCGCTCTTGCAGAAATGCTCGACCTGTTGCTTCCGAAACTCAGTTTTCTTTCGGTCGGCACCAATGATCTGACGCAATTCCTGTTCGCGGCGGACCGGGCGAATCCGAAACTTGCACAGCGTTACGACTGGCTAAGCCTTTCAATCATGCGGTTCCTGCGCCGAGTGGTAAATTCGTCGGTCGGCACCGGCGTGGATTTGGGGGTGTGCGGCGAGATGGGCGGCAGGCGGCTTGAGGCGCTGGCGCTGCTGGGCATTGGTTTCCGCCGGTTGTCCATCACCCCCGCTGCGGTCGGACCGATCAAAGAGCTGGTGCGCAAGGTCGATCTTGCCGAACTGGGCGAGGCGATGACCGGTTGGCTCGCCGATCCCTCGGTCAATCTGCGCGAAGAAATGACCGCATGGGCAGAAGCAAGAGAGATCGAGGTCGACGGCTGAAGAACTCAAGCAAGTGCGGACAGATGCGGCGACAAACGCAATCATCGCGCCCAGTTCCTATGCTTGAGCCAGCCTGCGCTGCACGTGCGCCCAATCGCTCACCGCCTTCTTGACATAAGCAGCGATAAAGTTTGAGTGTGTGTCCAACGAATTAAGCGCCACGCTAAAGTGGAAACAGGGTCATGGTAGAACAGAACGACAGCAACTCGGAAGAGCTGACGATGGAACCGGTTGCGGAGCCAGTGTCGGCTGGTGACCTGCTGCGCGAGGCACGCGAGAAGCAAGACCTCGATCTGGAGCATATCGCCGCAAAAACACGCATCCCGATCCGCCATCTCGAAGCGATTGAGAGCGGCCAGTTCGATGAATTGCCATCGCGGGCATATGCAATCGGGTTTGCCCGCACATATGCACGGGCTGTCGGGATCGATGACGGCGAAGTGACAGCAAAGGTTCGGGAAGAACTTGCCGAAGGTCATGCGCGCCAGTCGGCATTGGCGGGCGGCATGGAGCCGGGTGATCCGGCCAAGCTGCCATCGGCGAGCCTTGCATGGTCGGGCGGCGCGGCTGCGCTGATCCTCGCGGTTGGTATTTTCTTCTTTTACAACACATATTTTGGCGCTGGCACCGGTCCTGAATCGCTATTGGTGCAGGCCGAACAGGACGCAGCTCGCGAAGAGACACTCGCTGCGCAAGCCGCCGCCGATGAAGCATCTGCCAATGCCCAGGCGTCTGCTCCCAGCGGGCAGGTGATTTTCACCGCAACGGAAGACGACGTGTGGGTCCGGTTTTACGAAGACCCCAGCAACCCGTTTTTCGAGGCTGTTATGGAAAGCGGTGACACATTCGAAGTGCCCGGAGATGCCGAAGCGCCGCTGATCAACACAGGCAGGCCCGATGCGCTTGCGATTACCATCGGCGGACAGGAAGTGCCCAAGCTGGCTGACGAGCCTGTGGTGATGGGCGATACGCCAATATCCGCATCTGCGCTGCTGGCCCGCGCCGACATATCCGATGCAGGCGAACCGCAGGTCAATTAACGATCCACGCCGCCACCGGCGCGGTAAGGTTTTCCCACCGATTTCCCTAACGGCTCGCTCGACTTGGTGCGCGCCCATCGTCAAAGATTCGGCTCATATTCATGCGGGGCCTTGCACACCCCAGTCCGCAGGCAGCGCGCGATCTTTCCGGGTCATCGCAAACTTTACGGCCAGCGCAAAAATTTACTCAGAGAGAGGGGTATCCCGCACCATGAAAATCGCTCTTGGACAAAAATTCACTTCATTCCTGCTGCGCAGCGGTTGGGCATTGGCTGTTGCCGCGACGGTCGCCACCAGCCCTGTCCCGGCCACCGCGCAGGACGGCGCGGAAGCCCGCATTCGCAAGCTCGAGGCAGAGGTTCGTGCTCTTCAGCGCGCCACTTTCCCGGGCGGCGACGGGCGTTATTTCGAACCGCAGATCACCTCTGGCTCGCCAGGTGCTGCGCAGGCGCAGCCCGCCGCGACCACGACCACAGCGGTTACCGATATCCTCGTGCGGCTGGATGCGCTGGAACTGCAACTGCAGCGCCTGACCGCTTTGTCGGAAGAGAACACCAATTCCATTTCCCAGATCCAGAGCCGTCTCGCATTGCTAGAGGCGTCACCCGCTGCAGGTGCCAGCCTCTCAGACACCATCGACCCATCGCCAAGTCTGTCGACCCAGACCAATCTGGACGCGATGACCGGCGGCAGTTCGGCGACAACCGAAGCCGAGCAGACACTGACGCAGCCAAGCGAGCCGGAGCAGAGCGCAGCCAGCGGACCGAGCGCTGAACGATTGGCAGCCGTCCAGCAAATCACGAAGCCGCAAACAGGCGATGCCGCAGACGATGAGTACTCATACGGTTTCCGGCTGTGGAATGCCGGTTTCTATCCAGAGGCGCGCCAGCAGCTGACCAGCTTCATCGATCAATACCCCGATCACTGGCGCGTGACATGGGGGCGCAACCTGCTTGGCCGCGCGTTTTTGGATGATAATATGCCGGAAGAGGCCGCGCGCTGGTTCCTGCGCAATTACCAGGCCGACCGAACGGCGCCGCGCGCACCCGACAGCCTGCTTTATCTCTCCGAATCAATGATGGCGATGGACGACACGCGCCGCGCCTGCATCGCGCTCGCAGAATTCGGCGAGACGTATCCGGCAGTCGCAAGCGGCCGTCTGTTGGACCAGTATGAAGCAAACCGGCGCAAAATCACCTGCGAAGGGTGATCCGCTTCACTGCGGGGGCTGACGATCCATCTCGATATCCATCCTGACCTGATCCGGCGATTTCGCAGCGATCTGGACCGCCTCGGCCTGGGCGACGCGCGGCTTGGTCTTGCGGTGTCTGGCGGGCCGGACAGTCTTGCGTTGCTCTTGCTGGCGCGCGAGGCGTGCGGCGCCGATCGCGTTGCTGCGGCTACTGTCGATCACGGCCTGCGCCCCGAGGCTGCGGCAGAGGCCGTGTTTGTCGCCGACCTATGCGGGCGGCTGGGCGTTGAGCACCAGACGCTGACGGTCGATGTGGGGGAGGGCAATGTGCAGGCGAGCGCGCGGGGCGCCCGTTATCTGGCGCTGGGCCAATGGCATGATGAGGCACGCGCAGGCGCGCTTCTCACAGCGCATCACGCCGATGATCAGGCTGAAACGCTACTCATGCGGCTTAATCGGGGCAGCGGCGTGCCCGGCCTGTCTGGCATTCGTTCTTCGACCGAGATTCCAGGCTGGGGCGGCACGCTTGCGCGGCCCTTGCTGCGCTGGACGAAGCTTGAGCTGGAGCGGATCGTTGGCGATGCGGGTATAGAGCCGGTTCGCGATCCGTCCAATTCCGACGAAACATTCGACCGCGCGCGAGTCCGCCGGTTCCTTTCAGAGCAGGATTGGTTGGAGAGCCAGCCCATCGCTGCGAGCGCCGAATATCTCGAAGATGCGTGGCGCGCGATTGAATGGTTTGCAGCCGAGGACTGGGAAACGCATGTCGTGCCCGATTCCGATGAGCAGGGACGCGGATTTCGCTATTACGCCAATGTGCCGCGCGCCATCGCGATTGAGACGATCATGCGCATCATCGCGGAACTGGGCGGCACCGCCTCGCGCGGTGACGCGGCGCGGGCATTCGACCGGTTGTGGCAGGGCGACAACGCATCGCTTGGCGGAGTGCTGGTCATTCCGGGGACCGAGCGGATTGAGCGTGCAGGCGTGACCATGCGGGTCTGGCGGTTCAGTCCGGAACCGCCGCGCGCCTCGTCCTAACCGATAATCTTGTCGCCCAGCCCGATCATTTGTCCGCGAGTGATCACCACTTTGTCACCGCGTTTGGCGATAGCAAACAGCTTTTCAGCGAACGCATCGGGCACGCCGATACAGCCGTGGCTGGCATAGCCATTGAGCACGGGCGAGCCGTGGATCGCGATCCCGTCCCATGTCAGCCGCAGTGTCCACGGCATCGGCGCATTGTCATATTTCTCCGAGATATTGTCCTTCTCCTTTGTCAGGATCGGAAACGCACCCAGAGGTGTAGGGTGTTTTTGCGTGCCCAGAAGCGCAACTGCGGTGCCGATTTCATGACCATCGCGAAAGACGCTGACGACGCGCGCGTCCAGATCGACCGTGACGACCAGTTTGCCGTTTTCAGGCGCGCGGTTTTCGTCCCAATACCATTCGCCATATCGAATAGTGCCTACAATCGGCAGGATGCTCTTGATGACGAAAGGATCGCCGCTGAGCGCGGGCGGGCTGGGCGGAACATCCTGCACCACCGGATCGGCGATCATGCGCACCGGCTGTTGCGCAGTTTGCGCCGCGATCTCTGGCAAATCAGATGCGGGCGGATCGAGCGATGGCATCGCGCTGGCAATTTGCGCGGCATCCTCGCCTGCCGCCAGATCTGCGCCTATAGCGGCAGCGTCCTGCTGGTCTGCGGCGGTTACAGGGGCGGTGATCATGCACGAGGCGATCAACGCGGCCATCGGACGGATTCGGAATAACGTCATCATGCGATGCATTATGACGCAAATTCCGGCTCACAACCAGTCGGCGGCTGGCATAGTCTCGTGGAGGGACGCCGCTGCTGCAAATCTTAACATTGGCGCGAATTGCGCCGGATCAGCCGTGCGCGCCGAACTGGTTTGCTATGCTAATCGACAGGCGCAGCATTAGCGCATAGGCGCGCTCAATCGGGTCGATAAAATCGCGGCCAATCTGCGCATAGCCTTCGCTGGATTCATCGGGATAATCCGCGGGCGCATCCATCGCGAAATCGCTCGGTTCGGGGAAATGCGTTGGGAAGGCACGGCGCATCTGGGCGAGCGCGTCCTCAATCCTCAGGCTCAGCACCATTTCCAGCACGTCTTCCCGGCTAATGTCGTTGGCGCGGCTGAACACCGGGACCGATACCGCCTTTAGGAAAATATGCTGCATCAGCGCCAGGCGCACGGACTGCGCGGCGCCAATCATCCGGCGGGTGTTTTCACGCGTGGTGTCACGGTTTTCAGCCGGTAGCAGGTCGAGCAAGCGGTGGAATTTCAGCGCGTCAACGCGCAGACGCGAGGCGAGGCGGCGGTAAACACCGGTGCGATCATCCTTTGTCAGGAATTCCGCGAGCGTTTCGCACGCGCCTGACAGATGCGATTCCGTGCCGCGATAAGGTCGGCTGGCCCAGTAGGCCGAATTGAACAGCTCCCCGTGCGCGGCCACGGTCTTGATACTGGCGAGCGAATCCGAGGCACGCGCCAGAGCCATCAATTGCTGTCCGCGCGGGCTCGCCTCGATCAGTGCAGCCAGCTCTTCGTAATTGCCATCGGCGGCGCTGCCGATCCCGGAGATGACGTTCACGGGAAAGCCGAGCTGTTGCAGGATCGAATTGTGCGGGATCGCGCGTATTTGCCGGAGGTTCATATCACGGTCGGCTGAAATGTCCGACTGGCGGCGCGATACCCGGCTGCCGGTCGAATTCAGCAGCCCCAGGCCAAATGCGGTGACCGCTCGCGAATAGGTTGAGCTGCGCAGATGCTGGCGCTGATGCGCGCGCACCGCGCGGTAGAAATCGAGGCTGAGATCGGTCCGCTCGTAGAACGGATCATCTCCCGCCGCCGGATCGCGCGGCGGCGCGCACACAATGCGCGAAAGCGTGGCGAGCGCCAGTTCCGGCCCGGCGAAGAACAGGTAGCCATCGCCGCCCTGAAAGCTGACCTCTGGCTCCAATTTAATGTGGGCGCTGGCGAACCGTTCGCGCGCCCATGCGCTCATCGGCCAGGTCAGTCGCTCCTCGAAATTGGACGGATGCGCGCCGCGGCCCATGCTTTCGCCGTGGGTGTTAAAGATCAGCGCAGAGACATCATCAAGGTCATTCTTGGCCATCGCCTGCGCAAAACGGCCCTGCAGTCGTTCGATGGCGAGGCTGGCGGGAATCTGCCCGACGAACCGGCCGGCATCGGAAAAACCGGTCTGGATGCAGGCGCGCCCGCGCAAACGGACATAGTCGCGGTATTGCTCCTCTGCGCACAACGCATCAAGAAACCGCCCGCCATGTTCCAGCGCGCTTTCGGTTTCGAACAACGGCGAGACATCGACCATATCCTCAATCCCGAAAGCGCGCGCGAAATACAGCGCGGCAAGGATGGTGGAGGGCTGTTCGCACTCTGCAATCAGCATACGGATCGGCGTGTCCGCATCAATGTGTTCGAGAATTTGCGCCATCGCGAGAAACTGCCGGATCGCGGTCGAGCTTTCGATCGCGAGGCTGGCAAAGTTCGTGCGCATCGGTTCTGTCTTGGCGAGCATCGCGCGCAGGGTGGCCATTGCGCCCTTGCTTGCGAGATCGAGATTGGGCTGATCGGTCAGGCGGCTGCGGATGGCGTTGTGCAGCTGCTTTGCGTTCACGCGGAAATGGATGTGGCCCATGCCGAGCCCGTCGGCGCGCATACAGGCGGTAAGCGTCTTGAGAGCAATTGCCTGATCATCATCGCTGGTTTCCGCAGCTTGCTGTTCAAGCTGTTTGATGATCTCGGTGAGCGAAGTGAGCTTGTCCGGATGGTCATAAGTCAGCCGGTTTGCTGCCTGAGACAAAGCCTCTGGTTCGGACAGGTCACCGGCGAAATCCTCCGCACTGCGGGCGGCATGATCGGCGCCTGCGCGCAATGTCTCAGCCGCTTCGTGACCGGCATCGATCTGTTCGAGATCGTCGGCGAACCGGCGCAAACGTTCGGCTTTTTCCGACAGGCGGAACCGGATCGAGGTGTACCATTTGATATCGGTGCGCCCGTCCATGTCGTATCCGACCCAGCTGGCAAAGCGGAATGGCAGCGGGACAAGCTGCTGCCAGCTATCGGGCCATGCCTTTGCAGCATAGGCAAGGGTGTCCCGGACAATCTTGGCTCGGGCATCCTGCGCATTGGCGAGGGCTTTCATCACTTCGCCATGTTCGTAATCGAGCGTGATGGCGGGGCGATCTGTGTGCGCGGTGCAGACCAGCGACGTTACAGGCGCGTCGGTGCTGGCCGATTTGGCCACCGCCTCGGTCTGTTCGGGCGTCATCAAGAAGGTGGGATGGGCGGTGAAGACAGCATGGAGGCGCGGGCTTTCCCATTGTGCACGAAACGCCTCAAAATCTGGCGCGGCAGATAGCGCGGTCGTCAGCTTGGCACGGTTGGCTTCCGATGAGACAGGGGCGACAAGTTTTTGCAGGCGCGCCGCGCGGGCCTGAAGGCCGGCGCACTCCAGCTCCTCTACCAACGTCTCAAGCTGGTCTAGATCGGTAGAACCCGCCTCTAGCGCCCTTGAAAGGTCCAGACCCAGCTGAAACACCGGATTGAACAAAGGTGTTTCGCGGGTGCGGGCATGGAGTTCCTGCAAGCGCGCGCTGAGATCATCGGTAGTCTTAAGCGGCAGGGTCATGCGCTGTCTTCCTCAAGGTGTTCTTGTGCGTAGGCAGCCGCTGCGCCGAGCAGGCCGGGCTGGGGATGGGTAATCAGTTTGACGGGCAAAGCCGCCATCAGGCTGGCAAAGCGGCCCTTTGCTGTAAAGCGCGAGGCGAAGCCCGATGCGGTTAGCGTTTCGCGAATGCGGTAGCCAAGGCCGCCCGCTATGACGACGCCTTTTGCCCCCTGGATCAAAGCGATGTCGCCTGCGACCGAGCCTAGGGCGAGGCAGAACCGGTCGACCGCTGCGGCGGCGAGGCTGTCGGATCCGTCTGTGCCCGCAGTCCAGATTTCGACGTCATTCGCATCCTTGACCGCGCGGCCCTCCATCGCGGCGAGCGCCTGATAGATGTCCACGATTGCCGGGCCGGACACAACGCGTTCATCCGACACCCGCGTATGCCGTTTGCGAAGCCGGGCGAGGATCGCATCCTCTATGGCATCGAGCGGCGCAAAATCGCCGTGCCCGCCCTCGGTCGCCTGCACGCGGTAGCTGCCAGCGGGCCTGCGGTAAAAGTAGGCAACGCCCAGCCCTGTGCCCGGTCCCAGCACACTGACCGTGCCGGTTTGCGGCAAATCCTCATCAGGACCGGCAAGGTGCAGGAAATCGCTGTTTGGCGCGCGTGCGGCGGCATGGGCGACCGCTTCGAAATCATTGACGATCGTGTGACGCGTGCAGCCCAGCTTTTCCATTATCAGAGGCGGACGGATGATCCACGGATTGTTGGTGAAGCGGATAACGTCTGGCTGAATTGGCCCTGCAACCGCCATTGCCAATGCATCGGGCAGCGATCCGCCCATGCGGCCGCGGTAATCTTCCCATGCGGTCTGAAAACTGGCATGGTCTTCGGTGTGGAGCGTGGTTGGCTCGCCTAGGGTGATTGCCCCGCCTGCCTCAATTTCGGCAATGGCAAAGCGCGCATGCGTGCCGCCAATATCGACGGTGACGATCTGGCGCGGTTCACCCATCAGATTACAGTCCTGCAGTCGCAAGCATTGCCGATGCGCCTTTTTCCGCGCCGTCGGCATGGGTTTGCAGCATCCGGTACATTTCGCGCCCGACGCCCCATTGCGGCTGCGGATCGGGCGCTGCGGAGCGCGCGCTCAGATCTGCGCTGGTCGATAGCTCGCCCGTTTCGGCGCAGACCCGAATCACGTCGCCATCCTTAAGCAGCGATAGCGGTCCGCCGCCCAAAGCTTCCGGCGTGCAGTGAATGGCGCTCGGCACCTTTCCGCTCGCGCCGGACATGCGGCCATCCGTCACCAAAGCAACCTTGTGCCCGCGATCTTGCAGCACGGCGAGCGACGGGGTCAGCGAATGCAGTTCCGGCATACCGTTGGCGCGCGGTCCCTGAAACCGCACGACCACGACTACGTCTGTGTCCAGCTCACCCGCTTTGAACGCGGTCACGACGTCGGCCTGGTTCTCGAACACGCGGCAGGGCGCCTCTACGGTCCAACGCTCCTTCGCAACAGCGGAGGATTTGAAGCACGCGCGGCCCAAATTGCCTGTAACCAGCCGCATTCCGCCATCGGGCTGGAACGGGTCGGAGGCTGGGCGCAGCATTGTATCATCGCGGCTTTGCGTGACAGGTGACCAAGCAAGCTCGCCCTCCTCGTCCAGAACAGGCTCGGCGGTGAATGCTTCCAGCCCGCCCTCGGCAACGGTCAGAATATCGCGGTGCGCCAGCCCTTCTTCCAGCAAGGTCGCGGTGACATAGGACATGCCGCCAGCAGAGTGGAAATGGTTCACGTCGCCCGATCCGTTGGGATAGACCCGCGCAAGCAGCGGCACGACGCTCGACAGCTCCGACATATCGTCCCAGTCGATGATGATCCCCGCCGCGCGCGCCATCGCCGGGATGTGGATCGCGTGATTGGTCGATCCGCCGGTCGCCAGCAGGCCAATAGTGGCATTCACGATAGCTTTTTCATCGACCATCTGCGCCAGCGTCCGGTCCGTAGTGCCGGAAAGCTCTGCAAGTCTGCGCACAGCCGCGCGGTCCAGCGCCTGACGCAGTTTGGTGCCCGGCGTGACGAATGCGCTGCCGGGAATGTGCAGGCCCATCATCTCCATCATCATCTGGTTGGAGTTTGCCGTGCCGTAAAACGTGCAGGTGCCCGGCGAATGATACGATCCAAGCTCGCTTTCCAGCAGTTCGCCGCGACCGATCTGCCCAGCGGCGTATTGCTGGCGCGTTTCCTGCTTTTGCTTGTTCGAAATGCCCGACGGCATTGGCCCTGATGGCACGAAGACAGCAGGCAAATGCCCGAACCGGAGCGCACCCATCAGCAAGCCCGGCACGATCTTGTCGCAAATGCCGAGGCAGGCGATCCCATCATACATCTGGTGCGACAGGGCAATCCCGGTCGACAGGGCGATGACGTCGCGGCTGAAGAGGGAAAGCTCCATCCCGTCTTCGCCCTGCGTAACGCCGTCGCACATTGCCGGTGTTCCGCCTGCAACCTGAGCGGTCGCGCCAACCTCGCGGGCATAAATCTTCATACGGTCGGGATACCGGCCATAGGGCTGATGCGCGGACAGCATATCGTTATAGGCCGTGACGATCCCGATATTGGGACCGCGCCGGTTCTTCATCGCCTCCTGATCTTCGAGCGCGCCTGCAAAAGCGTGCGCAAGGTTGGAACAGGCAATATCCTTGTGCTCGGGCTTGCGATCGGCCTCGCGCTGCATCAGCTCCAGATAGGATGACCGGCTGGTGCGCGAATTTTTGATGATCCGCTGCGTGACGCGGTGGATAGTGTCGTTAAGGTTACTCATGCCAGCTAACTCCGTCCCGTTCGGCAAGGGCGATGGCCGCGCTCGGCCCCCAAGAGCCCGCGCTGTATGTCTTTGGCGTGATCCCCGCCTCTTCCCAGACCTCGCGAATGGCATCAACCCACTGCCACTGTGCCTCAACCTCGTCCCGGCGCACGAACAGCGTCTGGTCGGCGTTGATCAGGTCGAGCAGCAGCCGTTCATAGGCGATCCGGCGGTGCTGTCCGACAAACGCATCAGGCATTGCGATTTCCAGCGGAACCTCCCGCAGCCGAACGCCTTCCACGCCCAGTCCGGGTACTTTCGCCATGAGCGACAGCGTGATGTTCTCTTCCGGCTGGATGCCGATCAACAGCTGGTTGGGCTGCAATCCAGAGCCTTTTTCCTCGAAGATGGAATGCGGAACGCAGCGAAATTTGACGACAATTTCGGTCACGCGTTCCGGCAGACGCTTGCCGGTGCGAAGGTAGAACGGCACGCCTTTCCAGCGCCAGTTATCGACGTGCGCTTTGATCGCGACGAATGTTTCGGTGTCGCTGTCCTTGCCCAATTCATCATCATAACCCGGCACCGCTTCGCCATTGATTGCGCCTGCGCGGTATTGGCCGGTAACAGTCTCGGCCGGTTCGACCTTGCGCAGGGCGCGCAGCACCTTGACCTTTTCGTCGCGCACTGCGGTTGCGCCGAAACTGGTCGGCGGCTCCATCGCGACCAGCGCCAGCAATTGCAGCATGTGGTTCTGGACCATATCGCGCAGCGCGCCGGCATCGTCGTAAAATGCCACCCGGCCCTCAAGCCCGACCGTTTCGCCCACGGTGATCTGCACGTGCTCGATATAGTTGGAATTCCAGATCGGTTCGAACAGGATGTTGGCGAACCGCAATGCGAGCAGGTTTTGCACCGTCTCCTTGCCAAGGTAGTGATCGATCCGAAATATCCGGTCCTCATCAAATGCAGCGGCCACCGCGTCATTGATCGAACAGCTGCTTTCAAGATCTGTGCCCAGCGGCTTTTCCAAACCGATGCGAACATTGTCGCCGGTCAGCCCTGCATGTTCGAGGCCTGCGATGGTGGGGCCGAACAGGCTTGGCGCGGTGGACAGGAATATCGCAAGGCCGCCGTCCCCGTTGTTATTCGTGGACGGGCCGACATGCTTCGCGAGCGCATCGAAACCCTCCAGCGATGTCGCATCGAGTGCCTGATAGGTCAGCCGGTTGAGAAACGTGGCCATGCCGCCGCGGCGTTCGGCGGGCAGGTATTTCTCCAACGCCTCGCGGGCCATGTCGCGAAAGCCGTTATCGTCGATTTCACTGCGCGCGGTGCCGATGATTTTGAGGTTTTCAGGTAGCAGACCATCCGCATCAAGAGCGCACAGGCTGGGAAGCAGCATCCGCCGGGCAAGATCGCCGGTGGCGCCAAACAAAAGCAGGCGATCTGCCGAAATTGCATTCGCGGCCATGATGCGTGTCCTCTTGGTGGCCGCGCGTTTTGCACGCGGTCTTTTGCTATTTTCACGCCGTTCTAGCGGGCAGCTTCGGTCGCGGCCATAGCGCTGCATAGCTATTCAAGCCGCAGCGCAGCCAAATGTGCCCGAATTTTCGCTGACGCCCCTCTTTAAATTCCCACACCCAAAGCGCGCTGAACAGTGGCACAGCGACCATTTCTGCGGCATAGCCCCTGCATAGCTATGCATTATCGCCCCGGGGGAGGGGGCAGGTTCCATGGAAGCGTCGCGCAAACCATTGCGGGTAACCAGTTTCGATGTGGCGGAGCGGGCCGGCGTCAGCCAGTCCACCGTCAGCCGCGCGCTGTCAGGTTCCGCCGTCATCAGCGAAGCGACGCGGGACAAGGTGCTGGGCGCGGCGCAGGAGCTGGGTTATTTCGTGGATGAACGCGCCGCGCGCCTGCGCCGGGGGCATACCGGCACGCTGGCCACAGTCGTCATTTGCAAGCCGGGCGGGCGCGCGCGTGACGTCAACCCGTTTTCCTATGCGCTGCTGGGCGGAATTTGTGCAGCGGCGGCACAGCGGGGTCTGGAAGTGCTCGTCTCGCTCCAGTCCGAAGACGAGCGGTTGTTCGGCCATTATGTTGAGCGCGGGCAGGCCGAAGGGCTGATTGTGATCGGCACCACCGCAAACCGCACCGCGTGGGACTATTTTCGCAAGGTTGGCGAAACAACGCAGCCGGTTGCGTATTGGGGCAGCCCGCTGGGCGATCTTGACTGGGTTTCCTCGGACAACGAGGCGGGCGCGCGATTGGCGGCAGAACATCTGGCGAGCCGTGGCTGCAAGAACCTTGTCTGCATCGGATCGCGCACCAGCACGCAGCGGCAGTTTGCTGAGCGGGTCGATGCGTTTCTTACTCGCGCCGCCGAGCTGGGTGTTACAGCGAGCCTTACCGAAATCGAGCCGGGCGGCGCGCGGCGGGAACAGGGGCGAATGGCGACTGGGCAGATGCTGGCAAGCGGCGTGCAGTTCGATGGGATCTTCGCGGTATGCGATGCCCTTGCGTTTGGCGTGATGGAGGCATTGCAGGCGACCGACGTCTCGATCCCCGGTGATGTCAGGCTGGTGGGGTTTGATGGAGTGCCCGCAAGCGAGCTTACCACACCTCCGCTCACCACAATCGAACCGGACCTTGATTGCGCAGGGCGGCTGCTGGTCGAGGCCGTGGCAAAGGAAGGTTCGCACGAAGGCGTCAGGCGCGTGCCTGTCAAACTCAATGTGCGGGGTAGCAGCTGAACACCGCTGCCATTTAAGGCGTCAGTCGCACTCGCTTACATCGACGCTGCAATTCAAAAACCGGTTCGCCCCAAACGTAGTCAGGAAGCTGACATCGGCGGCATCACGTCCGACACCGATCTTCACCGTCTTTTGCGGATCGGCCATGCCCGTCGCATCTACAATCTGCCAGGTTCCGCCATCTTTGACATTGGGATCGGCGAGGAAAACCTCGGCAACCGCATGAAAATCCTGCGGAGTCACGCCGGGGGCGAAACACGCGACATAGCGAGCGGGAATGGTCGAGGCGCGCGCCAGCGTGACCAGCACATGCGCGTAATCGCGGCAGATGCCCTGACGCGCGATCATGCTGTCGATCGCCGTCGTCGATGGGCCGCTGGACCCCGGCGCATAGGTAAAGTGCTGCGTCAGCCAGTCGGAGATCGCCGCAACGCGTTGTCCGCCGCTCGTATTGCCAAACTCCGCGTTCACGAAATTGTGGAACCGGTCTGAATGGCAATATCGCGAATCCAGCAGGTATTGCACCGTTTCACCGGGCAGGTCGTGCGGACCCAGTGCGCTGAGGGATGAAAGGTCCGCCGCGATCCGTTGCGGTTCGACAATGGCTTCATACGAAACTTCGAACAGCCCGTTCGTCCTGATCCAGATACGCTCACCGATGTCATCCATCGCTGCAACGCGCGCGACATGTTCGGCATCGCCCAGCCTGGTATCGGCGGAGCGGATATGCTGTTCGGGCAGCGCCGCTGCCTCAAACTGGAGCAAGGCGTCGGTGGCCTGGTTGGTTTCGAACGCAAAGCGGGTCTTGATCTGAATGGCCATTACCTAGCCAAGGGTCCGCAGGCGAAACCGTTCCCGCTTACCTGAAATAGAAATACGCCTGTTAACCCTTAAACGGTCACGCCAAACAGGTCATGCGCATCAGCGTCCTCGATTGCGGCGCTGACAATATCGCCAGAACGTAAAATGCCAGAGACATTGCGCAGGTACACCGCCCCGTCGATTTCGGGCGCGTCGGCCTGACTGCGTCCGGTGGCGCCGATATCGCCGTCTTCGTCCGGCTCTCCGACTTCATCGATGATTACCGGAATTGTCTTGCCGATTTTCGCTTCCAGCTTGGCCGCGCTGATCCGCTCGGTGACTTCCATCAGCTTGGCGTAACGCTTTTCCTTGATCTCTTCAGGCACGGGGTCCGAAAGGTCGTTCGCCGCTGCACCGTCGACAGGTTCGAACCGGAATGCGCCAACCCGGTCTAGCTGCGCCTCTTCAAGCCAGTCGATCAGGTATTTGAAGTCATCCTCGGTCTCCCCCGGGAAGCCGACGACGAAGGAAGAACGCACCGCGATATCAGGGCAAATCTCGCGCCAGCCCTTGAGCCGCTCGAGAACCTTCGCCTCGTTCGCTGGTCGCCGCATACGCTTGAGCACGCTGGGTGCAGCATGCTGGAACGGGATGTCGAGATAGGGCGTCAGCAGCCCCTCCGCCATCAGCGGGATGACCTTGTCGACGTGGGGGTAGGGGTAGACGTAATGCAGCCGCACCCACGGCGCGCTGCCTTCTGATGTGCGCAGATTGCCAAGCTCGCGGGCGAGATCGGTCATATGTGCGCGGACCGGGCTACCTTTCCAGTCGCGCTCTTCATGCCGCGTATCGACGCCGTAAGCCGAGGTGTCCTGGCTGATAACGAGCAGTTCTTTCGTGCCCGCTGCAACCAGCTTTTCCGCCTCGCGCAGGACCGCATCGATCCGGCGGCTGGCCAGCTTTCCGCGCAGCTGCGGAATGATGCAGAACGAGCAGGAGTGATTGCACCCTTCGGAAATCTTCAGATAGCTGTAATGGCGCGGGGTCAGCTTGATATCGGGCTGAGGTATCAGATCGACGAATGGCCCCTGCGATGGCGGAGCGTGTTCGTGCACGGCCTCCACCACCTGTTCGTATTGATGCGCGCCCGTCACGGCGAGCACTTGCGGGTGGGCGGCGCGGATCGCATCCGCTTCCTCGCCCATGCAGCCGGTCACGATTACGCGCCCGTTTTCGGAAATGGCCTCTCCAATCGCGGCGAGGCTTTCTTCTTTGGCGCTGTCCAGAAATCCGCAAGTGTTCACCAGCACCACGTCGGCGCCGGAATAATCGGGCGACATGGCATAGCCATCGGCACGCAGCCGAGTGAGAATACGCTCTGAGTCGACTAGCGCCTTCGGGCAGCCGAGGGAGACCATGCCGACGCGCTTTTGATCGGGGAGGGTGGTTGTCGAATTGCTCATATTGGCCGCGCCCCTACACCGGGTGGCGGTTTTGCGCTAGCGTCCTTGGCAATTGGGAGAATTCAGATGAATGATTTTGCGCTTTGGCCGGTGCTTGCCGGAACCGCCGCTTTCATTGCCGTAGGGGCGCTGTGGTATGGCGTGATCTTTGGCAAAGCGTGGCAGAAAGCTGCCGGCATGTCGGACGACAAAGTGCAGGGCGGCAATATGGCGCTCATCTTCGGGCTGACGTTCCTGTTCGAAATGCTGATCGCGATGGTGCTGTGGCACCTGATCGCGCGCACCGATCCGATTCCATTCGTGGTGATGATGATGGCAATAGGATTTGCGCTGGGCATCATGATCCCGGCGGTCGGCATCCATTACCTGTATTTGCGCAAGACCTTTACGCATTTCCTGATCGATGCAGGGCACATGCTGGTCGGCATGGCCGCGATGGGCGGCGTATTCGTGCTGTTTCGTTGAGGGGCTGACGCGGCGCGCCGGGCGCGGAAAACCTAGTGTCCGTCGCCCTTGCTCGAACCGTTTTCGGTCGCGACGATTTCCACGATGACATCGCCTTCCTGCAGGCTTTGGCATTCTTCTTCCCAATAGCCGATGGCCCGGCCATTGCGATAAATCCGCAGCCCCCTGCCGCCTGTGCTGAGTTCCGCAATGGAGCCGCCGCATTCACCCTCTTGAACGACGCGCTCTACCAGCTGCACGCGGCCCGTGACCGATGCGAGGTCCGAAAGATATTCGGCGATATGCGCGCCCTTGGCCGATCCCGCCAGCAGCAATCCTGTGAAACGGACCGGGTTGATGACATTGTTCGCGCCCGCCTGACGGGCCAGTAACTCGTTATCGTTGGCGCGCACGACGACGCTGATCGGAACCTTGGGCGCTAGGTGCCTCACGGTCAGAACGATTAGGATCGAGGTGTCATCTCGGCCAGCGGAAACCAGCACTGTTTGAGCCTCTTCGATGCGGACAGCTTTTAACGTTTCATCGCGGGTCGCATCGGCGGCCATCACGTTGACGCCCAGCTTTTCCGCCTCGCGAAGGCGTTCCTCGCTCGGGTCGACGACCACGATATTACGGGCGTCGGTCCCGCGTTCAATCAGTTCCTCGACACTTTGAGAGCCGGAGATTCCATAGCCCAAGACGACAACGTGATTGGACAGTTTTTCCTGGATACGGGCCATGCGCCATTTCTCCCAGCTACGCTTGATGATGAAGTTGTAGGCGGTGCCCACGAAAATAAAGAAAACTGCGAAACGGATCGGGGTGACGATCACCGCCTCGATCAGCCGCGCGCTGTCAGTTACCGGCGCGATATCGCCGAAACCGGTCGTCGTGATCGATATCATGGTGAAGTAGACGATATCGAGAAAGCTGACTTCGCCATCGACGCTGTCGACCAGTCCGTCGCGGTCGAACCAGTGGATCAATACGACGATGGAAATCAGTAACAGCGCAAGGCCCAGACGGATGCTGAGATCGCCCCAGACCGGAATTCTGACAGCCCGGCGCAGCGGTTTGAACTTGCTCGCTACGACCACTTTATCCGATTTGCCGCTGAAAATCTTGTCGGTTTCGCGTTTTGCCATCGATGTCCTTGCTGTGTCCCCTGCGCCGGCTCTTTTATGCGCTGAACCGGCGTGCCATCGCATCAAGCGATGAATGGTGGGTCAGGTCAAGTTGCAGCGGGGTTACGGCAACATAGCCTTCGTCGATGGCTTCCAGATCGGTGCCATTGTCCAGCGTGTGTTCGATGGCGTGCAGGCCGAACCAGAAATAGCGGTGCCCGCGCGGGTCCGTGCCCTCGACAATCGAGCCGCGCGAATAATCATGAAAGCCCTGCCTGACAACGCGAATGCCCTTCACTGCGTCTGCGGCGAGCGGGGGGAAATTGACGTTTACCAGTGTTCTTTCATCGAACGGCGCGTCGAGCAGCGGGGCAATTACCTTTGGCCCCCATTCACTTGCGGCGGCAAACAGGTCGCCGCCCGCAGCGCTCTCGCGCGAATACACCTGGCTAAGCGCGATTGCGCGGATGCCTGCGAGCGCGCCTTCAATAGCGGCGGACACGGTGCCGGAATAGGTGATGTCATCGCCCAAATTCGCGCCGCGGTTGACGCCGGACAGGATGAGATCGGGCGGAGCGTCCATGACCTCGCGCAGCGCCATCATGACGCTGTCTGTGGGCGTGCCTGTCACGGCAAACCGGCGCTCGGCATATTTCTGAAGCCGGACGGGGCGGTTCAGCGTGAGGGAATGACCCGCGCCCGACTGCTCCTCTGAAGGGGCGCAAACCCAAATATCGTCGGAAAACTGCTGCGCTATGGCTTCAAGCACTTCGAAACCCGGCGCGTGATAGCCGTCGTCATTCGTCAGCAATATGCGCATCAGGCGGCAGGCTCCAGCTTGGTGATCCCGCCCATATAGGGTGCTAAGGCGTCCGGTACGATGACACTGCCATCGGCTTGCTGATAATTCTCGATTATCGCAACCAAAGTGCGGCCCACAGCGAGGCCGGAGCCGTTGAGCAGGTGGAAGAATTCGGTCTTTTTCTCCCCTTCTGGGCGGTAGCGCGCATTCATTCGGCGCGGTTGGTATGTGCCGCCATCGGAACACGAGCTGATCTCGCGGTAGGCTCCCTGACCGGGCAACCATACCTCGATATCGTATGTTTTCATCATGGTCGCGCCCATATCGCCCGCGCATAGCGCCATCACGCGGTAATGCAGGCCCAGCTTTTGCAGCAAACCTTCGGCAATCGCGGTGATCCGTTCATGCTCTGCAGGCGCATCCTGCGGCAACGCAGCGCAGATCATCTCGACCTTTTCGAACTGGTGCTGCCGGATGAAGCCGCGCGTATCGCGCCCCGCAGCTCCCGCTTCGGACCGGAAGCACGGGGTCAGCGCGGTCAGCCGCATCGGAAAATCCGCCTCGGCAAAGATTTGCTCGCGGAATGAATTGCCCAGCACCATTTCGGACGTAGAGATCAGCAGGCGGCCATCTGTCGTCGTGAACAGATCCTCGGAAAACTTGGGTAACTGACCGGTGCCATACCCAGCTTCTTCGTTGATCAGCAGCGGCGGATTGCATTCAGTAAATCCGTGTTCGCCCGTGTTCACGTCCAGCATGAGTTGCCCCAGCGCGCGGTGCAGGCGTGCGATGTCACCGCGCAAGAACGTGAAGCGCGCGCCGGAAATTTTTGCGCCGGTCTCGAAATCCATGCCCAGTGCCGGCGCGATATCGGCGTGTTCCTGCGGTTCAAAATCAAAAGAAGGTTTTTCGCCCCATTCGCGCAGGAAGACATTGTCTTCCTCGCCATCTCCATCCGGGACCGATGGATCAAGCAGGTTGGGAAGAGCGAGCAGCGCCGCTTTCAGCTCCTCGCCAAGCTCTTTGTCGCGTTCTTCCATTTGCGGCAGCGACTGCTTGATCTCGGCGACTTCGGCCTTCAATTTTTCGGCGGTTTCGGTGTCGCCCTGACCCATCGCCTTGCCGATGGCTTTTGATGCTTCGTTGCGGCGGCTTTGCGCCTCCTGCACCTTGGTCGTCAGGGCGCGGCGCTCTTCGTCGAGTGTAAGGATCGACTGCGCCACTGGCTCCATCCCTCGCCGCGCAAGCGCCGCATCGAAGGCTTCGGGATTGTCTCTGATCAGGCGAATATCATGCATGGTCAGCGCCTATGCCCGCTTCGTCAGGCGTTGAAAAGTGCCGAGAAAAGGAAGGGGCCGGGCAGCGGTATTTGCAAACCGCCGCCCGGCCCCCTGGAGAGAGCGTTTCAGGGCCGGTTTAGAAGTTAACTTCGGCGGTGACGTAAAACCGGCGCGGATCGCCGTAAAAGCCGGTCAAGGTCCCCTCGAGGCCGAGCGTCGGGACGAACGGCGTGCCTGAAGGTGTGCCGCCCGCGACGAAGTTGTATCCGGCCACGATGTATTCCTTGTCAAACAGGTTTTTGCCGTGCGCGCCGATGGAAAACAGGCCGCTATCGGCGGTGTAGACGATGCTTGCATCGACCAGAACAAAACCGTCCTGATCCAGAAACACATTGGCGGTTTCAAACTGGCTTGCATCCGATCGCATGGAGGCATTGCCTAGAAAATCGACCATCCCTCCAGCGGCGGGCACGCCCAGCACAAACCCCATGTGGGCGGTGATGTCCGGCGTGTTCTGGAACACCCGGCTGTCTGCGACATCGTTTCCAAATGCGTCGATGAACGTGTTGAATTTGGCATCGAGCACGCCCAGCGACCAATTCACATTCAACCGGCTGCCATCGCCTGCAAAATCGCGCCCGACCAGCGCGCTGCCTTCGAATTCGATGCCGTTTACATCCGCGCTCGCCGCGTTTGATGTGATGCCGATGAAGCTGTCGTTTACACCGTCGCCGGTGCTGTCGAAGCCGATGGAACCGGGAATTTGCACATTGTCGTACTGGCCGAGAAACGCGGCAATCGCGATGTTCAACCGGTTGTCCAGCAGCGATGCTTTCCAGCCCAATTCATAACTGTCGACCGTTTCGGGGGCAAAGCGCAGAAATTCGAACTGGTCATCGAAATCGATATCGCCGTCGCCGTCCAGATCAGGCGCTGCCGATGTTTGGCCGCGAGGATCGAAGCCGCCGCCTTTAAAGCCCTGACTGTAGGTGAAGTAAAAGTTGTGATCAGGCGTCGGCTGGAAACTGATCGAGGCGCGCGGATTGAAATCCTTGAACGTCTCGCTCCCCTCGAAATCGCTGGTCACCGCGATTGGAATCGCCGCGCTATTCGAATCGAACAGATCAGAGAATCCGCCGATGAATGTGGTCCGCAACACTCGGCTGGACCGTTTGTCATTGGTGTACCGACCGCCCAGAGAGATGCTGAGCGTGTCAGTGATATCGTAAGTGAAGTCGCCAAACACTGACCATGTTTCCGTGCCGACATCGCCCAGTGTCTGTGCGTTGAGGCCGGGCAAGCTGATCAGGTCGCCGGTTGTGAAAAGCGCCACGTCGAACGCGGTAAAGGCATTCGCATCGAGATAATAAAGCCCGAAGACGCCGGACAGCCGGTCGCCTTCGTAAAGCAGCTGCAATTCCTGGCTGAACTGGTCGTTCTCATAGATCGCAGGCACATCCAGATCGGCGCCGGGGAGGCTGTCGAAATCAATCGGCGATGTGGACGAGTCCTCGCGGTAGCCGGTGATCGATTTGAGTGTAAGCGTGTCGGACAGGTCAATCGCGATGTTGAGCGCGCCGCCATATGCCTCGACTTCCTGATCGACGATATCGAGACCTGCGCGGGTATCAAACACATCATCCAAAACGGGCGCGCCTGTAAACAGGCTTGGGATCAGACGGGTGCCCTGCCGTGCCTCGCTTTCATCGAGCACATAATCGCCCGACAGCCGCACAAAGACTGGTCCGCTATCGTATTCGATTGTCCCGCGCGCGGCCCACACGTCCTTGTTATAATTTTCCGTGCCGAGATTGATGTTTTCACCGAATCCGCCGCGCGAAAGCCGCGCGCCGCTTGCGCCGATTTTCAGATTGTCGGTGATCGGCGTCGATCCGGTCACGATCAGGTCGGCCTGATCATATGATCCATAAGTGCCGCGAATGGACAGGCTGGGATCGTCGGGCAGGCGAGCGGTCACATACTTGATCGCGCCGCCGATTGTGTTCCGCCCGTAAAGCGTACCTTGCGGGCCGCGCAGCACCTCGATCCGCTCCACGTCGTAAACATCCAGCACCGCCGCCTGCGGCCGGTTCAGGTAGACGTCATCGACATACAGGCCAACACCGGCCTCGAAACCGGCAACGGGGTCTTGCTGACCAACGCCGCGGATAAATGCTGTGAGGGTGGTGTTGGTACCGCGGCTTACCTCCAGCGTGATGTTGGGAACCTGCTGGGCGATTTGCGTGAGATCCTGAATGCCCTGCTGTTCCAGCGCCTCTCCCGTGATTGCGGTGAGAGAGATCGGGACATCCAGCAATTGTTCTTCGCGCCGCCGCGCTGTCACGATGATGCCGGGGCCGTCATCCTCGGTTACGCTATCTTGCTGCATATCGGCAGCGTCCTGCGCTGCGGCAGGCGCAGCAAGGATGGCAAGTCCGGCGCAGCCAGCAAAAAGGGCACCGCGTGTGGCGTATTGGATATTCATGATCTGGTCCTCTCCCAAAACCTTATTCGGCCTGCAATATTGAAAGTTGAACCAACTTTCAAGTTTAGACTTGTCGATCAGCCGCTAGCGACCTAGGCAGAGGGTGGGAGGACCGGCGGATGACAGTTGAAAGTGGCAGCCGTGCAACCGTCGCAGCGGGCGCAGCAGCAGACGACAAACGGCCCCGCACAGAGCGCGGGCGCCGCACGTTGCGCAAACTGCTCGACGCTTCAGCGGAAGAGTTCGGAGAGAAGGGCTTTCACGAAGCGTCAGTCAGCTCGATCACGCGGAGGGCAGGCGTCGCGCTGGGTACATTCTACACCTATTTCGACAGCAAGGACGCGCTGTTTCGCGCCCTGGTCGCGGATATGAGTGACAACGTGAAATCAAGCGCGCGCGCCGCCATGAAAGACGACATGGGCGCGCTGGAGATCGAGCATGCCGCGCTTGGCGCTTTTCTGGAATTCGCGCGCGAGCATAAGGAAATCTACCGCATCATCGACGAGGCCGAGTTCGTCGATCCCGCGAGTTACCGGACGCATTATGAGACGATTGCGCAGCGCATTCAGGCCCGCCTGGTGTCAGGCAGCGACAAAGGCGAGTTTCGCGATGGTCTGGGCGAGATTGAGGCATGGGCGATCATGGGCATGAACGTGTTCGTCGGCCTGCGCTACGCTGTTTGGGAAGCGGGAACAGATGCGAGCGGCACCGATGAAATTGCGCAGACCGTGAACCGTTTGCTCGCTCAGGGTATCGCCCGCACGGACTGACCTTACCGCGCCGATGAAATCGCTTTGATGACGCCGCGAATTTCCGCGAGCCCTTTCATCCTGCCGATGGCCGAGTAACCCGGATTGGACGCACGCTCGACATCGCCCATCATCAGGTGACCGTGATCGGGCCGGAAGAAGATTTCGCACCCGCGCTCGCTCTCGTTTTGAAGAAGGTTGCGGATAACGCTGACCATGTCGATATCGCTGTCGAGGTGGCTTGCTTCGATAAAGGATCGCTGTTCCTCGGGATCGCGCGATACCCCTCTCAAATGTGCAAAATGGATGCGATCGCGAAAATCCAGCGCCATCTGCGGAAGATCGTTGTCCGGGCGGCTGCCATAGGTGCCAACGCACAACGTCATGCCATTTGCCTCACTCGGCACGGCGCTGAATAGCTGATCCAGATCGTTTGGTGTGCAAACCACTCTTGGTAAGCCGAACATGTCCCACGGCGGATCGTCCGGATGAATGGCGAGCTTTACATCAAGCCGCTCTGCCACCGGAGCAACGCGCGCCAGAAACGCTGCAAGAATGGCCCGCAATCGCTCGTGATCTACATCGCGATAACGCGCCAATGCCGCCCTGAAATCTGCAAGGGAATAGGCATCCGTCATCTTGCCGGGTAGGCCGGCGATGATTGTCTGTGTCAGCGCGGCGATTTCCGCTTCATCCAGCGTGTCGAAGACGGCCCGTGCCCGCGCGATTTCATCGGCGCTGTAATCATCGGCGGCGCCTTCGCGATTCAGGATATGCAGATCGAAGGCCGCAAACCGATCCTGATCAAAGCGCAAGGCGTATGCGCCATTGGGAAGCTGATGGCGCAGGTCGGTCCGCGTCCAGTCGATGACCGGCATGAAATTGTAGCAGATCGTGCGGATGCCCTCGGCCGCAAGGTTTTCAAGGGTTTCGATCCAATTGTCGACATACCGTCCGTGGCCGGGCGCGGCGAGCTTTACATCCTCGTGGACAGGGATGCTCTCCACCACGGTCCAGCGCAGCGCCGATCCGGGAACATTGCCTGCCTCGATCACCGTGCGATGAGCCGCGATTGCCTTTCTTGGCCAGACATCGCCGATGGGTATGTCATGCAGCGCGCTGACAATATCGGTCGCGCCTGTCTGCCGGATTTCCGCCAGACTGACCGGGTCACCGGGACCAAACCACCGCCACGATTCGCGCATTGTCCAACTCCCCGATCAAACGCCCAGCGTCTCGATAAGACCCTGAAACCCCATGAAGCCGGTGAGCAACGAAAACAGGAAAATCCCGCCCAGACCGACATTCGTTGCCACCGAATGGCGATGATCGCCCATCAGATCGGTGCGATTGCCAAGGTAGATGATGCAGCCAACCGTCACCGGCAACAGGACGACATTGAATGCCTGCGACAGGATCAGCACGAAAACCGGGCGAGCGTCAAACAGCGGCACCACCAGTCCTAGCAGTGAAATGGCAAACACGAACGCCCTGTATTGCCACAGGGTCATATCGCGCGGCGTGCTGCGGTAGTCGCACAGCAGCCACGGGATCATCAAAAGGTTCGGAAACTGCGAAGACACTCCGGCAGCGATGATGCCGATCGCAAAGATCGAAACGGCCAGCGGCCCAGCCAGCGGTTCAAGCAAGCCGATCATCTGCGATGCGCGGTCCAGCCCGATCCCCTCGGCAAACAAACTGCCCGCAGCAGCGGCCATGATCGACGCGCTGATGATGAACATCATGATCGCAGCAAACGCAGCATCGCGGCGTTGCTGTTTGTCATGAACGATAGTCCAGCCCGCTTCTTTCACCAGCGTCGTACGCATTATGAAAAGGCCTGAAAATATGGTCGTGCCAACCATCGATGCGATCAGGAGCAGCGGACCTGTCTCGCTAGAGGCTACCTCTGGAATGGCAGGCAGCAGTCCAGCGGCCATATCCTCCACCGGAGGCATCAGGATGAAGAAATTGAGCACGAAACAACCAGCCATAATCGCCACGATCACGGCCAGCACCCGCTCGAACACCTGCGTGCGGCCGCTCCAGAAGATGAAAAATGCCACTGCGCAGAAAAACGCCGCCCAGAACAGCGGATCGATCCCGCCGATTATGAACGTCTTTGACCATTCGTAGCTGATTTCAGCCACGATCCCCATCACGCCCATCACGCTCGCGCAGACACCGATCCCCAGAGCGAGGATGAAAAAGATGCCAACTGCAGGATGGATATGTTTGCGAAAGGCTTCCAGCGCGGTTTCGCCAGTGACCAGCGTATAGCGCCCGTATGCTGCAATCATCAGGAATGTGGCCGCGCACGAAATGGCGACGGTCCACAGCAGGCTCATCCCGTAATTCGCACCGGCAGTTGCCATGGTCGTGACGCTGCCGGTGCCAATATTGAATCCGAGGAGGAAAATCCCGGGTAGGAACAAGGCAAGCCCGCGCGATAATTTGCCGGCGCCCTTAGCCATTTCAGCCATCCGAAACCCTCTCTTCACCAAACAAAAAAACGAGGCGCCACCGGGAGATAGTGGCAGCGCCTCGTCTGTTGACCAAGGATCAAACCCTGGGCTGTTTCGATGACCTGATCAGAAGTTCAGGGTCGCGCCGAAGACGATCCGGCGATCAGGAAGGCCCTGGAAGCACAGCAGCGCGCTTGAGTTAACGCAACGCTGGGTGATTTCCGACTTGGTCAGGTTCACACCTTCCACGCCGACATTCAGGAACTCGGTCACGTCGTAATTGACGCTCGCATTCAGCTGACCGCGCGATTCGGTGACTGTTGGGAAACCGAAGGTCGAGTTGAGCGAGGCACCGCCTGCCGTATCAAGCGTGCGGAATGCGTCACGCCAGGTGTAACGGGCACGGGCAGAAAGGCCGTATTTCTCGTAATACAGCGTCACGTTGTACGCGTTTTCAGAGAAATCGAGCAGACCCTGCACCGCCTCAACCGGAAGCGAGATACCCGGATTGATGGCTTCGAAAATGTCGCCGCCGCGGCCCGAATTGCTGTTGGTCGCCTCACCACCGCCAAAATCCTGGTAGGTGTAGTTGGCGATCACGCCAAAGCCCGATGCAAAGCCGAGCACGTCTTCGAATTGCGAAAGATCGTACTGGAATGCGACTTCGATACCGGTTTGCGTCGTGCTCGACTGATCGTTCACGATAGTCTGGAGCGGAACGCAAAGGCCGTTGCCAATTGTCGGCGAGAGGACGTTGCGATCCGGGACCGGGTTGAAGATACCGCCCTGCTCGCACGGTGCCGTGATGTCACGGAAACCGTTGGCATCTTCGAACGCGTCTTCGACTTGGGTCACGAACAGGTTGGTGCGATCCTTGTGGAATACACCGATGCTGATCAGCGACGACGGAGCGAAATACCACGCTAGCGAGGCGTCGAAGGACTGCACTGTTTCCGGTGCGAGGTTCGGGTTGCCGAGCGACACTGGGTTGTTCGGACCGGTCGGGAACGTGACCGAAAGCGACAGATCGTTAAAGTCCGGGCGGTTGATGTCTTCGGTGTAGCTTGCGCGGAACACCAGTTCATCGGTCAGATCGGCGATCAGGTTCACACGCGGCAGCCACTCGGCGTAATTGCCGCGTGACGTAACCGGCGAAACCACACCGTTGGCGACGTTGTTGCCGAAGGAGTCGATTGTCGAGCTGACCCAGCGCAGGCCGATATTACCGCGAATGATACCCGCTTCGAAATTCGCCTGCGCGTAAACTGCGTGGGTGGACTCTTCGATCCTGAACGAACCGGCGAGATTGCCCGACGAATTGGGGTCAAGATCGGACAACAGGCGGCCCCCGCTGGCGATCCGTGCCTGACCGCCCGGTGTCGCATCCAGCGCCGCCTGAAGCGTTGCGAATACAGCATCGCGATCAGAGAATGACCGGTCCGGATCGATCAGCACGAAATTGCGGAAAGCCAGATCGCGTCCGTCGAAATCACCGAAATTGTCAGGTCCCGGAACGATCAGGTCTGCGAATGCCGAACCACTCGGGCTGTTGGCGATTGCGCCGGTGCCGAAGGTTGAACGCAGCTGATCGAACTGGGTCGATGTATCGTTGAAACGGTATCCCAGATCGAACGAGGTGAAGAACGGGGTCAGGTCATCAACATCGAGCGTGGTGTCGATGCGGAAGGCGTTCTCTTCGTTTTGCGTCCGGTTGTTGCTGTTTGTGACAGCATCCAGAACCGTGTTCGACGGGTCGAGAAGCTCATCGATTGTCGGCGCGATAGGCGACGCAAAGTTGATGCCGAACGTCAGCGATCCACCGGACAGGTCATACGCGAACGGAACAGGGTTATCGTTGCTCGACCCGTCGAGCGGAACGTTCGGGTTGATGAAGTTCAGCGTCGTGCTGAGGTTCGGGTTGCTCGAATCCGAGGTGGAGCGCGATGCTTCGACCCGAGCGGAGAACCGTCCGGTTTCAAACTGCGTGCCCAGACGATAAACTTCGCTCGTGGTGACACGGGCGCCGGTGTCGCTCGAAAAACGCAGGTTGGGATCGTCGTCATCCACGCCGAGGTTCGGCTCAATCACGCCCACCAGCGATGCTTGAATGCTGCCGAGGTCAACCCCGTCGAGCGATCCGAAATCGACCGTTTCAAACTCGCTCGGCACATTGTTGAACCGCAGTCCGCTGACGCCCGATGCCTGAATGCGCGAGCTGTCCTGCCGGCGTTCCTGATCGTTGTAGATGGTGTCGAAATAGAACATCAGATCATCGCTGGGCGCCCATTCAATGGAGCCTGCAAAGTTGATCGTTTCGTATTCGAAGTTTTCGAGCTCCTGATTAAGGAACTGAATACCGAGATAATTGAAATCCGGTCCTGCAGCGCCGGAGGATGTGACCGCGCTGCCCGCTGCGACCAGGTTGTCACGGTCGACGCGCGGACGGAACGATGTGGCTTCCTGCTCGGTGTAGCTGGCGCTGAGAACGATGCCGATTTCACCCGCACCGGTTGACCATACATCGCCGAAGCTGCCGGAGATGCGCGGCTTGATGCTGTCGGAAAGCTCGCTGTATTCGCCTTGCGCGCGAACCGAAATGATCCGGTCGGTAATGTCGAGCGGACGGATTGTGCGCAGGTTGACGGTGCCGCCGACAGAGCCTTCGATCGTGTCGGCCGTCGGCGCCTTGATGACTTCGACCGAGGAGATGATCGCAGGGTTGATGTCTTCAAAACTGATACCGCCGCGGCCAGTGCCTGCCGACACGGTCTTTACGCCGTTGATCAGCACCTGGTTGTCATTGGTACCGCGGATCTGGACCCCGGTGCCGACACCCGCTGTACGCGTGATTTGCACGCCGGTGACGTTTTCGAGCACTTCTGCGAGGTTTTGGTCAGGCAGTTTACCGATGTCTTCGGCCTGGATGACTTCGATGAGGCTTTCGGAATTGCGTTTTTCCGAGAGCGCCGATTGCAGCGAGCTGCGGATGCCGGTGACGATGATCGCACCCTCGGTCGGGCCGTCGATTTGCGCGGTTTCATCACCGCCGCTCGCTTCGTCCTGAGCCAACGCTGCGCCAGGCACGAAAGCCATGGCAGAGCCTGCCAGCAGTCCAGCCAGCATACGCGTTTTTTTAGCGGACAGGCTTGCGCCCCCGGTTTCGTATTTCATGTTATTTCCCCTCACCGTGGTTCATTATGGTGTTATTTTCACAGGAGCATACGAATAGATAAGTTTGTGTCAACCAAACGCATAGACCTATCTGAAAATTGCGTAATACCAATTTGTATTCCGCTAAAAATAGCTTGAAAACAGTGCGTTGAGGCTACGACCGTATCGCCTTGGCCTGTGGATTGGTGAAATGCCGCGCGCTTTGCTTGTGACAAAATGGTCACAAATTGGCTTGAGTGGCCGTCAAAGACGCGGAAATCAGGGTGGTTTTCGTAGGCTCTCAATCGCAGCTCGCGCACGAGCATGATGGAACGCGTCGGTGAACATGCTGACAAATAGACGATAAATTCCAATTGTCCGATTGGTCTGCGGAAATTTGTAAAATTGGTATGCAAGAGCGGTTGACATCGAATTCCTGCGGAGTATCCCAGAAGGCATAAACATACCTTTAGGGAGGGGAAACGATGGCACTTCGTGCTCACAAAGGCGGTTCTGCCGCGCGTATTTCTGTATCTGCGGCTCTTTTGGCGGGTGCAGCGCTCGTTGCTACACCAGCGATCGCCCAGGATGAAGATGCCGACGAGCCCCAAGCAGAAGTCGCCGATGGCGAACCGGGCATTGTTGTCACCGGCATCCGCGCAACCATTCAGGGTTCGATCGCGGAAAAGCGTGCATCGACCGAAGTGTTCGATGCGCTTTCGGCAAACGAGATTGGCGACATTCCCGCTCTTTCCATTGGTGAGGCGCTGGAAACGCTGACCGGTGCAGGTTCGCACCGCGAACAGGGCGGCGCGACCGAAATTTCCATCCGCGGTCTTGGCCCGTTCCTCAGTTCCACGGTTATCAACGGGCGTGTGGCGACCAACGGTTCTGGCGACCGTTCGGTCAATTTCAGCCAGTTCCCGTCCGAGCTTTTCAACAAGGTCGGCATTTATAAGACGCAGGCCGCCAGCTACATCGAAGGCGGCGTTGCCGGGCAAATCGTTCTCGAAACGATCCGCCCCGTCGATTACGGCGAGCGGCGCATCCAGGGCGAGATCAAGCTCAACGCCAACCCCGATAACCTCGACATCGATTCCGACCAGCGGTTCCAGAAATTCGGTTATCGCGCGACCGGAAGCTATGTCGATCAGTTCCAGGCTGGTGACGGCGAGTTTGGTATCGCCATCGGTTATCAGCGCAACGACACCACTAATCCCGAACAGGAGGCAAACGTCTCCAACACGATCCGCGCCTGTGTTGTCGATCCGACGACTACGAGTGACGGTGTGTTTGATGATGGCAACTGCGACACCAGCAGCAGCACGATCAGCGGGCTTCGCGATGGCAGCGTAACCAACGATTTCGTCATCGCGCGCAACAGCTATGCGTTGCGGTCAAACATCACTGACGATACGCGTGATTCTGTGTTCGCAGCCGTCCAGTACAAGCCGAGCCCGGATGTCGATATCAATGCCGACTTCCAGTATTCAAAGCGTCTCTTTCGCGAGCAGCGCAGCGATTTGAACTTTGCCGAGGGCCGCCGGATCGATGGTATCGGCGACCTCAACAAAATCGAAGGTTTCGACCTTCTTTACACCGAAAGCGGTGCTCTTCGTCAGTTCACCAACGAGCAGCGGATTGAAGCTGTTAGTGAATACCTTGAGCGTGACGAGGAATATTACGGCGGCGGGCTTTCGCTCGATGCGCAGGTATCTGATCGCCTGACGATTTCGCTGGATGCTTCTTATTCCGAAACGCGCCGCGTAGAGGAAGCGGTCCAGATCCGGTTCCGCACCGAAGACAACGAAGACATTTTTGGCAACGAAGTATGGCCGGACGCCACCGAAAGCGATGGCAGCTCGACCAATGACCGTGTCGAAACAGCTGTCCTTATCCGTCAGAACGGATCCGAGGGGCTCAACTTCGTCACCCAGAACTTCGATGTGACGGACTACACATTGTTTGCCAATGATCCGCGCCTTCGCGCCGATTTGGAGCAAGACCGTTTCAACAGTGTCTGGGCGGTTCGCGGCGATGCCGATTACGAGCTCGACGGGTTTCTTTCATCACTGCAGGGCGGTCTGCGCTATCAAGAGCTGATCTACCGCGACGTGCCCGGCGCCGTGAACGGTCTCAGTCGCTTCGAGAACAATTATAACGATGATGATGGTTCCGGGGCGCTTTTCGCAGCGAACCAGGAATGCCGCACGAGCTTCCCGGAATCGGGTTTCCTCTCTTCGATTTCGGGCGGCAACCCGCTGATTACGAATGTCGATGAGAACGGGAACGTGCTTGGCACCTCGAACACTTTTGCAACGTTTGATGCGCTGTGCATTGCACAGGTTCTGGAGCGGGAAGATCCATCGGGTCTTTCGTTCGACGACGATGGCATCCCCATCTACCCGACCAGCGATTTTGACGCGATCAACAACACGGATGTCGAAGAAACAACCTGGGCAGCCTATTTTCAGGCTAACTTTGAAGGGGAACTTGGATCGCTGCCGATCCGGGGCAATATCGGTGTCCGCGCGGTCGGAACCGATATCACGTCGAAAGGCTTCCGCGCTGACCTGATTATTGAGACGATTGCAGCCGATCCGACCGATCCCGATGCGGCGGACACGTTCACGATCAGCCAGGACAGCGGCACGCTTGTGACTAACATCACACGCGGTTCATACACCGAGTTCCTGCCGAGCCTGAACCTCGTCGTGGAATTCCAGCCTGACCTTCAGGGCCGCTTGGGTATCTACCGCGCGCTGTCGCGCCCTGATCCCTCCAGCCTTGGCAATGGCCGGACGTTCATCGTCAACGATGATGACTTTTCGACCGCAGAGCAGGCATTGACCGGCGGCATTGACGCTGTTTCTTCGACTGGCAACCCGGACACCGATCCGCTGCTTTCATGGAATATCGATGCCGGTCTGGAATGGTATCCAAACGAAGATACGATCCTCGCCTTCAACGCTTATTACAAAAGCTTCAATGGCGGATTCGAATCTGTTGCACTGACAGAGGCGTTCAATTTCAACGGTACGATCGTCGATCTGCCGGTGCTGACGGTGAACACCACTGATGACACCAGCACGATCTACGGCGTGGAAATCACCGCTGCGCACCGTTTCAGCTATCTTCCGGCGCCGCTCGACGGGCTTGGTTTCAAACTGAGCTACAATTATGCGGATTCCGACTTCGAGTTTGAAGACGATACGCTCGGCGCGCTGACCACGGTTGCTCCTGATGGCACTTCAACGACCGTCAATGGCCTTATCCCGCCGTCCAACCTGTTCGGTTTCTCCGAGCATGTGTTCTCGGGTCAGGTGTATTACGAAATCGGCGACTTCGATTTCCAGGGCGTTTACAAATATCGTAGCGAATACTTCCAGCAGTTCGTTGCGACGCCTGGCCGCGTCCGCTATGTCGACGATGTAGGTGTTGTCGAGGCCCGCGTTTCATACGAATTGAACCGGAATGTTCGTTTCTCGGTCGAAGGGATCAACCTCTTCAACGAACCGCGCACCAACTTCCGCGGCGCACCAGATGATTTCGGCGCAATCCAGGTCTACGGACCGCGCTATTTCGCGGGTGTCCGGGTCAAATTCTGATCGATTAGGCTGCCACTGCTTTCGGGGGACAGTGGTGGCAGCCGCCCATCGTTCAAAACAGCATGACTTCACAACTGGTATGCATATGGTACGCAAAAGGAATGGACAGCTAACCCCGATCTGCCTCAGAGGGATGGAATGACTGGCAAACGACTTTTCCAATCTGTGGCCGAGCAAATTGCCGGCCTGATCGACGAGGGCGCTTTTCCGCCCGGAACACGCTTGCCAGGAGAGCGCGAGCTTGCCGAACGGCTTGGCGTAAGCAGGGTCACGATACGAGAGGCTGAAATTGCGTTGCAGGCGGTGGGCCGGCTTGAGATTAAAACCGGCTCAGGCGTGTATGTCAGCGAGCGGCAGCCCGAGGAAAAAGCGGCTCTGCCCAGTGTAAGCGCGTTCGAGGTGACAGAGGCGCGGTTGCTGGTGGAGTCCGAAGCGGCGGCCCTGGCAGCGCACAACATCAGCGATGATCGAATTGCGAAGCTGGGCGAGCTCATCGAGCAAATGCGCACCGGTGACGAGACAGCCGCCGACGAAGCCGACGAGCAGTTTCACCGCGTCATCGCTGAGGCATCCAACAACGGTGCTATGATGCACACGGTGCAGACCTTGTGGCGGATGCGGGAGGATATTCCCGATGTCAAAGCAACCTATCAGGCGGTCTGCGTCCACGATGCGGAAATGCGCACCGAAGAACATGAGGCGATTTTCTTTGCCCTGCGTGATCGGGATCCGGCCGGCGCTCGCAATGCGATGCGTGAACACTTTCACCGCCTGATCGAGGCGATGCTGGACGCGACCGAGCGCATGGCGCTTGAAGAGGTGCAGGAGCAGGCTTCCAAAAGCCGCGAACGCTTCGCTGCGGCTGCCAAAATTGGCTAGCTAAACTGGTAATACAGTTTCAACGATTTCAATATGCCAGATTGATTGACAACGGTCATCGCCCCCTTATAGTCCCTCCTAATAAAAATGGACGAGGGGATGAATGATGATGACAAGGCTGTGCCTTGTGTTGGTCGCTGTCTGGTGCAGTTCTGCACCCGCTTTGGCTGAGAGTTATCTCGTCCGCACCCAAGCAGAATACTCCGAAATCGCGAAAAGCGTTGAAGCGGGCGATGTGATCATCCTCGCCGATGGGGAATGGCGCGATTTCGAAATGGTCATCACTGGCGAGGGCAGTTCTGACAGCCCTATCACGATCACGGCCGAAAATCGCGGTGAAGTCATTCTTACCGGCCAGTCCAGCCTGCGCATCGGCGGTCAGTTCATCGTGGTGGATGGTCTGGTTTTTAAAGACGGATACAGCCCGCGCGGCGAAGTCGTGTCATTCCGCCGGACCAAGCAGGACATCGCCAGCCATTCGCGTGTGACGCAGGTTGTCATCGACAATTTCAGCAAACCGGATCGCTATGAAAGCGATTACTGGGTTGGGATCTACGGCAAGAACAACCGGTTCGATCATAATCACATGGTCGGCAAGACCAATAAGGGTGTCACCCTAGCGGTAAGGCTCGACAGCGAGGAAAGCCGCGATAACGGACACCTGATCGATCACAATTATTTCGGCCCGCGCCCCGTCCTCGGCTCCAATGGCGGCGAAACCCTGCGAATCGGGACGAGCCGGTATTCGATGTTCAACTCAAACAGCATCGTAGAAAACAACATCTTCGACCGGACCGACGGAGAGGTCGAGATCATTTCATCAAAATCAGGCGGCAATGTCTTTCGCGGAAACGTTTTCCTACGTTCACGCGGGACACTCACCCTGCGTCACGGCGACAACAGTGTGGTCGAACGCAATGTTTTCCTTGGCGGTGGCAAAGATTATACCGGCGGCATTCGCGTCATCAATCGCGGTCAGATCGTGCGCGACAATTACATTGAAGGGATGCGGGGCACCGGCTTTTCAAGCGCGCTGGCTGTGATGAACGGCGTGCCGAATTCGCCCGTCAATCGCTATGTGCAGGTCGAGGGCGCGGTTATTGAAAACAACACGGTCATCGACAGCCGCCGCATCACATTGGGCGCGGGCGCTGATGAAGAACGTTCCGCCCCGCCGATTGACAGCACTTTCAAAAACAACCTGCTCGGCGGGCTGGAGGACGACACATTCATCGAAGTGGACGCCGATATTTCAGGGTTGGCATTTGCGGATAATCGCGTTGCTGCTGGCAATATTCACAGCGCAGCGGCTCAGTACATGCGGCAGGCACCTGTCGAAATGGAGCGGGCCGCAAACGGGCTGCTCTATCCGGTCGATCCAGCGCTTGCATCAATCGGTGCCCCGCGCGACCTTTCGCCCGTCACCCTCGATCAGGTCGGTGTCGAATGGTATGAAAAGCCCGGTAATGCGGCGGTGTTCGGCAGTTCTGGCAGGGTGATCGAAGTCGCGCCGGGCGAGGATACTCTGGTCGATGCGGCTCTTGCTGCCCATGACGGGGACGTGCTGCTGCTGAGCGACGGCGAATACATTGCCAACCGCACGATCCCGCTGGACAAGGCTTTGACCATTCGCGGCGCATTTGAAGAGGGCGGGCATCAACCGACGATTTTCTTCACCCGGCCAACTCTGGTCGAGCTGAAAGACGGCGGCAATCTGCAGCTTGCAAACCTGACGATCGACGGCGCACTAGCCCCGGATTCGGTCGGGAACTCCGCTATTCGGACCACGACCTACCCGATCAAATCGAACATGCTGATCGAGATGGACGGCGTAACTGTTCGCGGGCTAATCGTGAACAAGTCATTTAATGTCCTGACGCTCGGCAAAAGTGCGCTGGCAGACCGCGTCTCAATCAAGAACAGCAATTTTGCCGACATAACAGGTGCCATCGTATCGGCGGCGGCGGAGACCGAAGATTTCGGTCAATACAATGTCGAATATCTCGACATCGTATCAAGCAATTTTGCCAATATCGGTGAGGCTATCGCCAATGTGTATCGCGGCGGACGCGACGAAAGCACGTTTGGCCCGTTCGTAACCTTCGCAAATAACAACCTAGCAGGCGTTGGCCTCGCGGCGACGAACACGGTGGGTGCATCGCTTAATCTGCACGGGGTCCAGATCGCCGATATTGAGCGTAACATGGTCGCTGCATCATCTCCGTTCCGCATCGTTCACACGGTCGGGACACCGCGCACCAGTGTGATCGAAAATCAGTTCGCGGCCACGCCTTCGTTCATTCTCGAAGAGTTGAATTACGAGGGCGATCACCGCGCCGTTCTTGACGGCAATGTCTTTACAGGATCGGATGAGCAGTGAAGAACGCGATGATCCTTGCAGCGGCATTGGCCACAAGCACGGCTGTCTTGCCTGTTTCTGCGGGTGCAAGCCAGCAGGCGCCCGCTGGCGCGCAGGTGCAGGCCGAACTACCGCCGCTTTATGCTGCCGAACTGGCGCGTGCCAAAAGCTTCGTCGATGGCATGATGGCCGATGGACTGGTCATTCCGTTGCCAAAGGATCCGGGCGGCGGCTACACCCACGAACAGCATAAACGCAATTACAAGGCGATGTATCTCGGCGGGCAAATCTACCGGGTCACCGGTGATGAGCGTTATCGCGATTACGTACGCGATATGCTGCTTGAATATGCCGAGATGTATCCGGCGCTGGGCGAACACCCGGCGAAGGCAAACCAGAATGTCGGACGCCTGTTCTGGCAGGTGCTGAACGATGCGATGTGGCTGGTGCACGCGGTGCAGGGATACGGTGATATTCGCGCGACGCTCTCCGCCGAAAACCGCCAGATCATCGACGATAATGTTTTCCGTCCCGCAGTCGAATTCTTGTCGGTCGATTCACAAGCGACATTCGACCGCATCCACAATCACGCGACTTGGGCGACCGCCGGGGTCGGCATGACCGGTTACCTGCTGGGTGATCAGGACATGATTGACCGCGCATTGCTTGGCTCTGACAAGAGCGGCGACACGGGCTTTCTGCGTCAGACAGAATTGCTGTTCTCACCCGACGGATATTACACCGAAGGCCCGTATTATCAGCGATTCGCCCTGCTGCCGTTTCTGGTGTTCGCCGATGCGATCGAGCGTAACGAGCCGCAGCGCCAGATATTCGCGCACCGTGACGGCATTCTCCTCAAAGCGCTGCGCACCACTATCCAGCTTAGCTATCGCGGATACTTCTTCCCATTCAACGACGCGATCCGCGACAAGAGCCTGAAGACCGCTGAGCTTTATGACGGTGTTGCCATCGGATATGCGCAGACGGGCGACCCGTCGCTTCTCTCCATCGCCGATTTTCAGGACCGGACGGTTTTGAGCCGCAATGGCATGATGGTGGCGGCCGATCTGGCGGCGGGCAAGGCGGAGCCATTTCCGTTCCGCTCGCTTCTGCTCAGCGACGGGCCGGAAGGAAATCGCGGCGCGGTCGCAGTGCTGCGGCAGGGTGATCCAAATGCCGAGGGTGAGCCTTCGACCGTCTTGATCGCGAAAAATTCTTCGCAGGGGATGGGGCACGGCCATTTCGATAAACTGGCATGGCAGCTTTACGATAACGGGAATGAGATCGTGCGCGATTACGGTGCGGCGCGGTTTCTGAATATCGAAGCGAAAGAGGGCGGGCGCTACCTTCCTGAAAACGAGACATGGGCCAAATCCTCGGTCGCGCACAACACCTTGGTCGTCGATGGCCGCAGCCATTTCGATGGCGATGCTGATTATGCCGATACCAAGTGGCCTCAGCAGCTTTACTTCTCCGACGCGGCAGGCCTGCAGGTGTCGAGCGCGATGGTGACTGACGCCTATCCCGATGTCGCTTTCACCCGCACACTGATTATCCCTGCCATCCCCGGATTAGAGGATCCAGTGGTGCTGGATCTAGTGCAGGCGGATAGCACGGCGAGCCACCAATACGATTTGCCACTGCATTATTCCGGCCACATCATGGAGTTTGATTTCGATCTGGCCGCCAACACGCAAACACGCCCGGTGCTGGGCAGCGACAATGGCTATCAGCATATCTGGGTCGATGGCGAGGCGGACTTGGCCGATGGCAGAGGCGCGCTCACCTGGATTTTGGACGGGCGGTTTTACACCTACCGTTTTGCTGGCGACGGCCCGCTGTCCGCCATCCTGGGCGAGACCGGCGCGAACGATCCGAATTTCAATCTTCGGCGAGAGCCGCTGATCATGCTGCGCGCGATGAGGGCAGGCGGGGCGAGTTTTGCCAGCCTGCTGGAGGCGCACGGCAAATATGATGGCGCCGCCGAACAGACCGTCGCCAGCCGCAGCCGAGTTGCGGATATGGTCCATGACCGTGTGGGCGGCTCCGACATCGTGCGTCTGACCCTGAATTCAGGGCAGCGTTTTGCAATCGCCGTTTCGCACAATCCCGATCCCGAGCAGGCGCACACCGTCACGCTGGGCGACGACGTGGTCGCATGGTCGGGGTTCGCTGCGGTGGTCGCACTTGGCAAAGAGGATAGCTGATCAATGGCAACCAAGGTGAACGTATCAAGCCTGCCCTTCGTGCTGGCGAGCGAAACGCCCCGCGAAGACCTCGGCGGCGGGATTGCGCGGCAAATCCTCGGCTATGGGCCGGAGATCATGATCGTACGGGTGTGGTTTGAGGATGGCAGCGTCGGAGACGTTCATTCGCATCCGCATAGCCAGTCTACTTACGTCGAAAGCGGCAAATTCGAAGTCTTCATCGACGGCGAGAAACAGGTGCTGGGGGCAGGCGACTGTTCCTATATCGCGCCTGATCTGGACCACGGTGTCAAGTGTCTCGAAGCAGGGGTGCTGATCGACACATTTAGCCCTGTGCGCAAAGATTTTCTGGGGGAGGGCTAACCAATGCTCCGTTACGGGATCGTAATCCTGGTCGCGATTGCGACTGTCATTAATTATATCGACCGGGGGGCGTTGGGCTTCCTCTGGCCGGAAATTTCGCAGGACCTTGAGCTTTCCGAGCTCGATTACGCGATCATTCTGAACGTCTTCACGTTTGCTTATGCGTTTGGCCAATCCTTGTTTGGCAAGATTTTTGACTGGATCGGGACGCGTCTCGGCTTCGTGCTTTCCATCGTCGTCTGGTCGGCGGCGACCATGCTGCACGCGGTGGCGACCGGCTTGACGAGCTTCGCGGTTTTCCGCGCTTTGCTAGGTGTGTCCGAGGCGGGTAACTGGCCCGGCGCGACCAAGGCGAATGCAGAGTGGTTTCCGATCAACGAACGCGCGCTGGCACAGGGCATCTTCAATTCCGGCGCGGCTATTGGCGGCATCGTGTCGGCGCCGATCATCGGCTTGCTGTTCGTTTGGCTCGGCAGCTGGCAGGCAACCTTTGTCGCCATCGGTGTGCTCGGCTTCCTATGGCTGGTGCCGTGGCTCATCGTTTACAAAAGCGGTCCCGAAGCTCACCCGTGGATCAGCGCGGAAGAGCGGGAATACATCCTGACCGGACAGCGCAATGTCGAAACCAACGAAGTGGCCGACTACGCGCCGGGAACAGCCGAAATTCTCAGCCGCAAGGAAAGCTGGGGCGTCATCATGGCGAGCTTCTTCCTTGATCCGATCTGGTGGCTGTTCGTTGGCTGGTTGCCGATCTACCTGTTCAAGACATATGGTTTCGGTGTCGAGGAGATCGCAGTCTACGCATGGATCCCTTATGTCGGGGCAATGTTCGGGGCATGGTTTGGCGGCCTGCTCGCAGGCAACCGGATCAAATCAGGCTGGACGGTCAACCGGACGCGCAAGACCGTTATCGGTCTGGGCGGGGCCATCATGCTGGGATCGCTGCTGGCGACGACGCAGGCCAGCACGCCGCTGACCGCGGTTCTGCTGATGGCTGTCATTCTGTTCGGGTTTCAGACTGCGGTCGGCAATATCCAGACGCTGCCAAGCGATTTTTACAGCGGTAAATCGGTGGGCACTCTGGCGGGTTTTGCCGGGACTGCGGCGAAATTGGCGGTCGTTCTGCTCAATTTCCTGATCCCGGTCATAACCGTGAATAGCTATGCGCCCGCATTCATTGTCGGCGCGGGTCTGGCTATCGCAACTGTATTGTCGGTGCTCATCCTGTGCCCCGAAATCAAACCTCTTAAACCTACTCAACCAAAAACGGCCTGAGGCCGATTAACCTTCCAAAGGGGAAGACGAATGAAATTTGCAGGCAAAGTAGCAGTGGTTACCGGCGGCAGCCGTGACATCGGGCGTGCGATATGCGTGAAGCTGGGCAGTGAGGGCGCCAATGTTGTCGTCAATTACAACAGCAATCAGGCAGATGCCGATGCGACCGTCGCTGCCGTAGAAGCAGCAGGCGGCAAGGCTATTGCGGTAAAAGCCGACGTTACCAAATCAGCCGACGTCGATGCCCTGTTCGCGGCCACGAACGATGCGTTCGGCGGCAAGATTGATATCCTCGTCAACAATGCAGGCGGCCTTGTCGCGCGCAAGACGCTGGAAGAGATGGACGAAGAATTCTTCAACCATGTCATGCAGCTCAACACCACTTCGACCTTCCTCGCGTGTAAGGCGGCCGTGCCGTTCATGTCCGAAGGCAGCGCGATCGTGAACCTCGCATCGCTCGCAGGGCGCGATGGCGGCGGCGGCGGCGCGATCGCCTATGCCACGTCCAAGGGCGCTGTCATGACCATGACCCGTGGCCTGGCAAAAGAGCTTGGACCAAAAGGCATTCGCGTAAACGCACTGTGCCCCGGCATGATCGCGACGACTTTCCATGATAAGTTCACACCGGATGCCGCGCGCGAAAACGTCGCCAACTCCACGCCGCTGCGCCGTCAGGGCAAGGCCGAGGAAACTGCGGACCTCGTTGCCTATTTGGCTTCGGATGAAGCATCGTTCATTACCGGCGCGAATGTCGATATCAATGGCGGGCTCGCCTTCTCGTAAGGCGAACCGTCAAATTGGAGAATTCGTGATGAGTGCGGAAATGTCCCAACGGCTGAATGCGGCGCCGGTTGTGCCGTTGATCGCTGAAAACGACCCGGCGCGGTCAGTCGGCATCGCCGATGCTCTGGCCAAAGGCGGGCTTAGCGTGATCGAAGTCGTCATGCGCAGCGACGATGCGCAAAAGGGAATGGAAGCAATCATCGCGCAAACCGATGGGCTGATCGTGGGGGCGGGAACCGTCCTCACGCTCGACCAGGCCAAATCCGTCCTCGACAGCGGGGCGCAGTTTATTGTGTGCCCCGGCCTCGTGGACGAGATTGTCGAATACTGCCTTGATCAAAGCGTGCCAATCTATCCCGGCACGATGACCGCAGGCGAGGTGCAGCGCGCCTATGCGCTTGGCCTCAGGGAAGTGAAGTTCTTCCCGGCTAGCCTTGCTGGCGGTGTTCCCATGCTCAAGGCGCTGAGTTCGGTGTTCCGCGAGATGCGGTTCATGCCAACCGGCGGCGTTTCGGCTGCCAATCTCGGCGAATTTCTTGCCTTGCCCAGTGTGCTCGCCTGTGGCGGCAGCTGGCTTACTCCCAAAGAAGCGGTCGCCATCGGCGATTACGCGCAAATCACAAGATTGGCGAGCGAGGCGGTCGAGATCGCCGATGCCGCTCGCTGACAGGAGCTCCTCCCCAATGACTGACTTTCTATCTTTTGGTGAAATCATGTTGCGGCTGAAAACGCCGGGACATCAGCGGTTTTTCCAATCGCCTGAGTTCGAGGCAACCTTTGGCGGAGGCGAGGCGAACGTCGCCGTTGCGCTGGCCAATTACGGCTTTGACGCAGGGTTCGTAAGCGCGCTTCCCGATAACGACATTGGCGAAAACGCGATCATGGAGCTGCGCAAGTTTGGCGTCGATACCGCGCATATCAGCCGTTCAGGCGACCGGGTGGGAATATACTTCCTTGAGACCGGATCGAACCAGCGCCCGTCAAAAGTCGTTTATGACCGCGCCAATTCCTCGATTTGCAATGCGAGCGCGGATGAATTCGACTGGCCGACCATTTTCAAGGGCGCTAGGTGGCTCCACATCACGGGCATCACGCCTGCACTCAGCCAGTCAGCAGCCGACCTGTCGATGGCCTGCGTGAAAGCGGCGAAAGAAGCGGGCGTCACGGTGTCGTGCGATTTCAACTTCCGCGGCAAGCTGTGGAAATATGGCAAGACCGCGCCCGAAGTGATGCGCGAGCTGGTCAAGTATGTCGATGTCGGCATCGCCAATGAAGAAGACTGCCAGAAGTCGCTCGACATCACGGTTGATGTCGACGTGGAAAGCGGCGAACTCGATACCAAGAAATATGAGGCGCTGGGCCAGAAGGTGCTGGATATCTATCCCGACATGCACACGATTGCGATCACGCTGCGCGAAAGCCTGAGCGCGGATCGCAACAACTGGTCGGCTTGCCTGCGCACGCGCGATGACGGCTTCATGCTGTCGAAGAAATACGAGCTGACCGATATCGTCGACCGTGTCGGCGGCGGAGACAGCTTTGCCTCGGCGCTGATTTACGGCCTCAACGCGTATGAAGATCGCCAGCAAAGCCTGGAGTTCGCGGTTGCAGCCAGCGCGCTCAAGCACACGATCATGGGCGATTTCAACCGGGTCACCGTGCCCGAGGTTGAAAAGCTGATGAGCGGCGATGGTTCAGGCCGCGTGCAGCGGTAGGGCGGAGAGCGACCATTCTGGAACTGCGGATGATCATGGGCGGCCCCACAGTATCAGCGAAACGCTGGGCTGCGGGGCTTGCCAATGACAACCCGTCTCGTGAACAGGAATTGTTCGAACACTGCGTCGAACGCGAACTCAGCGCACCCGAAGATAGCTGATCGGACCGGCTTGCGCCCCGCCAAAATCTGGCGCGAAATACCCGCTGAAATTCTAGCTTAAGCTGGCCTTTGCCCGCCATTGCGCTAGGACTTGGCGAAGGGGCAAATTGTGCCGGTTTCAGGGGAGCGCAAAATTTTGGGTCGAGTGAAAAACTGGGTCAAGGCGCACCCTATTCTGACCGCGATTGCAGCCATCATATTCGCGCTGATCCTGTGGATCGTGCTGTCGCCTGACCAGCGCGACTATGAATACGTCACCGAAGAAGCGAGCACCGGCGAAGTTGTTCGCGTGGTTTCCGCCAGCGGCACGCTGCGCGCGCTCAACACCATCAATGTCGGTGCGGAAGTCTCCGGGCAGATCACCGGGGTTTATGTCGATTTCAACTCGGCTGTGGCCAAGGGGCAATTGCTGGCCGAAATCGACCCGACCCGGCCCCGCGCCCGGATGGCGCAGGCGCGCGCGCAGGTCGATCTGGCGCGTGCCAGCCTTGCCCAAGCAGAAGCTTCGATGATCCGGTCCCGCACCGATGTCGAGGTGCAAACACGCGAATTCGAACGGCGACAGGAATTGGCAATCAAGGGGTTTGTATCGGGCGCCGGCTTGGATCAGGCAGAGAATGCTCTCGCATCGGCGCGCGCCGCGCTAAGCACGGCTGAGGCGCAGATGCAAAGCGCGCGGGCGCAGATTGCGCAGAGCATTGCAGAGCTCGATTCTGCCCGCTTGGACCTTTCCCGCACGCGTATCATTGCCCCGACAGCGGGGGTCGTGATCGACAAACTGGTGGAACCCGGCACCACGGTTGCCGCAAGTTTCCAGACGCCGAACCTGTTCACGATTGCCGCCGACACCAGCCGGATGCAGGTCGAGGCGTCCGTTGACGAGGCGGATATCGGCCAGATCCGCGAAGATCAGGATGTCCGCTTTACCGTGGATTCTTATCCAGACGACGAATTCGCTGCAAAGGTCCAGCAGATCAGGCAATCCGCTTCGCAATCGGGTAACGCGGTCACGTATCTGGTGATCCTCGATGTCGATAACAGCGATGGCCGGCTGCTTACCGGCATGACGGCGAATGTGGACATCATCACGGGCCGTAAGGACGATGTGCTGCGCATCCCTGTCGCATCGACACGGTTCCTTCCGCGCGAAGGTGATCGCGGTGAAGATGGCGGCGAAAACGGCGCTGAACAATCGAAGCAGGTTTATGTCTGGGTGCCGGGCGAAGAGGATTACAGCCCGTCGAAAGTTCCGGTCGAGACAGGACTTGAGGGCGAGGATTACGTCGAAGTGACCAGCGGCCTTGAAACAGGACAGGCAGTGCTCGTGCGGTCACGCAGTCTGAACGGCCAAAGTTCCTCGGACGGGGAATAGCCGTGACTGGTCCACCCGATAGCGCATTTGCAGTCGATGAGAGCGGCGCGCAGCCGCTGGTGGAAACGCGCGGGCTGGTGAAAACGTATGAGCTGGGCGGGGAGACCATCCATGCCGTTAACGATGTCTCGCTTAGCATTGAGCGCGGCGAATATGTCGCAATCATGGGGGCGAGCGGATCGGGCAAATCGACCTTCATGAACATGATCGGCTGTCTCGACATACCCAGCGCCGGTCAGGTCCTGATCGACGGTATTCCGATTGAGAGCATGACGAGCGACGATATGGCCGGGCTGCGCAACAGCAAGATCGGCTTTGTCTTCCAGCAGTTCAACCTGCTTGCGCGAACATCCTCCATCGACAATGTGGCGGTGCCGCTGATTTACGCCGGTATCGACGCGGCAGAGCGCAGGGAGCGCGCAATTGCCAAGCTGGAGGAAATGGGGCTTGGCGAACGGCTGCTGAATACGCCCGCCAAACTGTCCGGCGGCCAGCAGCAGCGCGTGGCGATCGCCCGCGCTCTGGTGACGGAACCGCTAATGCTGCTCGCTGATGAGCCTACAGGCGCGCTCGACACGCAAACCAGTATGGAGATCATGGCGATTTTCGAACAGCTTAATGCGTCGGGCATCACGGTCATCGTCGTCACGCATGAGAATGAAATCGCCGACCATGCCAAGCGGCGCATTGAATTTCGGGACGGCAAGGTGATTGAGGATCGCATTGTTACGAGCCGGACGATAGCGGTACCGATGGGCGGTGCAGCGTCTGAGGTCGTGACGTGAGCAAGAGGGGCGGCCTTTTCAGCAATTGGGGTGTGAACATCTCGATCGCGATGATCGCGCTGCGGACAAACCTGATGCGCTCTATCCTGACGATGCTCGGCGTGCTGATCGGGGTTTTCGCCGTCACTTTGGCAGTCGCAGTAGGCAATGGAGCGCAGACCTCGGTCTCTAACGCGATTAACAATTTCGGGTCGAACATGGCCATCATCATACCGGAGCCGGACAATGAAGGCGGACGGCGGTCGTTCGACCGCGGCAGGCTCACCCAGCGCGACCTTAGGGCGATTGAGCGTGAGGTGCCCAACATCCGCGCGGTCGCCCCGCAATTGCGCAGCGGGCTCGAACTGGTGGTTGCCGGGACCAGCGCCGCTACCACGGCAGTGGGAACATCGCCCGGTTACGGCCTGATCACCAACCATCTCGCCGACCGCGGGCGATATATCAGCGAGGCGGATATTCGCTCCGCCGCCCGGGTCGCAGTGCTGGGCCGCACGGTGTCGGAAAGCCTGTTCGGAGAATTCGACCCCATCGGCGAATCCGTGCGCGTTGACGGCGTTCCTTTCACCGTTATCGGCCTGCTGGAAGAAAAGGGGTCCACTTTCGGCGACGACAATGACGACACGATGATCATCCCGATTTCGACCATGCGGCAAAGGTTCATCGGAGACACTTTGCCCGGCCCGGATGACCTGCAACTCGCCTTCGTCGGTTTTGAAGAGGGGGCTAGCCTGACACAGGCGAAAGCCGACATCATCAATGTCATGAAAGATCGCTACCGCGTGCGCGATGGCGAAGTGAACCCGTTCCGCGTCCGCACGACGCAGGAATTTCTCGAGGACAGCCAGTTCATCACAGGTATCCTTCAGGCGGTGCTGGTTGCGATCGCTTCCATATCGCTGCTGGTTGGCGGGATCGGGATCATGAACATCATGCTAGTAAGCGTGACGGAGCGGACGCGCGAGATCGGTCTGCGCATGGCGCTGGGCGCGCGGCGCAACGATATCCGCAACCAGTTTCTGGTCGAGGCAGCGGTTCTCTGTTCGCTTGGCGGGGCGGTAGGTCTGGTTCTGGCATGGATCAGCGGCGCTGTGCTGACAGCCTATGCCGATTTTCCGGTTCCCATCGGGATCGGCACTGCAATCGGATCGCTGGCATTTTCGGCTCTGCTCGGGATCATCTTCGGCAGCTACCCCGCCATTCGCGCCTCGCGGCTGTCACCCATCGAAGCCCTGCGAACAGAATAACCAAGACATTGAAAAGATGGTGGGCGCGGCAAGGATTGAACTTGCGACCCCACCCGTGTGAAGGATGGGAATAACGGAGATCTGCGGTTTTTGAGAACACGAAAACCTAATAAAAACAATATCTGATGCCCGTCGGTGTTCGCCGCTGCCCACCCAAGTTTTTCATGTTTTTTTCATGGATTTTAGGATAGCGATCCCGAATGCCAGATTTGAGCCGCATCGGGGATCGTGAAAAATTGAAGCCGAAAGCGGGCGACGAGCCGCACTGGCATCGCCTACGCCAAGGCGTCTACCTTGGTTATAGGCCATCCAAGAAAGCCGACGGCGGCACGTGGTTTGCCCGATTCTACGATGCGGACACCAATCGCAACAAACGCAAGCGGCTTGGCGATTACGGCACGCTTACTGGTCATGATGTCTTCAAGCAGGCCAAGACCGATGCTGAGGCGTGGGCGGCAACTGTGGAATCCGGCGGCGACCTCGCCCGCGATATGGTGACGGTGAAGGATGCCTGCCTCGCCTACCTCGGGGAAAAACCCAATTCTATCTCCGAAGGCGTGTTCCGAAGACATGTCTACGACGATCCCATTGCCAAGGTGAAGCTCGACAAGCTTCGGCGGCACCATTTGCGCAGCTGGCGCAAACGATTGGAACAGGCCCCCGCCTTAATAACCCGGACAAAGGAAGGCGGGAAGCGCTGGAAGGAACGAGCGAAATCGACGGTGAACCGCGACATGGTGCCATTGCGTGCGGCGCTGGGCCGTGTCCTAACGCCCGGTTCCCCAAATACCGATGCGGCATGGCAGGAGGCGTTGAAGCCGTTCAAGGGAGCGGATAAGCGGCGTGAATTGTATCTCGACCGTGACGAACGCCGGAAATTTATCGATGCGACTTGTGAGGAGGCGCGGCCCTTCGTCAAAGCGCTCTGTCATTTACCTCTACGTCCGGGAGCTTTGGCGGGACTGACCGTGCGAGACTTCGATAAACGCACCCGCTCGCTCATCGTGGGCAAGGACAAGAACGACAGCCCGCGTCAGATATCCTTACCGCCAGTTATCGCCGATTTTCTCGCGGCGCAGATAAAGGGCAAGCTACCCGTCGCGCCCATCTTTGCGCGTGCTGACGGGCAGGCTTGGAACAAGGATTCGTGGAAAGTTCCAATCAAGGCTGCGGTGACAGTGGCAGGGTTACCCGAGGCAGCTTCGGCTTACACCCTGCGCCATTCCGTGATCACCGATCTCATCCGCGCCGGTCTGCCGATCCTGACCGTCGCGCAGCTGTCCGGCACGAGTGTCGCCATGATCGAAAAGCATTATGGCCATTTGGTGCGGGATGATGCCGAAAAGGCCTTGGCGAGCATCGCCGTTTAGGAGGCCAAAGCCTTTCAAACATGTTTTGGGATTGTCGAAGCCGCTAGTTCGGGAGGCTGCTCCTACAATCAGTGCGCGCAACGAAGTGCTTGATAAACCTTATGGAAGGGATTTTCCCGCCATGGCGTCCTCACAGGAGATGTCAGTATGTTCAGCGGGAATCAGAATCAGTTTTCATCAGTAATTTCTCACGAGCGTCTCGAGACGCTTCTCGACGGAATGGACGCAGGAAATGGAACGCCTTTGGCTCCAGCTATTGCCGCAGCATTAGAGGTAGATCGGCGTATCAGCCGTGCGTCGGACGAACATATTTCTGATTTCCCGGACGACGTCCTCTGCGATCTCGCGTTCGATGCCCGCTACACATTCACCCATTCTGGCTCACAAACTGTGTTGCCGTTTGGGACCATCCTCGAATCCAAAGACCTCGGAGAAATTTTAATCGGTGGGGAGCGTTGGGTCTTGGATGCTGGCCGACCAGGTTTGTTTCCTATCTGGACGACACGAAGTGATGCGCACGGGCCAAACCTCAAACTGCTGCATCGTCATATAGCAAGGCTGACGCGCAACCTGGCTTGTCGCCGCCTCGGCCTTCCCCAACCAGCACTAGTATGTGACTTTGATGAACGACACCTCCTACATTTCGCCCCGCACCCGGAGGCTGGCGGCGTGGTCCTTCAGTGTTGGGCGAGTGGAACTGGCGCGCCAAGGTTTTGTGCCGCTCTCCCCGAACAAGTTGAGGCGTTCGCACGAGCTGTCGTAAAAGATATGCGCACGTTCTGGAGGCGCCGTAAAGACATAGCGCGACAGGGCGCCGAGGTCCGTGCAATCGTCGAGCATTTCATAGCCGATGTGGACGCCGAGGTTGAAGCGATAATCGTCGACATGAGCATACAGTTTAGCGACGAGGACTTTGATTTCTACGTTCATTACCTCGGAGTTGACGATGCCATGCGCCACGGGCTTGTCCTTGACTACATCCCGGCATCGAGACGAAATTTGATTAAGCAAGGTCATTACTTCGGACCTTGTTCGAAGATCATTTCGGGACGTGAGGAACTTGAGGCGGTTCGCAGTCATGGCGCTGATGGCAGGATAACGGAGCTAGCGGCAGCAGTTCTGGCGTCCGGTGCAATTGAGCCAGAGCAATTACTTGCTGTCCTCGCACGGTCCTACGACGTAACCTTCGAGCTTGCGACAAATGGCGCGCCAATCTTTGGAGCACTTTATTGGGCTGATGGGACCATCCGCGCAGAACTTTCGCGACAGGGAACGCTGAACTGGTCGCGAGACAGGCTCGAGTTGTATGGGATTGAAGTGCCGGAAGCGAAGCGCGTTGCAATGACCGGTCGACCCATCTCAGAACTGGCAGATCTTCCCTTTGGAGGAGACATCCTAATTGCTCACGCTGAGACGATCAATAACGGCGTGCGCCTCCATGTAGGCGAAAAGCCATTTCTCATTGAACTTGCGTCCGGGAAAGTTTGGAAGTGCCCGGAAGAGTTATGCTGAAGAGTGACCAATGAATTAGTCAAGTGTGATGAGCCCTCAAGAAGCGAATTCTTCGATTTGGGATCAGGCCTGAGCGGCTTCTATGCGTTAGGACCATGGGCCACTTGGAGAAAGGCCTGCCCAAGTGTTTTGAGTTTGCTACTAATCTAGGATGAGTGCCATGCCCGTGTCCGAGAATCCACTTGATCCCGAAACGCTCAAGCAAAAGCAGCGCGAACTACGCGATGGTTTTCCGCTACCCCTCACGCTGCGGGTTCATCGGGCGCTGAGCTGGCTCAGGCGCGCCGAAAATGAAAAGGACGATCTCGATGTTCGCTTCATCCTGTTGTGGATCGGCTTTAACGCCGCTTACGCGGGTGATCTGGATCGCGCGCTCGACGGGGAGGGCAAGGCTGGAAACGAGCGGGATCGCTTCGACAAGTTCTTTGCCACCTTGGTCGAGATGGATCGCGATAATCGGATATACAACGCCATCTGGGAGCGTTTCAGTCAGGAAATCCGTCTGCTGCTAGACAACAAGTTCGTCTTTGCCCCGTTCTGGCGCCATCAGGCTGGCGAGTTCGGCGGGGCCGGTTGGGAAGTGAGTTTCGAAAGCGCTCGTGCCGCGGCTAACCGCGCGGTGGCGCAGCGCAATACGTCGATCGTTCTCTCAGTTCTGTTTGATCGCCTTTACGTGCTGCGCAACCAGCTCGTGCATGGCGGTGCCACTTGGGACAGCAGCGCAAACCGCAACCAGGTGCGAGACGGCGCATCCCTGCTTGGCTGTTTGCTGCCTGTTTTCATTGACTTGATGATGGACAATCCGGATGCTGAGTGGGCGATGCCAATGTATCCAGTGGTTGAAGAGTAAGAGGCTTGGCGGGCGATGACTGGACTGCCCCGGAGATCGATGCTGCCGTTGCGGACTATTTCGCGATGCTGGCGGACGACATCGGAGGAATTCGTTACAATAAGGCCTCGCACAATCGAGGATTACAGAAGAGGACCGGGCGCAGTCGAGGTTCGATAGAGTTCAAACATCAGAATACCAGCGCAGTCCTGCTCGGTCTCGGTCAACCATGGATTCCAGGCTACAAGCCGGCGGCGAATTTCCAGAATGCCTTGGTAAATGGAGTGTTGCGCTGGCTAGATCGCAATGAGGACTGGCTTGCCCCACAAGCACATCAGTCGCGCCTAAGAGACCCTGCGGCGGCAAATTGGATAGGACCGCCGGCCGAGAGATTGCTCGAATTCGGCCCCGTTCCCTCGCAGCGGAATGAGCCACCCCCGGTGGACGCCGAATTCATGGCCAAGATCGGCTTGAAATATGACGTGGCAGAACGCGACGCGCGCAATCGCGCCTTGGGTAAAGCCGGCGAAGAGCGAGTGCTTGCGCATGAACGAGCACGACTGACGTCCGCGGGGAGGGCTGACCTTGCGCGCAAGGTGCGTTGGACATCGGCAGAGGACGGAGACGGTTATGGTTATGACATCTCCAGCTTCGAAGCTGATGGCTTGGAGCGTCTATTGGAAGTGAAGACAACCAATGGCTGGGAGCGAACACCATTTCACATCAGTGCAAACGAACTCGCCGTTGCCGACGAAAGGCGTGATCATTGGCATCTCATTCGGCTTTGGGACTTCGCTCGCCAGCCTAGGGCCTTTGCGCTTCGTCCTCCTTTGAGCGCTCATGCAGACCTCTCGCCGACAAGCTTTCTTGCGTCACTAAAATGAGAAGATCGTCGACGGAGAAGCCGTCCCGGCACCCAAAATTAGCACGACCAGTTTTGTCGTATTGGCTGCGTAGGAAAGGTGAATAGGAGATTCGCGCCATGCGCCAACATGACAACTCGATCCTTTATTCGCCTTCAGATTTGGTGCGGTATTTAGGCTGTGCGCATGCCACCGCACTCGACCTGGCGCGATTACGAGAGCCTGACGCCGCCCCGAAACAAGCCGAAGACGACGCCATGGGCAAGCTTGTGCAACAGGCGGGGCTTGAGCACGAGGATGTCTATCGTGAGCAGCTTGCGGATGAAGGCGGCCTAGTCGAGATACCGGAGAAAGGCTCGCTGGAAAGTCGCGCGGCGCAGACAAGGGAGGCCATGGAACAAGGCGTTAAGGCCATCTTTCAAGCCGCGTTCTTGCAGCCTCCGTGGAGTGGATTTGCCGATTTTCTAATCCGGGTAGATGAGCCGTCCGATCTTGGCGACTGGTCTTACGAACCAGTGGATACCAAGCTGGCGCGCTCGGCCAAGGCGAGCCACGTGGTGCAGCTTGGCCTCTATGCGCGAATGATCACCGCGATCCAAGGTAAGGCACCGCGCCGTCTGCATGTCCAACTGGGCGACGGTCGACGCGAGAGCTTTCGCCTCGTCGATTTTGATAAGGTGCTCGGAGCCGCTATCGCCCGCTTCCTCTCTTTCGTGGAGAGCGGCGAAGAGGAAAGCGAGCCGGAGCCCTGCTCAGCGTGCGGCCTGTGTCCGTGGCGCGATCATTGTGCTGAGGTCTGGGAAGCACAAGATCATCTTTCGCGCGTGTGTGGGATAGGCAAGCCACAGATCGAAAAACTCCGAGCGGCTGGCGTATCCACGGTTGCGCAACTCGCCTCTCTTCCGGATGATCAGCGCATTCCCCGCCTCGCGCCCGCCACGCTCGACAAATTGCGTGCGCAGGCCCGAATCCAGCAGACCCGGTGGCAGGGCGGAGAGCCAGTGGCGGAACCATTGCCGATTGAGGAGGGCAGGGGCTTCGCCAACCTTCCTCAACCTGACCCTGCTGACCTGTTTTTCGACCTCGAGGGTGATCCGCTGGAGGAGGGCGGGCTCGATTACCTTTGGGGCGTGCATTACCGCGACGGATCCAGTCCGCAGTTCCGTTTTCTCTGGGGGCATAATCACGCTGACGAACGAATTGCTTTCGAAAGCACGATAGACTGGATTGCCGCGCATCTCGAGGCCAATCCCGGCGCGCATGTTTACCACTATGCCCCCTACGAGATTACTGCGCTCCGCCGCCTATCCACGCTTCATGCCAGCCGTGAAGAACTGCTGGACAATTTGCTGCGCCAACGGAGGTTCGTCGATCTGTATGGTGTCTTGAGGCAGGCCATCCGAACAAGCGAAGACAACCTGTCGCTGAAAACGATGGAGATATTCTTTGCCGACGCGCGGCAGGGCGATGTGACCAAGGCTGACCAGTCTGTTGTTGAATACAAAAGCTGGCAAAAGACCAACGAACAGGCGATCCTCGACGGCATCCTCGAATACAACAAGGTGGATTGCGAAAATACCGAGGCACTGCGCGACTGGCTGGTAGAATTGCGTATGGAAGATTTGCCGTGGCGGCCGGTTGGTCCTGCAACGGCGGTTCCCGATGAAAAAGCAGATGCACGCGCTGAAGCCGAGGTGCGCTCCCAGAGGCTACTTACGGCCATCGAAGCCGGGCCATTGCCGGAAAGCGAAGAGGGCAGGGCGCTAGTCGGACACCTCACACAGTTTCATCGCAGAGCCGATAAGCCTGCTTTTTGGGCCATGTTCGACCGCTGTGAGCGTGATCCAGATGAGCTCGCAGAAGATCATGAGTGCATCGGAGGCATCGTGCCAGACCCCGATGAAGAGGGAATTTGGCAACGACCAGATAAGCGCAGCACCATCGCCAGCTATCGGTTTGCGCCGCAGGAGACGAAACTTCGGGAAGGATCGGTCGTCCTCCACGCGCCGAGCCTCTCTAAAGTTGGCACAATCGTAGCGCTCGATTGTGAAGCGGGGACAGTTGAAATCAAGCGAGGCAATGCCGCCAAGGGGATCTGGCCACTGGACGGCTCACTGATCCCCGAGCCGACTGTGCCGAACCAAATTCTCGTTTCCGCCGTTCGCCGGGTGGCGCTGGCCTGGGCAGGTATGGCGGAGGAGGAGTGGCTCAACGGCGTCCCTACCCCGATCGAAGAGGCAGACGAGCGACCCTACAGCGCGCTGCTCGATCTTATCGAACGAAGGGCACCGCGACTGCTCGCCTGGAATGGTGGGCCGCTAGTGCGGGAAGGCGAAAGCCTGGTTGAAGCCGCCACAATGCGCTGTCTGGCGATGGATGGCACGACCTTATTTGTCCAAGGACCGCCGGGGACGGGCAAGACCTTCACAAGTGCACACGTGATCTGCTCGTTGCTCTCTGCGGGCAAGAAGGTCGGGGTTTCCAGCAACAGTCACAAGGCGATCAACAACCTGCTAGCCAAAGTGGAGGATGTCGCGGATGAGACTGGCCTCAGCTTCGTCGGCGTGAAGAAATGCACGCGTGGAAATGACGAGCAACGGCTCAATGGCCGTATCATCACCGACGTTGAGAAAGCCGCTGATGTGCATGATTACATGCCTGATCTGATTGGCGGCACCGCTTGGCTGTTTGCCGATAGCGATTTCGATCAGACGCTCGACTACCTGTTCGTGGATGAGGCTGGACAGGTATCCTTAGGTCATTTGCTGGCGATGGGATCGGCTGCACGCAATATCGTGCTCGTGGGCGACCAGATGCAGTTGGCACAGCCCATCCAAGGCGCGCATCCGGGCGAAAGTGGCCTCTCAGCGCTGGATTATCTGTTGCAGGGTGAGGCTACTGTCGCACCCGACCGGGGCATCCTGCTCGATACCAGTTGGCGTATGCATCCATCGATCTGCGGTGTCATTTCGGACGCTGTCTATGACGGGCGCCTGAAAGCTCATCCCGATTGCGCGCGCCAGCGGCTCCATTTGCAGCCCGGCCATGATCCTCTACTCGCCGATAGTGGGATTCGCTTCGTGGCGATGGATCACACCGGCTGCGGCCAGCGAAGCGATTCCGAAGTGGCAAGGGTGAAGGAATTGGCCGAAGGGTTGATCGGCACGGAATTCACTAATCGGGAGGGCAAGAAGGGCAAAATCGGGTGGAAGAACATCCTGATCGTGGCACCTTACAACATGCAGGTTAACGCGCTCACGGCTGCATTGCCCGCGAAAGCGCGCGTGGGCACTGTGGACAAGTTCCAAGGTCAGGAAGCCGAGGTGGTGATCGTATCACTCGCGACGTCGACCCCGGACGACCTACCGCGACATGTCGAATTCTTTTATTCGAAGAACCGCATCAACGTGGCAATCAGCCGTGCTAGGACATTGGCGGTCGTTGTAGCTAATCCGAAGTTACTGGAATTGGACGCAAAAAGCGTCGACCATCTACAATTGGTGAATACCCTTGCATGGGTGATCGAGGAGGGAGGCAAGTGAGGGAAAGCGAATTTAGAGATTGGCTCGAAACGAACGGGGCGAATACCGAAAGCGGACGCAATACACGCGTCCATGCGGTGAGAACCATCGAGAAAAAATTGGCCGATCTAGACTTTTACTACCCAGACCTCGAAGCAGCTTGGGAGGCGGACCGCTTCGCAGACATTCGTGAAGCAATTTCGAGACTAAGGACGGATTTCGACAGTGGCGGTGAGCGTTTCCGCGTCCTCATGCCTGAGTCCGAAAGACCGAGAAACAGACTCTCGAATTGGCGTAGCTGGTTGATGCAATATGGCCAATTCCTCGAAGGCCATGCAAGCGTGAACGATGCTGATCGGATTCGGCGGTTCGTTCTCGAGAACTATATCGAGCCCGCCCGTGAGCGGGACGGACAGAGCGCCGAACTGGTCGTAAAGGATGTGAATGATGCTCTCGGTCTGAATGATGCTTGGCCGAATATTTGTCAGGCCATGCGGGGGCGCAAGTTCCACGAAATGGCAGATGTGCCGCCGCCGCAAAGCTTCGGTGCCGACATGAGCACAGCGACCCGGTTCGTGTTCGACTTGGCCAAGGAAGATTATTGGGCCCTGCGCACGCTACGCGAAAGCCTGGGCGAGCCGATCGGACAAACGAACAAGATTGCGTCGTTCGCGCTCGAAGATGGTCGGCAGCTCGCGCTGGATCTCGAAGCAGCGCGAACGCAAATTTGGCTTGAAGGCTCATATGGTCATTGGTCTGTGCAGCAGGTGACCGTCACGGACTACCCTTCACAAAAGTCCCGGAATTCGAACTTGCCACATCGTCTGCGACACGACGTTCCCAACCCACAGGAAGTCAGTAAGATCGAAGTTCCGAACGCCGATGTTCTGTCTCAGCTGGTGGAACGTTACGAAAGTGAGTCTGGCGACAAGTCAGGCACCGGCGAACTAGACCCCGTGCCTATTTGGCTAGTCACCTCCCTTTGGGGCCAAGAAGACGGCGTGCCGCGTTTTCTCGAGCGTGGCGAATGGAGCCTCCTCACCGACACAGGCAGCGCCAATAACCGGCGCGTGCGTGAGATGCAGATAGGCGATCGCATCTTCCTTAAAGATTTCGTGCCCCGTGCGACCGAACTCCCGTTCGATGCCAAGGGAGGCATCGTCACTGCAAACCGCTTCCGCGCAGAAGGCATCATCACAGAGATGAGCGAGGACGGGCTGCGCGTCGGGGTAGAGTGGCAGGAGTGGGATGAGCCTCGCACCTGGTATTTCTATACAAGCAACCATGCCGTTTGGCGCCTGCGCGATCCGAGCGAGAAAGAGTCGGCCGATCGCTTGCGACGTTATCTGCTCGATGGGGAAGAACAGGATTACGACTGGTTTCTGAACGACCCCTTTTGGCGTGACCGTCTTTTTGGTGCGCCAACAGAAAGTAAGGACACGATCGTGCAACCGACCAACCTGATCCTCTACGGCCCGCCTGGCACTGGCAAGACTTATCGCACGGCCCGGGAGGCAGTGCGCCTGTGCGATGGTTCGGTCGAATATGGGGAAGACGCCCAAGGCCGCGCGGCATTGATGAAGCGCTATCGCGAACTCGTCGATGCGCGGCAGGTCGAGATGGTCACCTTCCACCAGAGCTTCGGCTACGAGGAATTCATCGAAGGGCTCAGGCCCGACACGGACGGTCCGAGCGAAAGTGGCGGTTTCAGCCTCAGGGCGGAAAGCGGTCTCTTCGCCCGCATCGCCGATCGCGCCCAGACGCGTGTGCGTCGCAATGAGGATGGAATCTCTCTCGAGGGTCGGAAGATTTTCAAGATGTCCTTGGGGCAATCGAACGACCCGCATAGCGCATGGGTGTTCGAAGACTCCCTCGAACAAGGATATGCGATCTTCGGTTTCCGGGATGTGGATTGGAGCGATGAGCGTTTCACGAGTCGGGACGAGATTCAGGCTGAATTGGAGCGCCGTTTTCCGGATGAACGGATTACCCCGCAGATGGGGATGGTCAAATCACCGGACCGGTTCCGGAATCAGCTGAGTATCGGTGATGTTATTGTCGCTTCGAAGGGCCTCAATGCCTTTCGCGCAATCGGCATCGTTGAAGGCGCTTACGAATACGCCCCGCGCCCTGATGGGCGCTACACTCATCGACGAAAAGTCTCCTGGGTCTGGAGCGATCCTGACGGCGTGCCTGTCGGCGAACTCAGCCCGGACACACGCTTCAGCCTCGATACCATCTACGAATTGCCTCGCGGGCGGCTGAATCTTCAAGTCCTTGAGCGATTACTCAACAGCGGCCCGCAAGAGGTCGACGATAACAATCCGGAAGAAGGAGACGTCCTCCCTCACGTCCTCATAATCGATGAGATCAACCGCGCCAACATCTCCAAGGTCTTTGGCGAGCTCATTACGTTGATCGAACCGGACAAGCGGCTCGGCATGCCGAACGCGCTCAAGGTCCGCCTGCCCTATTCCAAGCGCGAATTTGGTGTTCCCGCGAACCTGCACATCATTGGCACGATGAATACTGCCGACCGCTCGATTGCACTGCTCGATACTGCGCTGCGCCGCCGGTTCCGCTTCGAGGAGATGGCACCTGATACTTCGGTCGAGGCCTTCTTGGACGCAGAGAGGGCAACCGGCCTTCCGCTCGCGCAGGTGCTCGAGACCGTGAACCGGCGTATAGAATACCTCGTCGATCGCGACCACCGGATTGGCCATGCCTTCTTCATCGGCTGCAAAACGAAGCCGCAAGTTGACGCGGTCATGCGCGACAAGGTCATCCCGCTTCTCCAAGAATATTTCTTTGAAGACTGGAACCGCCTCGCTGCGGTTCTTGGTGAGAAGGACAAGGGGGGCAATTTTCTCGAATGCAAGACCATTGAGGATCCAATGGGCGAGGGCGGCGAGCCGCTGAAGAGCTGGCGTGTTCTCGATAGCTTCGAAGAAGGCGCCTACTATCGCTTGTTAAAGCGAAAGCCGTCCGGCGCGAACTCAGCGGAGGTGATCGCTTGAGCGAGGACACCCCTCTGTTTTTGTCGGGTGTTCCCGAAGACCGCGTTCGCGCCATATTCGAGCGCGCGGCAGGTAACGAGATTGCCAGTGGTAAATTCGCCAATCCGCAGAGCAGCGCGGCGTTAGCGGCCAACGGGTTCGGATGGTTCCTGGAGCGGCCCGATGAATTGCCTGCCTTCCCTCCGCTCGCCGACTCAACCGGCCGCCCGGTGAAGGTTGGTATCGAGTGCGAGATGCGATTTCCGTGGAGCGGCGGACGACACCCTTGGCTTGATGCCGCCGTCTGGACCGAGACGCACCTGATCGGCGTTGAGTCCAAGCGCTACGAGCCTTTTCGCAGCGCGAAACCCGCAGAGCTGTCCGAGGCCTATGACCGTGATGTCTGGGGGGATGGGATGACCCGCTGGCAGGCCATGCGCGACCTGCTTCGCGCCGAGCCCCGAAGATATCGCCACCTCGACGCGGCGCAGCTCGTCAAGCACGCACTCGGCATTGCGACGCAAGCGAGCCGCGAGGGACTCGAGCCTGCCCTGCTGTATCTTTACGCCGAACCGGACGGCGGAATGGAGATATCCGACAGTGCTTTCCTTCAGCATCGCCGCGAGATCGAGGACCTGCAAGCCAATGTGGCGGGCGACCGCGTGCGTTTCGCAGCCTGCTCGTGGCGCGTATGGCTTTCGACCTTCAGCGGTGCGGCCGCAAACCACGCCCGCGCGGTGCAGGAGGCATTCGCCCCATGACCCACCTGACGCTGCACGAATGGGGTCATGCGCGCTTCGGCGAGGATGGCCTCACGCGCGAGAAGGCCGATGCGCTTCATGCCGCCGCCTGCGCGCATCCGCTGGCGCGGGAGGATGCGACGAACATCATGGTGCTGGGCCGCGACCGGCTGATCGCGCGGCAGATGGTCGGCATCGTCTCGACGAAGGGATGCAGCCTCGAGATCCTGCCCAAGGTCGATTCGAACGAGGAGGCGGAGGACCAAAAAACCGTTCGATCCCGCCTCGTGCGGATGCTCGATGTCGCGCTCGGCCTCGATCTCGGCATCGGGGGCGAGGCGGCGATCGCGCGGCAGAAGACGAGCCTGCTCGAAATCCTGATCGACGCCTTTGCAACGCGCTTAGTCGCCGAGGTTCGGCGAGGCCTGCCGCGCGCCTATGTCGCCTGCGAGGACGATCTGCCAGCGCTGCGCGGGCGGCTCGACGTAACGCGCCAGTTCACCCGCAATGCCGTGCGGCCCGACCGGCTCGCCTGCCGCTTCGATCAGTTAGAGTCGGACACGCCACTGATGCGCGTGATGGCGGCGGCGGTCGTGTTCCTCGCCGGGCATACACGTTCGCACGCTACTCGGCGCAAGCTGGACGAGCTGCGCTGCACGCTTGCCGACATTCCCCTCGTGCCGGTCAATCGCCTGCCGTGGAAACAGGTCCGCATCGATCGCACGAACCGACGCTGGGCGGCGCTGTTCCGTCTGGCGAGGCTGCTGCTCCAGCGCGACTGGCAGGCGACTCATCACGATACGAAGGCACCTGAGGGCCTCACGCTACTATTCCCGATGAACGATCTGTTCGAGAAATACGTTGCGGTGCTGCTGCGCCGCGCGCTTGTCGGGAGCGGGATCGAAGTGGTGGAACAGGGCGGGCATCGCGCCTGCCTCGGCGCCTTCACCGGCGAGCATCTTGAAACTGGGAACGTGTTTAGCACCAAGCCCGACATTATCCTGCGCCGCGGCGGCGAGACCTGCGCGATCGTCGACACTAAGTGGAAGAAGCTCGGTTCCGACCCACTCGACCGAAAGCACGGGGTTAGCCAATCCGACGTCTACCAACTGATGGCCTATGCGCGGCTCTACCGCACGAAGGAGCTGATGTTACTCTATCCAAGCCGACCTGGTGAGGAGGCCGCCGGGCGTGCGCAATTCGGTATTGCAGGTGGCAGCGAATGTCTGTGGATCGCGTCCGTGGACGTGGCATTGATGGAGGCGAACCTTATTGCTTCGCTTTCTAAGCTTTGTGCCGAAATGCTCTCCCATCGGCCGTCGGGTAACGCATTGGGCGTGGTTGTGCCCCCTTTGCTCACGGTAGTGGACTAGGCGAAAGATGGCTCGCATGGCGAAGCTCGACCGGCTGCTATCTCTCGTCAAGGCACTCAGCGAAAGCACTGAGGGCCTGACGCTCGATGAGATGGCCCAAGAAATCGGCGCAGACCGCCGCACCGCAGAGCGGCTGCGCGATCTCATCCTCGTCCATTTCGACCTCGAGGAGATAATCGAGGATCGCCGTAAGCGCTTTCGCATACCGGGCTCATTGCACTCTGCTTTCACGCAGCCAAACGTCGCCGAGATTGCCGCGTTGCAATCGCTCGCTGCCACGCAACGGCGGGCGGGCTCTGCTCAGGCGCCGCTGCTCGAAAGCTTGGTTGGCAAGGTGCAGGCGGGGCTCAGGCGAGAGGTGAAGAGCCGCATGGCACCTGATCTCGATCCGCTGGTCCGCTTGCAGCGCCATCATGTCCCGGCCGGCCCGATGATCGAAAACGCCCCCGAGACGGTCGCCTGCATCCAAGGCGCCATCATGGCGGGGTGCTGCGTCGAATTCGACTACCGTGCGGAAGGCGCGAACGGGCCGAAATGGCGCCGGGTTGTTCCCTTCGGCCTCATCCACGGTTCGGTGACCTACCTTATCGGCAAGCTGCCGGACCGCGATCTCGACCCTGTCCCTTACCGCCTCGACCGAATGAGCGAAGTCCGCGCGAGCGAGGAGCCCGGCGCTCCAGAAGAAAACTGGGACCTCGACGAATGGATGGGCCGCAGCTTCGGCATCTGGCGCGAGGAAGGTCACGATATCGTTCTCAGGGTCGCCCCGGAAAGCGCGGAACGCGCCCGACTCTGGCGATTTCACCCCCGCCAGAGCATCGAAGAAGAAGGTGAGGAATTGGTCGTCCGCTTCCACTCTGGAGGATTGCGTGAGATCGCCGAGCATTTGTTCACTTGGGGCGGCGAGGTTCGCATCGAGGCGCCTCAGGAATTGCAGGAAGTGATGCGCGAGCGCTTGGAGGCAGGGGCTCGAATTGTCGACAGTTAACCGTCGAATTTCGCGCCATAAATCTGTTCGAAGATGCGTTAAATGATTACGCTAAGGACCAAGGAGTGGTCATGAATGTATTTGAACTCGATGCTGATCTAATCGCGCGTTACGAGAAGTTCGCCCGATCTTTTACTTCGATCCGGGCTGATGACCTGCGTCAGCAAGTGGATGCGATTTACGAAAGTGGAAAATTCTGGCCGGAAGCGCTGATCGGCCTCAACCCGGAGTTCAAGCGGGGACGGCCGGTCGACCAGCTGGTCAGCGATGGCGTCGTAGACCGCGATCTTGCAAAGGTGTTTTCCCTCGGTTCTCCACGAACGCCCATCAGCCTTCATCTTCATCAAGACCAATCGCTGATGAAGGCGCTCCAGGCACGAAACTATATCGTCACGACCGGCACCGGTTCGGGCAAATCGCTTTGCTTTTTCGTTCCCATCATCAATCGTATCCTCGCAGCGCGTCGTTCTGGTGAGCCGCGCCGGACTCGCGCAATTGTGATCTATCCGATGAATGCGCTTGCGAATTCACAGCGCGAAGAACTGGAAAAATTCATTGAGGATTGCGGCCTCGACGCCAACCTCAAGCCAACCTTCGCTCGATACACTGGGCAGGAAAAGGAAAGCGAGCGGGAAAAGGTTGCCGCCAATCCTCCTGACATCATCTTGACCAACTTCATGATGCTCGAGCTGCTCATGACCCGACAAGATGAGGTCGATCAAAAAGTTGTCGCCAATATGGAGGGCCTTGAATTTCTGGTCCTCGATGAATTGCATACCTATCGGGGACGCCAGGGCGCAGATGTCGCGATGCTGGTTAGGCGCGTGCGCGAGCGCATGGGGTCGAGCAAGATGCTTTGCATCGGGACATCGGCGACAATGGCATCGGGAGAAGAGGATGCCGGACGACAGGCCGTAGCCGAAGTCGGGTCCATTCTTTTCGGTAGCCCTGTAGCTGCGGACGATGTGGTCACCGAAAGTCTGGTGCGCAGAACCGACGGGATGCCATCAGATGCAGCCCTGCGTTCGGCAGTGCTCAATCCCTTGGCAGAAGCCGACTTCAAGGGGTTTGCTGACGATCCTCTGGCGTGTTGGATCGAAATGAATGTCGGGCTGGAAGGTGGAGAGGTGCTCAAACGGCGCACGCCGCGCACTTTGACCGAGGCGGCTGCCGATCTTTCGTCCGCAACGGACCTAGAGCAGGACCAATGCAAGAGGGCTCTGGCCGAACGATTGATAGCCATGAGCGCCAGCCACAATGACCGGCATCAGGCGTTCATGGCCTTCAAGCTGCATCGCTTTTTGTCAGGCGCGGGAACAGCCCAAGCGACGTTAGCAACTGCGGGTATCAGGCGCGTATCGCTGGCTGGCGAGATTTATGACCGGCAAGAGGAAAAAGCGCGGCTCTATCCGCTGTTTTTCTGCCGCGAGTGTGGGCAGGAGGTCCACAGCGTTTCGATTGACGACTTTGGCACGGTGATCGCGCGCCCGATTGATTTGAGCCCACGTGCAGACGGTTCTGGCACAGACATTGAACACGGCTTTCTTGTGCCTGATGCGCGCGCAGATTTGGCGTTCACGGGAACGATCGAGGATTATCCAGCCTCGTGGATAGAAACAGGTCCCACGGGCCAGCAGCGCCTCAAGAGCAGCCATCGTGGTAAGCACGAGGGCCGCAGGATGTATCTCAGCCCGGAAGGAAAGAATGATCCCGATGGCCTGCTGTGCTGGTTCTTTCCTGGCCCCTATCGGTTCTGCCCGCAGTGCCAACACGAGCCCGCGCCGCAAGCGCGCGACATCAACAAATTGGCCGGTCTTTCAGCGGAAGGACGAAGCTCTGCTACGACCTTGATCACCTCGGCCGCGCTCGATTGGATGGATCGCGCGGGAGAGCCGGACAACAAGTTTCGACGCAAGCTACTCGGCTTTACAGATAACCGACAGGATGCGGCACTCCAGTCTGGGCATTTCAATGACTTTATTTTCGTCACGCTGTTACGCGGGGCAATGTTGCAAGCCGTGCGATCAGCCGGAAGCGATGGTCTTTCTCACGAGGACTTTGGTAATGCGCTGCGCAAGGCGTTGGGATTTGATCCGGAGTTTCGCGAACGCCGTAAGGAATGGATGCTTGACCCGGATCCGGTCGGCTTTGCGGCTCTCGACGAGTCCAAGAAGGCTATTAACCGCGTGCTCGCGCACCGACTTTGGAATGACCTGCGTCGAGGCTGGCGATACACTAACCCCAATCTCGACCAGCTTGCGCTGATCAGGGTCGACTATCCAGGCATCGCAATGCTCGCGGCCGATCAGGCTACCTGCTCGGGCGATTATCGCGAGCGCAAGAGTGACAGTGAAACGAACGGTTTCTCAATACTCGCTGACGTTCCTACCGAAATTCGCCAGAAGATTTTTGCGCTTCTTTTCGACCACATGCGGAAAGGGCTTGCGATCGCTGCGGACGCTCTAGACCACACTGAGCTCGAGGCGATCGCTGCAAAATCCAGGCAGTTCCTCAAAGACCCATGGGCGATTTCGCTGGAGGAGGAGCATAACGACCTCAATTCCCAGACCGCTCTTGTGGTGGGAACGCAGGGAGGTAAATATGATCGCATCCTCCGCGTTTCGGGGCGTGGCGGTCTGGCTCGACAAATCTCATCCGAAGTTGGAGGTTTGCCATTGGCTGACCGCGAGTCGCTGATCGAGGCGATGCTACTCGCGGCAGGGCGACATCAGATGGTGCGCGAGTTCGCGGCTGGGCCAATGCTGGGCTGGAAGCTGGCGCCTGGCGCGTTGCGCCTCGTTGCAGATGACGGAAGCGCGAAGCCCAGTCAGGACAATCGGTTTTTTGCCGAGCTCTATTCCGATGTCGCTACTCGGCTCGCGTCGCCCGGTGACATGCCGCTGGGTTTCGAAGCGCGCGAACATACCGCACAGGTTGATGCACTGGTCCGCGAGCTGCGCGAATGTCGTTTTCGCTTCGGTCCGAGCGATAAGGAGAGAATGGTCGAGATGACCGGGGAGGCCAAAGTTGCGGCAGAGAAGCGCGATTTTCTCCCTCTCCTCTATTGTTCCCCAACAATGGAGCTGGGTGTCGATATCTCGCAGCTAAACGTGGTTTACCTTCGCAACGCTCCGCCGACCCCCGCGAATTACGCTCAGCGTGCCGGCCGCGCTGGGCGCAGCGGGCAGGCGGCGCTGGTGGTCACTTATTGCGCAGCGCAAAGCCCGCACGACCAGTATTACTTTGAACGAACCCGTGACCTCGTGGCTGGGATCGTTCGACCGCCGGCAATCGACCTTGCTAACGAAGATCTGCTCGCCTCGCACGTTCACGCCGAATGGCTGGCTGCAGCGCGAGACGGCTTAGGCAAGTCCATACCAGAGAACCTGAACATGGATGATGCCAGTCTTCCTGTCAGCGAGAAGCTTGGAGCAGCATTTAAGATTGCTAGCGGCGACGACGACGCCGAAGAGCGTGCCGTCAGAATTGTCGCCTCTGCCGTCGACAAGAGCCATCCCACTGTGGGAAATGCTAGTGAATTCGTCGCGTCCCGTTGGGCCGCAGCGGAGGCGTCATTCGATCGTGCGTTTGATCGATGGCGAACTCTTTACCGCTCTGCAAACGAAGAGCGCAGAGCAGCTGCAGCGATCTCTGATCGCCCCGGAATCTCTACGCAAGAACGCAAGGATGCCCGGATGCGATACAATGCGGCAGACAAACAACTCGAATTACTCGAGAAGGGTGTTTCCTCAGCCAATTCAGATTTTTACACTTACCGCTATCTTGCGACTGAGGGCTTTCTGCCAGGCTACAACTTCCCGCGTCTGCCGCTTTATGCCTTCATTGACAGTGACCGAGGTTCGGCTGTCCTGCAACGTCCGCGCTTCCTGGCTATTGCCGAGTTTGGACCGAACAGCCTCGTCTATCATGAGGGTAAAGCCTATCGCTGCAATCGGGCCAAGCTGCCGGCCGGCACACGCGACAGCGAAAACCATCTGGTCACGGCAGCGGTTCGATGTTGTCACGAGTGCGGCGCTGCCCATAGCAGCGAAACCGCCGAACGCTGCATCGTTTGCAATAGCCCATTGACCGAAGATGGCCGCCTCTCGAAGCTCTATCGCATCGAAAATGTCGATGCTGTGCCGGGCGCAAGGATCACCGCCAATGATGAGGACCGACAGCGACGCGGATTCGACTTGCGAACGATTTTTGAATGGGACCCTGTTCGGCAAGAAAGCCTACTTCTTAAAAGCAGCGAGGGGCCCCTTGCTGCGCTGCGCTATGGTCCGCAGACCAAGCTATCGCGGGCCAACCTCGGCTTGAGGCGGCGTGCCGATCAGCAAAGCATCGGTTTTGACATCGATACAGTCTCGGGTCGCTGGCTGAAAAACGAAGCGCAAGGGGAAGATGAAGGCGCAGATCCGAAAGGGGCGCGGCGACAATCGATCGTCCCGGTTGTCGAAGACACGAAGAATGCGCTCCTTCTGAAGTTCGATCAATTTATCGATCTGGATCAAACTCAGATGGCGACACTCCAGCACGCAATCGTGCGCGCCATTGAAGCCGAGCATGTTCTTGAGGCTGGTGAGTTGCTTGGCGAGCCTTTGCCAACACGAGACAATCGAAAGGCAATTCTGCTCTATGAGGCTACCGAGGGCGGAGCCGGAGTCCTCAAGCGTCTCATGGATGGCCCGGAGCGTTGGCGACGGCTTGCTGAGGTTGCTCTCGATATAATGCACTACAAGATCAGTGAAGAGGGTATTGAGCCGAAAGAGGATGCCTGCGTCGCTGGATGCTATCGCTGCGTCCTGTCCTATTACAATCAACCTGATCACGAGCTGATTGACCGCCGCGATGAACACGTAACTCGCCTGCTTCTCACGATGGCAAATTGCCAAGAGGATCGAGCCGCCACCGTTGCGCACACGGGGGGCGAAATGCAGGCCTGGTTTGCTGCATTTGAAGAGTGGGGATGGCCTGCTCCTACAACAGAAACGATCAATGGAATTACCTATCCGTTGGTTTGGCCGAGTATGATGGTCATGGCCGTTACAACCCCGCCCAGCGATGGGCTCAAGGAACGCTGCGTTGAGCTTGGACGAGAGCTTATTCTTATCCCCACAAAGCCCGATACATCGCCTCCTGAAACGCTCGGTGCAGCCCTTGGAGTTCCGGCATGACTGTCGCATCGATCACGCCTTCGCAGCTTCAGATTGGCGATCTCGTGCACGCTCGAGGAAGAGAATGGATTGTCCTTGGCAAACCTTCCGAGAGTCAGGTGCGCATTCGCCCACTGTCTGGCTCGGAGGATGATGCGATCCTAATCGCACCGATGCTCGAACGCATACCCATGCGCGAAGCGAGCTTTGTTCCGCCGAGCGTCGATCAGCTAGACACGCAAAATGCAGCGCAGCTTCTCACCGATGCTCTTCGGCTATCGTTGCGCAGGGGGGCGGGGCCCTTTCGAAGTGCAGCACATTTAGGGGTTGAGCCACGCGCTTATCAGCTCGTGCCCTTGCTTATGGCAATGCGTCTCGATGTGAAGCGTATGTTGATTGCTGACGATGTCGGCATCGGAAAAACGATCGAAGCGGGCATGATCTTGCGCGAGATGCTCGATCGCGGCGAGGTCGACAGCTTCACCGTCTTATGCCCGCCGCACCTTGTCGACCAGTGGGTTGGTGAACTTGCCGAGAAGTTTGACATCGATGCCGTAGCGGTCACTTCCGCGCGAGCTCGAACACTCGAGCGGGGCATTGCGCTAGGAGACACGATTTTCGGTGTTCACCCTTTCACGGTCGTTAGTCTCGACTACATAAAAGCCGACAGCCGCCGCGAGACTTTCGCTCAGGCCTGTCCTCGCATGGTGATCGTCGATGAAGCGCACAGCTGTGTCGGTGGCAGCGAAAAGGGCACGCAGCAGCGGTTTGCGCTCTTGCAACGCTTAGCAGAAGATGCAGGGCGTCACATGCTGTTGCTCACAGCCACTCCGCATAGCGGCAATCAGGACGCTTATGCGAGGCTCTTGAGCCTGTTGCATATAGATTTAGCGAACTCGCCAGACACGCTCGATGGCAACGCACTTGAGCGATATCGTCGGCGGCTTGCTCAGCATTTCGTGCAGCGTCGTCGGCCCGACATAGCCGGACATTGGGGTGAGGGTGGAGCCTTTGCTGTGCCCATGAAGGCCGACGCGCCTTACAACCTCCTCGGTGATTTCCAGACATTTCAAGAAGACGTGCTCGAGTATTGCCTCGGCGTAGCAACGCGAGCCGATGGAGCGCAAGCCCGGCGTCTCGCATTCTGGGGCACTCTTGCCCTGATGAGGTGTGTCGGATCATCCCCTGCTGCCGCTCTTAGTGCCTTGCGTAACCGTCTTGGAGGGATGGCGGAGGAGGGACTTCTTGCGCCGGCCATATTCGACGATGACGACGATCAGTTTGCAGAGACGGACGTCGAACCCGCGACCGCCGGGGACAGCGAAGAGACTGTCGAGCTAAAAAAACTGATCAACCAGGCAGAGAACCTAGTCTTTCGCTTCGCAGAGGATCCAAAACTTCGAGAGCTGGTAGTTCAAGTCAAGGATCTCACCGAGGAGAAGAAGGCGCGTCCCGTCATCTTCTGTCGCTTCATTGCTACCGCTGAAGCAGTCGGCGAGGCGCTCCGGGCAAAGTTCAAGTCGCACACAGTCGAGGTTGTTACCGGAAGGCTGACGCCCGAGGAGCGCCGCGACCGGGTCGAGGCGATGATCGACCACCCGAACCGCATCCTCGTTGCAACGGATTGCCTGTCCGAAGGGATCAATCTTCAATCGCTCTTCAATGCCGTTATCCACTACGACCTCAATTGGAATCCGACGCGCCACCAGCAGCGAGACGGTCGCGTCGATCGCTTCGGCCAGCAAGCCGAGAAGGTGTGGTCGGTGATGATGTTCGGCCGGAATTCAATCATCGATGGCGCGGTAATCAAGGTGATCACCGAGAAGATGAAGCGGATCGAGAAGGAGACCGGCGTCGTCGTTCCGGTTCCAGAGGATTCGTCTAGCGTATCGAATGCGCTGATGCAGGCCATGCTGCTGCAATCGAATAAGCCACGTGCTCAAGGCATTTTCGATTTCGGTGATGCTGATGCAAAGCTTGAGACCCAGTGGCGCAATGCTGAGGAAACCGCCACGAAGAGCCAGACGCGCTATGCCCAGACGGCATTAAAGCCTGAGGAAGTGCTGCCCGAGTGGCAAAAATTGCGCGATCTTCTGGGCGGTCCTGAAGAAGTAGAGCGCTTTACCCGGCGTGCGCTTGCTCGCATCGATACGCCACTTGGTGAGCAAGTTTTGCATTGGCGAGTGCGCTACGATGAATTGCCGCAGCAACTTCGTGAGAAGCTCGTGGCGCGCAATCTGACCGGGACACGCACAATAGGGTTTGGTGACAAGCTGCCGCCCGATGTCGGCCAGGTTGGCCGGACCCATCCTCTGGTGGCGACGCTCGCGGAAACGATGGCCGAGGGAGCACTCGACCCGGGAGGAGTTGAAGGCAAGGCGGCCCTCGGAAGGGCCGGCGTATGGATGACCCGCAGCGTCGATAAACTCACGACGCTCCTCGTTCTGCGCTTGCGCTTCAAACTCGTCACAAGCGGACGGAGAACCCTGCTCGCCGAAGAGGCCACCGGGTTGGCGTTTGGGCCAAATGCGGTTGAGCCTTGCGCCACAGGGAGTGAGGCTCTTGCACTGCTGGAACATCAGGCGACCCGCAGCATTGAGCCGCCCGCCAACAGGCGTCAGGTTGAGAATGCTCTTGACCGGTTGGAAGAATATCAGCCCGCGATTGCTTCATACGCGGCTGAGCGCGCCGCTACCCTCTCGCACGATCACGAACGCGTGAAGGCGGCGACAAGGGGCGAGGGGGTCACGACCACCGTCGATGCGGTTTTGCCTGCGGATGTCATCGGCCTTTATGTCCTCGTGCCGGAGGCCAACTGATGGCGCGCCGTTCTTCCTCCACCGAACTCGGCCTTGTCTCGCTCACCATCGAAGGCGGGCTTATCGCGCCCGAGCAGGTGCAGAAGGTCATCGCCTCTGATCGCACCGCCAAGATCGCCGAGTCCTATGCCTGCCCAAAAGGCACCAGCCTTGGCGACGAGATCGCGCGCTATTTCCGTATCGGCCAGGCGCTCTGGAGCGACTACGACAAAGCCGAGGCCAAGACCATTTTGCGCACAGCCCAGTTTGCGCGTGACCTGATGACCCAGTGCTTGGGGTTCACGGACCTCGCGGGTCCTGTCGAACACCGCGAGGGAACCCGCCGCTATCGTCTCGCTATAGAAGCCAAAGATGGACGGGTGCCGGTGGTTGTCGCGGCTCCGGTCGACGAGGGCGACGCATTCGCCAAGTCCCAGCCGGAATTTGGCGATGGGGAAGGCGGGCGCGCGCGCCGCTCCCCTAGCGCGCTGTTGCAGGATTGGCTCAACGGCACCGAACACGCCCTATGGGGTCTCGTGTTCGCCGGCGACCGCGTCCGCCTCATGCGCGATAATGCCAGCCTCACCCGCCCGGCATGGATCGAAGCCGACCTCGGCGCGATGTTCCGAGACGAGATGTTCGCGGACTTCACCGCCTTCTGGCTCCTCGCCCACGCCACCCGCTTCGGCGCGCCCGATGCCGCCCCTTCTGACTGCCCGCTCGAACAATGGCGCGAGGCAGGGCTCAAACAGGGGGTCGAGGCCCGCAAGGACCTCTACGCCAACGTCGCCACCGCACTGGAAGAACTCGGGCAAGGGCTGGTCGACGCCAATCCCGACTTGCGGGAGAAGATCACCAGCGGCGCGCTCCCCATGCAGGCGCTGTTCGAGGAACTGCTGCGCACCGTCTACCGGCTAATCTTCCTTGCCGTCGCCGAGGACCGCGACCTGCTCCACCCCCGCCGAACCCCGCGCGAGGCACGCGAATTATACGCCTCCGGCTACAGCTTCACCTTCTGGCGCGAACGCAGCCGTCGCCGGGTAGCGCGCGACAAACACCATGATGCGTGGGAGGCGATGAAGGTCACGCTTGCCGCGCTCGAACATGGCCAGGAGATGCTCGGCCTACCCGCGTTGGGAGGCCTCTTCGCCCAATCCTCCACCCGCCACCTGAACGAAGCGAAGCTACCCAATCGCGCCTTCCTCGCAGCGCTGTTCTGCCTTGGCTTCATCCGCAAGGACGGCGTCACCCACCGCATCAACTGGCGCGACCTCAAGACTGAAGAACTGGGCTCCGTCTACGAAGGCCTCCTCGAAATCCGCCCCAGCCTCACCGCCAGCGGTGAGTTCCAGCTCGGCACCGGGGCCAAGGGAAATGATCGCAAGACCTCCGGCTCCTATTACACCCCCGACAGCCTCGTCGAATGCCTGCTCGATTCTGCGCTCGATCCCGTCCTCGAACGTGCCGAGGCGAATGGCACCACGCCCGAAGAGAAAGTCGCCGCCATCCTTGATCTCAAGGTGATCGACCCGGCCTGCGGATCGGGCCACTTCCTGCTCGGCGCCGCCCGCCGCATGGCCGACCGCGTCGCCCGCCTGCGCAACGAGGACGCGGGCAAGGAGGACACGCAGGCCGCGCTGCGCGATGTCGTCTCCCGCTGCATCCACGGGGTCGATCGCAACCCGATGGCGGTCGAACTCGCCAAGGTCGCGCTGTGGATCGAGTCCGTCTCGCCCGGCCAGCCCCTCGGCTTCCTCGATGCCAATATCCGCTGCGGCGACGCGCTGCTCGGCGTGTTCGACCTCGCCGTGCTCGAAGACGGCATCCCGGATGAGGCCTACAAGCCGCTCACCGGCGACAGCAAGGACGCGGCCAAATACTACAAGGCCAAGAACAAGACCGAAAAAAAGGGGCAGGGCACCTTCGATTTCGAACGCGGCACCGGCGTCATGCCCCCGCGCAAGCTCGCAGCAAACCTTTCGACCATCAAGCGGATGCCCGAAGACACCGTCGGCCAGGTCGAGAAGAAGCGCGAGGCGTTCGAAGCGTGGCGCAACGATCCGGCGCGTTACAGCACGCGGGTCGCCTGCGATCTCTATATGGCCGCCTTTCTGCTGCCCAAGACCGAGGTGCCGCTGAATTATCAGCGGGGCGAGGTGCCGACGAGCGAGGATGTCTGGAAGAAGCTCGGCGGCGGGCAGGTCTATGGCCCGCTTGAGGGCGCGGCGGTCGAGGCGGCGGGCGCGGCGAGCGCGTTTCACTGGCCGCTGGCCTTTCCCGATATTGTGGTGGGCAAGGGCGGCTTCGACGTCGTGCTCGGCAATCCGCCGTGGGAGCGGATCAAGCTGCAGGAGCAGGAGTTTTTCGCCGGTCATCCGGTGGCCGAAGAGCCGAACGCCGCCGGTCGCAGACGCGCCATTTCCAAGCTGGCCGAAGCACCCGAAGGATCGCCTGACCGCAAGCTCTATGAGTCGTTCCAAATCGCCAAGCGCATTGCCGAGGCGACCAGCGCCTTCGCTCGAGTGCCGGGAGACAGCGGCGGGCGTTACCGCTATACCGGCACGGGCGACGTCAACACCTACGCGCTGTTCGCCGAGCACTTTCTGAACTTACGCGAGGATAGTGGCAAAGCTGGAGGGGTCTTTCCTCTTGGGATCGCTACCTCAGAAACGCTATCACAATTCTTCGCCTCATTGATTAGGAAGGGCTCACTCTCTAGCCTGATTTCCTTTTCAGAAATTAAAGCGTGGTTTGCCGGGACAAAGGACAATCAGTCCTTTTGCTTGTTGACCATGGGACGTTCGCGAAGAGCTAAATTTGCTTTTAGACTTGATGCTATTAGCGAGTTGGAGAACCCGGAGCGATTATTCGTTCTTTCCCCTGCCCAGATCATCCAAATAAACCCGAACACTAAGACTGCTCCGGTATTCCGCACCCGCCGCGATGCTGAACTAACCGCTGCAATCTACGACCGAGTGCCGGTGCTGATCGACGAAAGCAAGGGGGCGGAGGGTAATCCTTGGGGGGTTTCGTTCATGCGAATGTTCGACATGTCCAACGACAGCGGCCTGTTTTATACGGCAGAGCAACTGCGGGCTAATGGCTGGGTCAGGAGTGGCACTGACTGGACGAATGATGCTGAGCGCATGGTCCCTTTATACGAGGCCAAAATGATCAACCATTTTGATCATCGATGGGGCTACTACCCCGAAGGTGCCACTGAAGATACAAGGGCATTGCCGCGTTTAACAAGGGAAGAGCAAAGCGATCCAAGTATTGAGACGTCCTCAAGGGTATGGGTTTCAGCGGCTGAAGCAGCTCGTCGTAGGGAGGGAGAAAAAGCAGATTGGCTTTTTGGTGTTCGAGGAATTACAAATACTACAAACGAAAGAACTCTCATATCATGCCTCTGGCCATTATCTGGTGCCGGAAATAGCTGCCATATTTGGAGCGTGAGCCAGAATATTTCTGAAACATCGATTGCTTGTCTCTACGCAAATCTCTGTGCGTTGACGTTAGATTTTGTTGTTAGGCAGAAGCTCGGTGGGACAAACCTCAATTATTTCTATGTAGAGCAATTCCCCGTCCTCCCCCCCAGCGCCTACTACGAGGCCGCGCTCGGCTTTATCGTCCCGCGCGTGCTGGAGCTGACCTATACCAGCCATTCCATGGCCCCCTTCGCCCGCGATCTCGGCCATGAAGGCCCACCCTTCGCCTGGAACGAAGACCGCCGCGCCCAGCTTCGCGCCGAGCTCGACGCCTGGTATGCCCTCGCCTACGGCCTCACCCGCGACGAACTGCGCTACGTCCTCGATCCCAAGGACGTGATGGGCGAAGACTACCCCAGCGAAACCTTCCGCGTCCTCCAGAAGAACGAAATCGCCAAATACAACGAATACAGAACCCGCCGCCTAGTCCTCGCCGCCTACGACGAACTCATGGCACAAGGCCTGCGGCCGAGAGTGGAGGGGTATCGGTGAGCGGGATCGATCCGGAATTGAACCTCGATGGTTTCACGATGGCATCCTATCACTTGGAGCGCGGATGCCGGAATTTCATCGAGGTGGCGCGCCTGCTGGCGCTTGATCTCGACTGCGACATGGAACGCCTGCGACCATACTTGCGGGCATGGTTCAACGGCGCACGCGATGCGATGGAAGATGCCGGTTACGATATGACCGGCGCAAGCACGGCCGACGAAGTGGCTGCGGCCATGAAATGCTGGAATCTCTGGGCTTTGGCCGATAAGTCTTGACGAACTCACGCTAATTGGGGGACAATTTGGAAGAGTTAAAACCAGTCGCACGCGAGGCACTCGATGCCTTCGAGACGATTTCAAGCGCTGCATCAGCGGAACTTCGCGACAAGGGTATCAGCTTTGGCAGCCTCGCGAGCGTCAATCAGTCGACCGCCGACAACGTGGCGCGCAACATGGCGCAGCGCAATGCCGAACGAACCAGCGACTTCCAGCGTCTTCGTTACGAACCGTCCATCGCGCGGATCGTCGTGATCGACGAGGACGAGAAGGAGGAGACGATATACGTCTCTCCCGTAGGCACAGTCACGGCGCCCGGCCTTGTCTCTTGCAGCTATCTGAGTCCGAAGGGGCGCCTCGCATCGCTGCCCGTTGGTGGCGGAGCGGACATAACCCTTCCCGGCGGTAGGCGCTGGTTCGATGTCGTCGCCAAGATGACATTCAAGCCCGGCCAGTCAGGTGGGGACTGGGATTCCCGCCCGGCTGTCGAATATCGTCAAGGTAAGGGCCCTCGGACCATCAAGTCGCTGCGAGAGCTTCTGCGTGATGCTGGTCTTTCGGATGACGTAGCAAACGCTGTGGCCGATTGGCTTGGCAGCGAGGAAGGCTCCGAGAACGTCGTCGAAGGACTGATGCGTGAAACGCTCACAGCGATGCAATTACGCGTGGCGGCATTGTTGGATGAATTTCAGGACGAGATCCTCCGCCTGCCAGTCGATAGTCAAATCGGTGTGCTTGGACCTCCCGGGACCGGCAAGACCACGACGCTCATCAAACGCCTTCGCAGGACGGTCGACATTCAGCACCTGTCTGAAGAAGAACAGGCCCTTGTTGAAGGGGCGGACGAAGCAGGACTGGAGCACCCGAACAGTTGGGTTATGTTCACACCGACTGAACTGCTCCGGCTCTACGTGAAGGAAGCTTTAGGCAAAGAGGGTGTGCCAGTTCACGATCAACGGCTCAGGGTCTGGGATGATTTCCGCCGTGATGTATGCCGCAATGACCTTGCCATTCTGAGCACTGGGACGCGGTCCGGAATGGTCATGAAGCCGGACCTGCCAGTGTTTCAACCAGAGACTTTGCAAAACCAGATCGAATGGTTCGAAGCATTTGATGCCTTCCAGAACGAGCAGTTCGTCACCCAGCTGCGCGTCGAGGCGGATCGCCTGGCGGCTGCGGAGGACGCTCGCCTCGCAGCCATTGGGCGGCGGGTGCTTGGACTGGTTGAGCGTGGGACGGGCAATACAATCCAGCTTTTGGGCGAACTCGCGGGGGTAGCAGATGACCTCCGCAAAGCCGCCGGCGAAATGGCAGGGGACATTCAGAAGGCACTTGAGGAGCCGCTGCATTCGTTTGTTCGCGCCGACCCCAGCTTTCTCGACGATCTTGCGGCTTTCGTAACGAAATTGCTTGCTGAAGCCGCTGTCGAGGCAAGCGAGGAGGTGGAGGACGAAGTCGATGATGACGATGATGACGAGGAATCCGGCCGCCCTCTTTCCGGTCGTAAGCAGACGCTCGACGTATTCCGCAAGGCCATGCGTGCTCGAGCGATAGGACAGGCAACCAGCCGCACCCCCGGATCGAGGACACGCGCTGCACGACTGCTTAATTTCCTCACGGAAAGGGGGCTCGAGCTTCCTGATTTGAAAGCAGTTGGTAAGCGCCTGCTTGTGCAACGCGCAGCCCGTAGGATTGCGAATTCTCCGACGACATGGTTGTCGAGATTGCCATTGCGGTATCGGCAATTTCGCAGAGCCATGCGAGCGGACGGTCAATGGTATTCGGACGCAACCTTGGCCGGAAGCGATGCTCATCCGGCCGAAATCGATGCAATAATGTTGGCCATTGTTTCACAAGCTCGCGCCGTATCGAATGATCGCCTTCTTCAAAGCAGATTGGGAGACCGGAGACCAGCAATCCTGGACGCCGTAGCGAACCTTCGCCGAAATCAGGTTCTGATTGATGAGGCCACTGATTTCTCCCCGCTGCAACTTGCGATAATGCGTAACCTGGCTAGCACTTCGACAGATGGCGTGTTCATCTCCGGAGACTTCAACCAGCGTCTCACGACATGGGGTAGCCGGAATGAGACGGAATTAGAGTGGGCTGTTCCCGGCATTGATCTACGGCGCATCGCGATCTCATATAGACAGAGTCGCAAGCTAGCCGACTTTGCGGCCAATCTGTCGAAGCTGCAGGGAGCAGAGATTGCAGAAGAAGGCCCGACCGGGTTGGACAACGAAGGCTTCGACCCAGCTCTGGGCCTAGGTTTGAGGGATATGGTAGATCGAGCCAGTTGGCTCGCATCACGCATCGCCGAAATCAATCGTTTGAGCGATGGAGCCATGCCGACGATTGCTGTCTTGGTCGAGAACGAGAACGAAATGGACGAGCTCGCGAGCACTCTTGGCAAGCAGCTTGAGCATTTGAATATACAAGCGGTCGCATGTCCAAAGGGGCTTGTTAAGGGACAAGAAAACGACGTCAGAATTTTTGATGTCCAGCACATCAAGGGCCTGGAATTCGAAGCGGTCTTCTTCACGAATGTTGATCGGCTTGCTGCCGAACAACCCGAGCTATTCGATCGTTACATCTATGTCGGTGCAACGAGAGCCGCTACCTTCCTCGGGCTGACAGCAAATGGTGACGATCTGCCGACAGTGCTTGGCCAGCTGAAGTCCGATATGTGCAATAGTTGGGACGTAGCGGCGCAATGATGCCGAATCCAAGCCTGGGTCTACGCCGAGCAAGCGCGCACCCGATTTTTCGCGTCGAACTCGAACAGGCAGCCTTCAATCATGGCTTCCGGAAAGCCAATGGGATTGCTGACGGGTGGCTGTGGTTCAAATCCGACGAGGGCGTTCCGGGAGAGGTGGCGCTTGCCAGCGGTATCAATGAAGACGGATCGCCATGGTTCTTGGCGGTGGAACACGCTGGCGTTGCGGTAAAGCTCGCCGAAGAACTCGGCGATGCGCTTGTCACTCCCCCACCCGCGCAATTCAAGATTGCCTTCGCTTTCGCCGACCAAGCAGCCCTACGTAAAGCCCTCTCCCGCGCCTTCCATCTTGCGCGCAGCTTGCCCACGTTTCCACTGGCGCAATACGAGTCAGAAGTCGCGGGCCTCGGTGACACCGAGGTCGAGAGGATCGTGAAGGAACGCGTCGGCCAGGGCTATTTTCGCCGCGCTCTACTTGATTTTTGGGATGGCCGCTGTCCGGTAACTGGCATTACCGATGAACCATTGCTGCGGGCCAGCCACATCGTGCCATGGGCCAAATGCCGAAGCGATGAGGAGCGTCTCGATGTTTTCAATGGCCTCTTACTGGCCGTGCATTGGGATGCAGCATTCGATAGCGGTTTAGTGAGTTTCGACGATGAGGGGAGGGCTCTTGTCAAGCCAGCACTCAGTGATGCCGCTCTGCAATTATTGGTTCCCGAGGCTGCTCACCTCATCCCGCTCAACGACGCCCATCGACGACAATTATCTTGGCATCGAGAGCACTTCGGTTTCCGCTGAGATCGGTCCGGACAGTTCGTTTTTTGCTCTTTGAACCGATGCCTAAAAGCGGTGATCCAAGCTCGCTACAACCTCGCATCTGAAATCTTCCAGCGGCTTGGATGTCCGGCCCTCGACCAACGTCGTGACGACGACCTTCGCACACTCGCTGGCAGGTTTCGGACTATTTTATCAGCATGCATCAGATCACCGCACAAAGATCATGAAGCAAGTCGCGCAACCCAGAAACATACCCGAGAAGCAAGCCCCGAATAGTAGCGCCAAATGTCGGGCTTTCGGGCTATGAACTTCGGCACGGGTTTCCGCCGGGACAAAACCAAACATGGGATGATACCCGACCTTGGCTTCGGCCAGCTCCCGCGCTTCCGCTAACGCTTTCTCGGCCCGATGGATGGTCCCGCTCAGTCCGGAAATGTCTCGCTGGAGACGCTCGTAGGTTTCCGTAATCAGCACTGTCTTCTGGCGGTTCTCTTCCATCGCCTGACCGAAGTTCGCCAGGATATGAAAAGGGCTCGCCTTGTTTTCGAGGAGCACGAGGTAGAGCATCCGAACAAGGATCGCCGCCAGCGTCATAACTTGCGCATCGCGATCCACGCGTTGCGAGACCGACTTCATGACAGATTCCTCTAGCGGCGTGATCGCCTGCCCGAACATGCGGGTCCAGAGAGATTCGAGATAGGTCATGGCGCGCGACTTTCGGAGATGGTGTTGGCGAACGCGGCAAGGTTCAAACGCGCCTCGCCCTTGGTCCAGAGGCCCGAACATTCGCGAAGTGAGTCTTGCAGCGAGAGCGCTTCGGCATGCATGGGGTCGAGGATGTCAGGATCGAGCCAAGGCAGATAGATAGACCCGGCCGTGCGCTGGTCTGGCGCCCTGGTTGGCTGGTGGCACATGAAGACCTGGTGCAGTCCCTTTTCGAGCGCCTTATGGCGGTAGGACGATGCGGTTTCATGGCGGCCCGCGAGGTAGAACAATACCACCGTCGCGCCTTCAACAATCGCTTTCATACTCGCCGCAATTTTGACCGTGTCTCTGAATAGAGATGGCTCAAACTCGAGGATGGCGATCCGGCCGGCATTGTCGAGCCTGGCGTTCAACGCTTTGCCGACGCGGTCCTGTTCGCGCGAGGCAAAATGGCGATGCCGGTCGGGGCCACGATCCCTAAAGGCGGCGCACGAATTGCCACCGACCTCAATGATCAGCGCTTCTACAGCGAGGAGATATTCGAGGACGAGGCAAAAGGTGCTCGCCCCTGTGCCGCCGCCTCGCTTGGCCAGGAAAATGGTGGGCGCGATGTGCGCTTTTCCCGATGGATCGAGGGTAAGGAACGCCGTTTCATCGTCCCATTGCCGCTCCAGATCCTGGCGCAGCGCGAGGGTAGCGGCATCCACGGTAACAAGTTCATTAGTCATTCCAGTCGTCCTCTTCGTTATCGAAATCGTAGAAGGGCAGCCTGTCCGAAAGGCGGTCGATATCCGGCCTTGCGAAAGTCGATTCGTCGTCAGGTGGCGCCTTGCGATCGCCTCCTTCGGAGGCAATGGACCGGTGTTCTTCCGGCCCTCCAGGTTGAGTCGAAGTTTGTTCAGGGGTGTTCGGTTCAGAGGGGGCGACAGCGTCTCGGCCGCTGATATGGGTAGGCGTGGCTGGGCTTTGACCATGATCGTCGGACGTCAAGCTGATCCGATCGGGCGAGACACCCTCGCTCTCGGTATCCGGCTCTGGCTCGCGACCGTAAAGACCGTCGGTCGATACAGTCCGCGCAAGATCGCTGACTTCATCGTTTTGGCCGATATCGCTGGAAGGCTTCTGACTATGCGCGTCCACATCGCTATCCCAATCATGCCGAATTACAGGCTGCACCGTCGTGACGGTGAAGATCTCAGAACTTGAGTTTTCGTAACCGTCCTCACCGTCGCGCACGGGATATCCGAACCGGTCCAGTTTGAACGGGTGCCCTTCGATTACCGCATCCCTGATGCTGCGAAGACGCACCAATTCTGCGTCTTTTGAAGCGCGCGCATCGGCTTGTTCTTCGAAGCGGGCATGCGTTTGGCTGCTACGCATCGCGGCATGCAGTAGCGCGTAGAAGGCATCCTCGCTGTTAAGTCGGTCCCCAAAGATTTCCGCGAGGCGCGACAACTTGTCGGTAACGTCGCCGACCCATTCGTGGGCCGGGCGCGTATCGGCATGGGCGGTGTCGATCACACGGCGCATAACATCGATCTCGAGCCATGTCGGTAGATCGGGATAGGTCTTGTGCTCTTGCTGCCTGATGAAGTTCACCAGCACTTGCAGCTTGCGCCGGTCCTCGTCCGTTTCGACACCCAGGATCTTGCCGATCCGCTCGAGATCGCTTTCGCGCACGAGATCGAAGGCATCGGCATAAGCCTGCGCAAGCCCGTCCGGAAGCGTGTGTGCCGCCTCCATGAGGCGAGCTGCTCCGAGCGTTACGCCGGTGCTTACCGACAGTTCTTCCGGGAGGAATTTGCGCGCGGTTGCAATGAGCCTGGCAGCCTTCTCATCGCGTAGACCCATGGCAAGATCAAGCAGACGCGCGCCGTCTTCCGACAGGCCGGTGCGATAGGCTTCGCATAGCCCCGCATCGAACGCGGCTAGCCAGGGATTGTCGGGATCTTGATAATCAGGATCGTCGTGCCCCCACTGAACCAGCGAGGCGATAGTATCGGCCTCGCTGGCCCTGCGCCGCGCGATCGCGGACGGTGTTACCCCTCGCGCGATCAGGTCCATCACGAAGGGCTCGGCGATCCGGGCGATGCTGTCGCGCGTGTGCTCTTCTCGGCTTCTGGGCACGAGTTTCGTGCCATCATCCTTGTCGCTTAGGAGGTCGTATTCGAGCTTCCACTGATGATAGACCACATGGGCGACCAGCGCTTTCGATATGGCGCTTTCGGCCTTTGCCCGGGCCTTTCGCAGCTGTTTTTCGACCTCTCGCTTGGCCCGTTTATAGGGCCGCATATCGAGCAATTCGCTGCGCAGATAATGTCTGCTATCATGTGCCCTGCGGGTGAGATTTCCATGCTCATCGCGCTCATCGATGTGCTCAAGCGCGGCGTTGAACGCATCGAGTTTTCGCTTCACTTCGGGAAAGTCCTGAGCGCATTGTTCGAGAGCTTCGCCAAGCAGTGTTTCAAGAGGTGATTGTTCCATGCTCGCAATTTTAGGATGGGAATTTCGCGAGCCCAAACACGGTCGCAAATTTTTTTGAAGCAGCCAAGGAAAAGGCCTGATTATCCTCTTGTCGACACTGCTCGAGTTCGCACTAGACCTGGAAAATCGTTTGGGAGGGAGGGTCTGTTCCGATCCGAACGCAATTTTCAAATGCATGCGGAATACAATACGAACGATTTCGTTCGGACCGTTCGGAACGGTCACCTCAAGCCATTCCGAAGACTTTTGCCGAAATCTATCGAACCTGCTTTTTTATGCGCAATACCGCAAAATGGTATGCACCAGTGGCGCGAACCATTTTGCTGCGCTCGTTCGGACTGAAGGTCCGACGAGTATAGCTCGCCAAGGGCTCGCACGTCAGCTTTGAGAAGCTTCCTTGCGTGGTGCGGCCTGCCATGGCCTGGGGCGGTGTGGCGACACCTTGGGGTTTAGCGGACCCTACCGCTGATAGCTGCGGGCCGAATCTCATTTCGATAACTTCAGAAGGACCTGCCGGTTGAACCGGCGAGGTGAGTGGAAAAGAGTGTGAAACACTCGGCCTTCGCCTCGCCGGTTCGACTACGAACCGAAAGGCAAAATCATATGAATATCGAACACCTGAATCCTGAAAACGAGGACGTCGCACGGCACCTTGCAACGGACCCGAATTACCGCGTCCTGCGGGCCGTTCCTCGGCCCTATTCGAATGTGCCGAAAGGCGCGCCATCCGACGCACGCTGCGTGGCGCTGATTGACCTCGAGACGAGTGGCCTTGATCCCGCGAACGATCGCATCATGGAACTTGCGATCATGCTCGTCTGGGTCGGCGAGAATGGTGAGGTTCTCAACCACATCGCGCCACGGGTGTGGCGGGAGGATCCGAAGGTCGAGATCGATCCCCGCATCACCTGGATTACGGGCCTTGCGAACCATCACCTCGTTGGTCGGAAGATCGCCGACGAAGAGGTGCTCGCGATGCTGGACCGCGCGGACCTGTTGGTGGCGCATCACGCCGCCTTCGAAGTCAGCTGGCTGGAGCGCCGCTATCCCAAGCTCAAGGGCGCCGCATGGGCGTGCTCGATGAAGGACATCGACTGGCTGCGGGCCGGGATGGACGGACGCGCCCAGCAGTGGCTGCTCGCGCAAGAAGGATGGCACAGCAACGCGCATCGTGCTGGCGACGATGTCTGGTCGCTGTTCTGGCTTCTCCAGCAGCGCCGGCAGGGCTGGGGCAAGGACCCCGAACGCAGTCATCTCAAGCGTCTGCTCGAAGGTGCTGATCGCACCACCGTGCTGGTGCAGGCGACCCGCGCGCCGATCGGCAAGAAGGATGTGCTCAAGGCACGCCAATACCGCTGGAACGCCGCGCAGCGGGTGTGGGAGAAGGAGATCGAGGAAAAGCTCATCCCGCATGAGGAGGCCTGGTTCTACCGAAACGGGCTGTCGGCGCCGACGCTCAGGACCGTAACCGCCCACGAGCGGCACCGCTGATCCCTTCCACCCAATCCAACACTCAACCAGCAAGGCCCGCCGACCGGCGGGCCTTTGCTTTTTCCGAAAAGGAATATCGCCATGACAAATCAGTCAGACCGCATGGACAAGCTCGTGCAGGACCTCGAACAGCAGGCTCGCAGTTTCGCAGCCCGCAACAGCGGCGAAGAGGGCAGGTCAACTCGCTCTCTCATCGTCGCCGATTTCGAGTTTCTCTGGGACCGATCACGACACCATGGATACAAGACCCAAGAGGGCAAGGATGCAGCGCCGATCCGATGGCCATTCGACAGGATCGCGGCGTCGAGCTGGATTGCTCTCAACTTCGTCGCCGGCGAGAAAAGCCCGCGGATTGAGGGGCCGTTTATCCGGACGATGGAAGACGGTAACGAGGTTGGCATCGTTGAGAGCCTGTTCGAGGCATTACGCGCCGATCCTCGGGCCTCATTCGTCACGTGGGGAGGAGAGTTCCGCGATCTGCCAGTCCTGCGCCGTTGTGCTACAGAAAATGGCCTTATCCTTCCCGAGCAGTTGCGCAACCTCTCGCCGCACGCAGGCGAACGCGTTGATCTGTGTCGGGCCGTGGCGGGCTTGGCGGATAACGCGCACCTCGGTGAGTATGCAGCGGCACTCTCAATTCCAGCCAAGCCGATAGCCGCCAGTTCCATCGGTAAACTTGTCGAGAGAGGTGAGTGGACACCCGTTCGAGAACAGTGCCTCGCGGATACGTTGGCGACTGCGCTCCTTGCGGTGCGTCACTGGGTCGCTCTCGGACAAATCACCTGCGACCAGATGGCGACCGATCTCGCCATCGTCGATGCGGCACATGCAGCACAACCCAACAGCGAGTTCGTGACCCGCACGCTCAAGCCTTGGGTGCGGGCGCGGCATGCTCGCAGCCGACTGAAAGGCTCGGTCTATCACGCCGCTGACTCAGTGATCCGGGAAGGAGAGACCGTCACGTAGACATCGCACTGGCCAACCGCCTCTCGCGGACACCTTCGATACCCCGTCAACCTTCCAGGGCCGTCCACGATCGTGTGGCGGCCCTTTTTCAATGGAGAATACCAATGCCCAAGAGAAAGACCTCCAAGGCGCTTGCGCGGACGAAATCGACAGCTCCTGCGCTGCAGCAACGCTTCGCTATCGCTGATACGGAAATCCGGCCCGAACAATTCTACCGCCTGCCAGAGCGGCAACCAACGGAGCGTGGACCCTGGTCTGACGAACCCGAGAAGATCGCCTGGAAAGACCATGAGACCGGACTGGACTGCATCATCCTGCGACAGGAGAATTCGACGCTGTCCGGCTACGTCTCCGTCGATCCTGATCATCCGCTTCATGGCTACAATCATGACGCCCTTCCTCGCGCCGTGCGCAATGTTTGCCATGGCTGCGTCGATTACGCCGAACCTTGCCGAAAATACGGACCCGAGGCGGTCCGCGTGTGTCATATCCGACCGACGGGGACACCGAGCCACGCGCCAGGAGAAGATCACCATGACGACAAGTGGTGGTTCGGGTTCCGGACATCTCATTCAGGTGACCTGGTTCCAGTCGGCATGAAGCCCCATCGCCACCGCGAGGAAGGCGAGGTGTATCGAGATATGCATTTCGTGTTCCATGAAGTCCGCAATCTGGCGCGCGCGCTGAAAGCGTTCACGCATCGACCTGTCGAGGGAAGCAGCAAGCCGTTGCAGATCGGCTCTCGCGCCATCGACGAAGATCAGGCGTGATGGAGGCGAACATGGACAACCGTGCTTACCAGGACCGCCGGAATGCCAGCCTCCCCTGGGGCTACTGGCTTCACGTGGATCCGGGTCGGAATGACCTCATCGATGAAGACGGCAACCGCTGGGAAAGCGTGCGTCATTGCCTCTGGAACGGTCGCCTCGGAATGCCGGGTCGCTATTCGGAACTCATCGATTCCCAGCTCGAATTCATGCTCACGATCCTTGCCGCGCATAGTCGGGACCTCGTGCCTATCGAGGAGCGGGTTCTGGATCTTTGCGAGGGATCGTGGACGCTGCGCGCCCATTACGAAAACTGGCTCGAAGCCGTCGGTTTGCTCACGGAGCGTGGAGCCTACGGCCTGACGGCCGAAGGCCGGGCGGTCCTGCTTATGCTCGCTTCGACCCGTTCGACAGATTATGCGGGTCTTCCGATCGGCCTTGGCTCACTCGGCCTCACTCGCGGCCTCGATGGGGGTGCCACGCGCGAATATCGCGAGCGCGTGCTTGCGGAGATTGAAGCCCGCACCACAGACCTGCCTTTCCGGTTCGTGCGCGATACACTGGAGGGTAGGGCGGCAATCAAGCTGCTCGGTGCCAGAATCGGGAGCAACATGCCACTCTCGAGGACGCTGTGGGCGATCGAATTGCCCGACACCCATGCACGCGACCGGCTGTTCGCCTGGATGGCCCTACGAGTAGAGCGCTGGCAGCCCTGGGGTTCGCTCGCGAACGAGCAAGGCGCGCAGGCCCTGAGCGAACACTTCCTGCAGCTTGCTCTCGCTGATCAGCCGTCACAGCCTGACGGATAGCTGAGCGGCCTTTCAGCCACCATTTACAAAAACCGATTTCTCCCGAGCGGGCGGCGCCATTGGCGACCGCTCGCTCGTGCATTGAGGAGCACCAAAATGATGAAACACCCGCTGATCATTCCCGACCGGATGATAGCACTTTCCCTTCTGCCTCCACCTGCGCTCGGACAGCCGCCGTTCCCGTTCGGTTTTGGCGCGTTCGTTGTCGAACAGACTCGTCGAGGTGAAGCGCGGTTCGAACTTCATGCCCATGGTTTTGGTGCGGGATATCGCCCGGAGGCCTTGCGCGAGCGGCTGCAACCCTTGTTTACGCCCGACACGTTGGCGCTCATACTCAACTCTAATCGTAAGCTCTGGCCAACTATCGGGCTGGAGCGCAGCGCCGATGCAGGCCAGCTGGTCGAGCACGTGCCAAAATCCGGCCTTCGGACCCAGGTCCAAGTATCTGTGCCCGATCACCTTCTGAGGAATGCCGCTGGCATGGCGAACGTCCGGCTCCCTTCTCGAGATCCGTCGCCGCTCGCACGTATCCGCCAGCTCGGAGCTGAGGCGCAGGCGGCGTGGATTTGTTATCTGTTCTCACGACGTGCTTCCACAGAGCGTGGCCGGCTGCTCGCCAGTTTCGAAGCGTGGCAATGTCTTCAAGAGGCCAGACGATCCGTGCTGGCCTGATCCGGGCGGGGCGGCAGCGCTCCGCCCCTTTTTTGGATCCGCACTCGGGCGCGGAGCGTGGTCCCTGCCAGAGAAACCAATGTAATCTCGATCCCCTAAAAAGAGCCGCGGCAGCGGCGCGCTATTTGAGGGACCTCTTCGCATTCGCGAACCCGGCCCGGGAAGGCGCCGCCCGGCAGGGCGGCCCTTCGCCGGGTGACCTTCCGGGCACCCGGCACGGCGCAATAGCGACCGTTTCCAGATCCTTTGGACAGACGACGATTTTGATAATCGTCGGTGAAAGGAAAAATCTCCAGACGCCGCCGGCGCAAAGGAATTCTTGAAATGAGAAATACAAAATCACGAGCGCTTCGCATGCTTGGGCACAAGTTGAATTCAAGAGTGGAGAAAGGAAAAGCCCGACGGATGACCTGTCGGGCGCGTCCGCCCTAGGCGGACGCCGTAGGCGCCTTCCGGCGCCGTGGGGGACGCAGGCCTTTTTCTGCGTCCCCCTGCTGACGGCCCTAAGAGGCAAACTTTTTCCTTCCCTTTAACCGTTTCTTAAATCCCGCAAGGTTACGGCGAAGCCGCGGGGCCGGGCCCGGCCTCCGCCTTTTCCCCTCTACCCCCAAATTCAAAAAACCCTCCCTTCGTCGGGTTTTCGCGCGCGCAGGCGCGCGTGAGGAGCGGCGCTAGCCGCCCCTCACGCTCTTCATCCCATTCAATCTACAGGGACGAATGCCCGGGGCAGGGTCTGGAAGTCGTAGATCACCGGCGTTTCGTTGATCCAGCTCGTGACCGGCATGCCCCGATCGGAATTCGTCACCCGCTTGCACAGATCGCGATAAGCGAGGTCGAAGCCTTCATCGTGATAGGCGGACTCGCCGTCCCGGATCTGCATCCTCCCATTAGAGTCTGCGGTGATCTGCTTGCCGCCCGGGAAGACGAGGCGCGGCTGGGAGCGCGTGCTACCCTTCCAGATCGAGCCGCGTTCGTGGACGATGGTATCCATTGAGCCATAGGTTTCGAAATAGGTGAGTTCGAGGTAAAGCGGGTCGTCCGCCTGATCGTGGCTTATCTCCACATAGATCAGTTCCCAGTTCTGCTCGAAGGCGTATTCGGCGAGGTCGTATCGCGCGAGGTCAGTGAGCTTTGGGCCGCCCATGACTAGCGCGTCGAGCGTTTTTCCGCGCCTCGTCGCCCGTCCCGCGAATTCTGCTTCGATTGCTCGCAGGATTGCGTTTGCGCTGTGCAGGTAGGGCGTTGTGGATGTCAGGTTATACATTTCAAACTTCCTTTTTTCTGGCGGCTTTGCCGCGCTGAGGGATGTCGAACCCGAAGCTGGATATTTTCCTTTCCAACTTCCTGATTCACTCCTCATATCTGTCTGTAAAAAATGTATTTTTTTGGCGCGGGCCCGCTCAATCCTGCTACTGATTTTCTGGCTGCACATTCCGAAAGTGGTGGCCAGAGACGGCCTGTATGTTGTGTCAGTTCTGCGATCTGACGGTAATACTGTCCTGGTCTGGGACAGTCATTCTCGTGGCGTTTGGATTTCGAAGAAAACCATCCTTCTAGCCGTATGTAGACCCGCAGGAACAAACTCGACGAGATGAGCACAATGCAGCCAAAACCCCAGTCGAAAATGAAGACGACGAGCTTTATCAGCGTTGCAGCTGCAAGAGCTCTTTACCACGCATGCCGATTTGCGCTTCCCCAGGGAGGGTGGCAGTCTCGGAATGGGTGTCCGCCATCCAATGTGAGCGCACCTGTCGCGCTGAATTTGATGGTCACCATTCAGTGGAACCTTACGAAAACCGGCAAGGACCACTTCGCTGAGCTCAGAAATCAGCGCTTCTGCCGTTGGCTGAGGACTCGCTGCGAGCAGCTGGGTATCTCAATCGCGCCGCATCACGCATACGCGCGCGAAAAGAACCATGTGCATTGGCTGGTCCACGTTCCTGAGCAACTGGTAGCAGAGTTCAAGGATCTGGTGCCGCGCTGGATCACAAGTCTTGAGCACAAAGGAAAAGGTTCGCGCATACGCGCTGAGAACCACGACCCGGCACCAGATGGCGCTGTCAAAATCCATAGGGTTCGCAACAGCGTGGCGGCTCGTAAATATCTCCTCAAAGGCATCAGCCCTCGAGACGCTTTTCGCTTCGGAATCAAGCGCGTAGAAACCCAAGGGGTAGTCGTCGGTCGTCGAACTGGTGTGAGCCGCACTTTGGGCAGGGCTGCAAGGAAGAGGGCAGGCTACAAGTCTCAAAGGCCGCTCTGGCAACGCGGCAACGGTCGTGTTGTGTCATCATCCCCTTCGATCCATTGAATGAGCCACGTTGAGGGCTTGCGCACGACGCTTCATGTAATGAGTCAAATCAAATCGTCGTCCTCCGGCCTGTGCGGCTCGCTCCTCCGCTTGCAAGCACGAAGCGCTGCGCAGTTCTGCTGTTCGGCAGTTTCAATCTTCTGAACTCGAACCAGAGTGACTGAGAAGCCCTTCAGGATCATGTTTTGACATCAACGGTCGCTGTCGAGATCTTCGCAATTCTCTTCCGTGTGAAAGAGGGCATTTACCAGTCCACGTCTAATCGTGCGGGATGATGATGCAGGACCCGGTTGTTATGTGGAACGATGACAACGCTTTCTACGACGATGGCGAATGGATCACTTGGTCCGAGATCAACTCGCATCTGGAGCGATTGGAGTTCGAAGCACGTTTCCCCCACCTCGATGTAGATTTAGTGCCCATTTTTCAAAATCTGCTCGCAGTGGCTGAGGATTACCACGATCTCACCGGCAGTCACTTGCAGCTCTACGGCGATCTGGGTGAGCTTTACGGCGCGATCACTCACGGGATCAAACTTCACCGCAATTATGCGCAAGGGTCGGACGGAAAGCTCGGCAATGACTTTGTCGAGATAAAGACCATCACGCCGTTCAAGAGCAACGACACCATCACCCTCAACCTGAAGCGCAATTTCAGCAAGGTGCTTATCGTGAAGATTGACAGCGAGTTTGAGGTCCAAGGCAGGCTGATTGATCGCAAAGCTCTTCCCAAAACCAAGGGCGACACGCTGCGCCTAAACTGGGCTGACTTAGCAACTGGACCAGAACGCTCGGTCACCGCGTAAATTCCGTAAGTCCCTTCCTATTGTCGATAAATCTTGAAAGTGGGGGCGCGGGGGCGGCCAGCGCGTTAGTTGAAGGCAGAAACTGGGCCGAAG
>NZ_BTGP01000010.1:0-197441 GCF_042854385.1 Erythrobacter sp. MTPC3
GACAACACCTACCAACTGCTCAAATCTCGGCTCGAGTTCCATGACTGCATCGCCCGCCAAGAGATTTTCAATCACCAATCCCTTTGGTGTCAGCCGGACAGTCTCCGAGCGCGTTGGAAAATAGAAGTACCAATCGGGAAATCGAGATGTTGCCTGATAGCCGTCTTGCGTTTCATCGATCTGAATTTCGACTGGTAACACGGAGCCATCCTTCAGTATCGCACCAGTCCAGAACCCACTCGGATCAAACTCATCGGCTGTCTCGGCTTGCAAAGCTGAAAGCGGCACCAAGGTCATAATCATGATGAGCAAAACGAAACGGCGCATCCGAAATCTCCTTAGTGGCCTCAACTTGAGATACGATGTTCAGTAGACCAAAGATGAAAAGCTCAAAACGGTCAGTTCTGTCACGACACACTTGAGGTGATTGGGCGCGACTGAAACCGGGTCGTTTGCCGACGGTCCGCGTCCAGCGATGCGCTTCCAATTTCAGACAGGCCGCAAACGGCCCACTCCGAGCCATCGCTCAACGTTTGAAACCGGGGGTGAAAGCGGAAGTCGCCGTAGCCTCAAACACTTACTCGCGGTCCATTCCAAGGACATCTCGCGCGGAACGAATTGAAGCTTCTTCGGCAGTTTCACAGAACTTTCCAGCCATATAGCCTTTGAGAAAACTACGCCTCGCTACGCCCGCGTATACTGCTGCCTCCCAGCGCTTCTCCTCGGCCCGTGCGCCGGAGACTTGGCGGACTAGGCCTCGAAGAGGGATGATGCCGCCCAAAACATTACCGCCAGTGCGAAGGCCTCGGTTGAGGAGGCTGGCCCGTTCTTCCGGTTGATCGGCGTCGGGTCCAAGTACATTGTCCAGCCGCGCCACTTCTCCGCGCAGCGCACCACACTCCTCCAAACCGGCCAGATCGTATGGCTCGGTTTGCGCAGCCATGAGAACCTGCGGAATCTCCTTGCTCCGAAGGTTAAGGTCGGTGAGAGGCTGAGTGACAGCGTCGACTGCATCCTCACCGATGCTGTCCTGCTGCATACCGCTTTGAGCTGTCGCCGGACTGGCAACTGCAAACAGAATGAGTGAAGCGGCAAAAGCGCGGCAATATCCATATCCCAGATCTTGCTTTGCGGACGACGGCGGGGGCGTGGAAGCGGCTCAATCGTGATTTGGGTGAAAGTACACTTGACATGATCATGGTTCACGACCCCGTCTTTCGACGCGGGATCAGCGCAGAGCCAATTTTCAATGACAAGCTTATACTCGTTGGAGCCTGCGAACCTGCCGAATGGCGAGAGCGTTATGTGCGCATAGAATGGGGAGAGGCGCTCGGCGCAGAAATAGGAACACGGCTTTCTTTAGTGCCACAGGAGGGCTTGATCCTCGACCTTGGCCTTCGTTCTGCGTTGTGGCTTGTTCAGAAGAGAATGGCTGGTTTTCTCCCTGAGAAAGCAGTGGCCAAGTTTCTTGCCGAAGGTGCGTTAACAAGGATTGATGACACGCCGACTTTTGATTTTCCCGCCTATGCATGTTGGCGATCGGACATGGACGAAGAGCTGGCAGGACAGGTGATCGGCAGCCTGAAATCGCACTTTGATTCGAAATATCCCAATTGAAAATTCAGTTATTTCGGTTTCACTAAATCTGAACGCGCCATTAATCGCCTTATCACTTTTGAAAAGGGGATTAGTATGAATTTCGAGACAGCAGGAATCGAGGCGGCGCTTGAACGCGTTGGCGCCACACTCATTCTTTGGGGACCACGCATTGCAGCTGCAATTGCCATTTTGGTGATTACGCATTTTGTCGCCAAGTTGATCGAGCGCGGCGTGCAGAAGATCGGATCGAAAGCACCTTGGCAAAAGTCCAATGAGCGCAAAGAGGCAAACACAGAAATCTGGAATCAGGCGGGAAAGCTCACATATTGGGTAGTCTGGCTTTTTGGTTTTTTGATCGCGCTTCGACCGCTCGAACTGGGCGAGGTCGTAGCCCCGCTGAACGCGCTTCTCAATGAAGTCGGTTCATTCTTGCCAAACCTCATCGGCGCGCTCGCAATTTTCATTGTTGGTCTTGCGCTTTCGAAGATTGTCAGGGGCATCGCGGAAAACAGTGTCGGGATGCTCAACGTTGACCGCTTCTTTCACGACGAAGAGACAAGCGAAGTTGAGCAGAAGAAGGCACGCACCTCGGTGGCATCAGCTGCCGGTATTGCCGTGCAATTGCTCGTTTTGCTGCCGATCTCTCTGGCCGCAATCGATGTGCTGGGCATCACCGCAGTAACGGTGCCTTTACGCGAGCTGCTGGCAACCATTCTTGTCGCGGTTCCTCACGTCATTGCCGCTGCTCTGGTGCTGACGCTCGCATTCGTGATCGGACGCTGGGTCGCAGCCGCTGCTCAAGGCTTCCTTGCTGGGCTTGGCGTTGATCGCGCGGGTTCGGCCATCGGGCTATCCGGTGATAAGTTCACAATCTCGAAAGTCAGCTATCACGTCGTTCTTATCGCGATCATGCTTTTCGCGCTGACCGAGGCAGCCCGATTGCTCGACTTTGCTGTGGTCTCTCAGATCGCGGATGAAGCCGTTCGGCTCGGCGGACGCATTCTCTTCGGTGCAGCGGTGATTGCCGCAGGCTTTCTGCTCGCCCGGATTGCGAACACGCTCATCGCTGAAAACGGCGATGCGAAAGTGGCGCGGACCGCGGGCTACGGCATCGTCGCCCTCTCAATTGCTATGGGTCTCAGCTTCATGGGTATCGCGACAGAAATCGTGACGATTGCGTTTGGGGCGATCCTTGGAGCGGTCGCAATCGCCGCTGCCATCGCCTTTGGCATCGGTGGGCGCGATACGGCGCACGAAGTTTTGCAAGACTGGAGGAAAGGGGCAGACGTGAACTAGGGCAACCGAGCCCGTCTAAGCGAGCGCCGACTTCACCAAGGTAAGGTCGGCGTTTTGCGTATCGAAGAACACAAATACTATCAAACCCCAGTCATGGCCCAGTATGTCAACTATTGGGCCGGTTACTGACGGTCCGGTTTGGGCAATCAAAAAATGAAGGGGACGTACTCTTTTTCGGTTTGGGTGCGTTTGCCTCTCCGTCTGTTCCGTCTTCTTCTATGCGCTTTCTCGACCAATCAGGTGAGGAGGCAGAACCAGGCTCTCTGTATCATCCCCACCAAGTCGTCGCAGCAACAGGTCCACGAGTCCCTTCGCACCAGCAGCGATATCTTGCCTCACTGTGGTGAGGGGCGGTACCGTTTGACCCGAAATTGGTAGATCGTCGAAGCCGACTACCTTTATCTGACGCGGCACATCGGTGCCGCGCTCCCGAAGTTTTTTGAGGCATGCGACGGCGATTGTGTCGGTTGCCGCAAAGATGCCGTCTACTTTGCCTTCGATTTCCTGCAAATGCTGAGCGATTTCTTCGCCGGTTCGCTCAGGTGAAAGGTGTGCTGGAAGGGCTCTGATGGGTACACCCAACTTTTCGGCTACCTCTATTGCGCCAGCGAAACGGGCGGCAAATTCTATAGGTTGAGTATCACCTAAGAATGCGAGCTTCTTGGCACCCGATGCAATTAGCCTCTCGGCGGCGAGCTTGCCGCCCAAACGGTTGTCCGTACCGACAACGCAGTGCCTCTGGCCTTCCTGATGGTTCCCCCAAACCACCATCGGGAGATAGCCGTCTGCGACATCCTCGATCCGTTCAAATTGATCGGATTGGCCGATCACAATCACCCCGTCGACCATTCCTGAGCCGATTAGACGGTCGAGCCAATCCTCATCCTGAGCAGGAATGACACGCCTTAACATTAGATCATACCCTTTCTCGGTGAGTTCGTCGGCGAGGTGGCCGAGAAGAGTCATGAAGAATGTATCGGAAATGCGCTGTCTTTCATCGTGGCCCAGCGGAATCGCGACCCCGATTACCCCGGTCTTTTGCCTGCGCAGTTTGCTCGCCATCTGGTTGGGACGGAAGCCGTGCTCGCGCGCAATCGCCTCGATCTTCTCGCGCGTCTTTGTGTTGACGAGACTGTTGCCGGCCAGCGCCCGCGACACAGTACCAGGCGAGACACCCGCAATCTTTGCGAGGTCAGCGAGGGTGCGGACTCGGGTCACGCTTGTTTCATCATCTTGGGCGTCGGTGTCAGTCATTAAGACCTCTTAGCTCGCCAGCGCTTTTTGTTCACGCGGAACCCGATGGCCGGCATCAACAAAGAGCGTTGCGACCGCACCGACAATCATAAGCGCTCCGCCCAGCATCAACACATTGCGTGGGTCGCCGCCCAGCACCGGATTGTAGATCAGCGGCATCGTCAGTGTCTGAAACAGCATCGGGATAACGATGAACATGTTGAAGATGCCCATATAGATCCCGTTGCGTTCCGCTGGGATGGAGTCCGCCAGCATCACATAGGTGTTGCCCATCATCCCAGCCCAGCCGATGCCGATGCCAATCATCAGGATAAACAGGGCCATTGGCGTCTCGACACCCGGGATAAGCAGCATGGCTACACCGGATGCAGTCAGACAGAATGTATGGACCATGCGCGCACCTAGCCGAGCGACGATTGGGATCAGCATTAACGCTCCGATGAAAGCGATGAAATTATACAGCGCGCCCGCCTGTTGAGTGGTCAGCGTCGCTTCGCGAAATGCGGCAGTAGAGGGGTCGGATGTGTTGTAAAGAGAGCGGCCAACCGCAAAGGTAATGTACTGCCAGTAGGCAAACATCGCATACCACTGACACAGCATCGCAAGCGCGAGTTGGCGCATCGGCTTGGGCATGTCGCGGATGGCGTCAACAATCTCTGCAAACGTGTCTTTCACAGTAAGAGGCTTCGTTTCCAAAACTGCCTTCTCGTCCTCGGTCATCGGCAATTCTGGCACGCGCCACACAGACCAGACGATGGTAGAGATCGAGAGGATCGCGCCAATGATAAAAGCAATCCGGACGATCACCGGTATCCCGTTGCCGTCGAGTACGTCTTGCGCGACAAAAGCAGTCAGCAACGTTGGGGCAAGATAGGATAAAGTCTGCGCAAGTCCGGTGAATGCGCTTTGCGTCAGGAACCCGATTGATCGCTGCTCGGGCACGAGGCGATCAGCGACATAGGCGCGGTATGGTTCCATCGTGATATTGTTACCAGCATCAAGGATCCACAAGAGCGATGCCGCCATCCACAACGTGCTGGAATATGGCATAAAGAAAAGGCTGATTGTGCAGATGATTGCGCCGATCAGGAAATAGGGTGTGCGGCGTCCGTAGCGGGTGTTGGTGCGGTCGCTCATCGCGCCAACAATCGGCTGGATGATAAGGCCCGTCATCGGCCCGGCGAGCCATAAAAGCGGCATTGTCGCCTCATCTGCGCCGAGGAAGCCGTAGATCGGTCCCATATTGGCTTGCTGCAGTCCGAAACTGAACTGCAGGCCGAAAAAGCCGATGTTCATTTCAATGATTCGCAGCAGCGAAAGCCGTGGTTTTCCCGCGGTTTGCATGTTTCAACATCCTCTCACGTGCCGTTATCTTGTCGGCGTTATGGCATTTTCGTGACATAAATTGCGTGCGATTGCAAACGATTGCAACTTTACTATTGCAATCGTTTGCAGCCAAATTATCACTTTATGCGAATCGCACAAAAATGGTGCGAGCATAAAGGAGAGTTTTGCCATGAAGTTTCGTCACGCTTTGGCTTTTGGCGTCGCGCTAAGTGCCTTTTCGACCCCTGCTTTCGCGCAGGACCAGGAGGCTCCCTCTGATGAGGGTGCGGAAACAGGCAACGAGATAATCGTTACCGCCGTTGCACGCGGACAGAACCGGCTGGAAAGCTCAGTTTCGGTCAGCTCCGTAAGCGCGCAGCAAATCGCTGATCTTGCGCCGCCGTCTTCGGCCGACCTCATACGCCAGATCCCTGGTATTCGCTCGGAAGCATCGGGTGGTGAAGGCAACGCCAACATCGCTGTGCGCGGCCTGCCTGTCTCGACTGGCGGTGCGCGCTATATCCAACTTCAAGAAGATGGTCTGCCTATTCTCGAATTTGGTGATATCATCTTCGGCAACGCCGATAACTTCCTTCGCGCTGACCGCAATGTTGCGCGCGTTGAGGCGGTTCGCGGTGGCTCTGCTTCCACGTTTGCTTCAAACGCCCCGGGCGGTGTGATCAATTTCATCTCGAAGACTGGTCAGCGCGAAGGCGGCGCGATCCAGGGCACTGTCGGTTTAGACTTTGAAACTTACCGGGTCGATTTTGACTATGGCGCCCCACTCGCTGATGACCTCTATTTCCACGTCGGCGGTTTCTATCGCACCGGCGAAGGTCCGCGCGATATCGGCTATAACGGATTCGATGGCGGCCAAGTAAAAGCCAACATCACCAAGGAATTCGACGGGGGCTATGTGCGTTTCCACGCCAAGTTCCTTGACGACAGCACGCCCACCATCCTGCCCCAGCCGGTGGCTGTTGGCGGCACAGATGGCAATCCGGACTACACTGCTATTGCCGGCTTCGACCCGCGCTCAGACTCGCTTTACAGTCCATTCATTTCAACCATCACAACTCTGGATGGCGGCAACAATCCGACCACCTATAATTTCCGCGATGGTCTTTCGGTCGAATCTCAGGCATTCGGCGTTGAAGCGGAAGTGGATGTTGGCTCTGGCTGGACGCTGACCAACCGCTTCCGTTATGCCAACAATTCAGGCAGTTTCGTTTCCCCTTTCCCGGCAAGCGCGGGCGCTGCTCAGGATATTGCTGATGGGATCGGCGGCGCAGGTTCAACCCTAGTGTTGGCAAGTGGACCAAACACGGGGTCAGTGGCCGACGCCTCAACTATCGGCGGCAATGGCCTTCTGACTAATATCGTAAATTTCAATGTCCGCCTGAATAGTCTCGACAATGTCACCAACGATTTCCGCGTCAGCAAAGACTTCGACTTTGGCAGCGGTTCGGCAACCTTCACTTCGGGCTTCTATCTGTCGCGTCAGGATGTCGATACGGACTGGCTCTGGACCTCGCATGTCCAAACCGTTCAGGGAGATGGGCAATCCGTGCTTGTCGACATCGTTGATGCAGGTGGAGACACGGTAACTCAAAACGGGATCGTCGGTTTCGGTGCAAACTTCTTCGGCAATTGCTGCCGACGCAATTACGACGTCGCCTACAGCACCTATGCGCCGTTTGCCTCGCTAGCGGTGGAACTCGATCGCCTGACACTTGATGCCAGCATCCGCTACGATTACGGCGATGCCAGCGGCACGGTGACCGGCGATGGTCCGATCACGAGCTTTGATTTTGACAATGACGGCAATATTAGCCCCGCAGAAGCGCAAACCAGCGTTCTGCCGCTGGGCAGCCCTGCTCCGGTCAATTACGACTTTGACTATTTCTCATGGTCGATTGGCGCAAATTACCTTGTGACCGACGATCTGGGCATTTTCGCGCGTTACAGCCAAGGTGGCCGTCATACCGCTGACCGCAGCTTGCTCTCGCCAGCTGTCAGCACGGTTGATGGCGGCTTGCCTGGCGGCGATGATGGCGTAATTGCTAACGTCAATCAGCTTGAAATGGGCCTGAAGTACCAGGGCAGCGGACTGTCGATCTATGCCACCGGCTTCTATGCAGAAACCAGCGAGACGAACGTGGAAATTGCTCCACTTCTGCTGACAGACACTGACTACGAAGCCTACGGTATAGAGCTGGAAGGTTCGTATTCAACCGGACCGTTCACTCTGAGCGCGGGCGCCACGTGGACCGATGCCGAAATCAAGGACTCGCTCAACGCAGCAGTCGTCGGCAACACGCCGCGCCGTCAAGCGGACTTCGTCTATCAGGCAACCGCGGCGTACGATGACGGCTTCTTCAAAGCTGGAGCCAACCTGATCGGCACCACAGACAGCTTTACGCAGGACAGTAACCAGCTCAAGCTGCCAGCATATGCGCAGGTTAATGCGTACCTAGCTGTTCGCCCTGTTGACCGGGTGGAAGTGGCACTCAATGCCACCAACCTGTTCAACAGCGAAGGATACACCGAGGCGGAAGAAGGATCGATCCCAGCTAATGGTATTGTACGGGCACGTTCCATCGCGGGCCGCACGGTCGCCGCGTCGGTACGTTTCGAATTCTGATGCAACTGATAAGGGCCGACCAACCGCCTCCTTTCTGGTCGGCCCTTATTTTTTCCAACCTTTTGTTTAGGGTACTGGCATGACGACCGCCTGGACCGCTGACTGCGTGCGTAAGCTCGACGTTGCACGCATTCCGCGTATTCCAATCATCGAGGAGAAGGCACCCACGACCCTTGAGGCTGGACGCGTCTATTGGGATATGTGGCCGATCCAAGACCAAGACGGATTTATCGCATCAATCCAAGAGCGCGAATTGTGGATGGCTTTGACTGCGCCCGATCGCGGCGACCCGGGTCTGCGCCACTTCGAGGCGAAAATCCGCCTCATCGAGCGCAAAGCGGGGAACTGGTTCGATCTTGGCGACGTGCTTCCTGATTTCCGGGTGGACTATGAACGCGAATGGGCAGGGTCTGCGGTCACCGATGGTGAAGGCGTTAGCCTTTACTTCACCGCAGCCGGGACCGATCAGCGTTCCGGAGGCTATCAACAGCGCCTAGTGGAAGCCCATGCTATTATCGGTTCCAACGGACTGCCGGAAGCGTGGACCGCGCCCAGAGCCTCGATCAGCGAATTCACGCCCGAATATATGCTCGCAAATGCACATGAAGGAGAAGCCGGCAAGATAAAAGCTTTCCGCGACCCTGCCTATTTCCGCGATCCTGCTGACGGCCATGAATACCTGATCTTCACAGCGTCTCTTGCCGGTTCAGGAAGCGACTACAACGGCGCAGTTGGTATCGCGAGGCGGACCGACATTGGATGGAAGCTGTTGCCACCTCTGATCCACGCCGACGGTGTCAACAATGAGCTGGAACGTGCGCACGTCGTATATCACAAGGGTTCTTACTACGCTTTCTGGGTGACCCAGCGTTCGACTTTCGCACCCGACCTGAACCACGCGCCGAACGGCCTGTATGGCATGGTTTCCGACGGCTTATTCGGTGAGTATCGTCCACTCAATGGATCGGGCCTGGTAGTCGCCAATCCCGAAGAGGAACCCCTTCAAAGCTACAGCTGGTTTGTGACGCGCGAGTTAGTCGTTTCAAGCTTCGTCGATTTCTGCGGCCTGAAGGGCAAGCCTCTTCCCACAAATCCCGACGAAGCCAACAAACGGTTCGGCGGTGTTCCCGCTCCACTCTTGAATCTGACCATCGATGGTGATCGCTGCGAACTTGCCGAAACGGTTGAGGCATGAGTTCGTCCGATAAGCCGTTGCTGGGTGGTATCGAGGCTGGCGGAACCAAGTTCGTGCTCGCTGTCGGACACTCACCGACCGAGATTATCGCGCGGCATGAAATTCCCACTCGCGACCCTTCGACCACCTTGGCTGAGGCTGGCGAGTGGTTCGAGGGTCAGCAGGCGATCAGCGCGCTTGGAATTGCGAGCTTCGGACCAGTCGAACTCGACAGATCGTCGCCCCACTGGGGACACATTACCAACACTCCCAAACCGGGCTGGGCCAATTGCGACATAGCAGGATACTTTGCAGAGCGATTGGCCGTGCCCATTGGCTTCGACACAGATGTGAACGGGGCTGCGCTCGCTGAATACGAACATGGCGCGGGTAAGGCCGCTGCATCGCTGGCCTACATCACCGTGGGTACCGGTATCGGCGGTGGCCTGGTGCTCGACGGAACGGCTGTTCATGGAGCCGCACATCCGGAGACGGGTCACATTCTCCCGCGCCGCCATGCGGATGATCGGGAGTTTGAAGGGGTATGCCCTCACCACGGCGACTGCTTAGAAGGGTTGGCAAGCGGTCCGGCCATAAAAGCGCGTTGGGGATCGTCGCTTTCCGAGTTGCCGGCAGATCACCTTGCTCACGAAATCATCGCCTATTACCTGGCTCAGCTTGCGCACTCCCTCATCGCTATGACGGCAGCCGAGATCATCGTTCTGGGCGGGGGCGTGATGAGGACGGGTGGCTTGCTCGGGCGTGTGAATGAGAGGGCATCGCAAATCGGTGCAGCATATTTTCCAGGCGGATCTAAGCACAAGATCGTCTCGCCAGGGCTAGGCAACAACGCTGGTCTTGCAGGAGCGCTACTGCTCGCGCCCAGCCATTGATATCCGCTTTTGGGGTTCCTGTGTCTTATATCCATCGGCTGAAACTGGGGCGCAAAGCGGACGCTAGTGCCGAGACAAATGGCAGTGCGACTGCCCCCACCGCCATTCACACATGAACTCTCTGAAAATCAGCCGCGGGTATGCCAGAGCAGCGGTGGTCTGTTAAGGCTGCAAAATAATTCGGTCTTCGATTGGATCGTAACGCAGGTCTATGCCTGTCTCCCTTAATCGCTGGAATGAAACGAGGTCGTTCGACGCGATTTGCGGGGGCGGCTGCACGTTGGATGCGGGGCTTGCAAGAATCCTTGCAAGTTCAGTTCCGCGCACAAACAGGCGCGCGTTGCGATCGACTGTCACAGTAAGCGTCCCGATATCCGTACCGCCGGCAAAAACAGCTTTCGCAACCTCTATACTGCTCCCGCCTGCGGGCCTGATGTCAGACGACGCGGTGGTTTGTTCTCCAAGGTCGAACTCCAGCTGCGCCAGATCAATGCTGCCAGTCGCTGCCGTCTGACCGATTTGTGCTGCCACCTCTTCCGCCGCTTGAAGAAGTTCTTCTGGCGGCTGCGTCGCCGCATCCAATGGCGGCGCGGTGCTCGTGCTCGCCTCGGCCATCTGCTCGCCGGGTGCTGCGCTGACATTGTTATTGCCGGATGAATCGATTGACGGGCTTGATAAGAGGCTGCGATCTAGTTCGGCGGTGTAAACGCCAGCTGCATCCGGGCGAGCGATCCAGTGTGACCACGTTGCTCCAGTCACAAGCAGGCAAACAATGACGGCCAGATACCCGCTACCCAGCGTGTTCATCATCTTCAGTCTGAATGAGGCCGGATCGCCGTTCAAATTTGCCCCCAATATTTGGCCAGCCATCAAACTAGCGGGCCGATTAGTTAGAGGCCAGAGACGCAACCGGTTAACCACGCGGCGATGTGTAATGACGACGCGAGCCAACTGGGTCGCCTACGTAAGAACACGTAATTCCCTCATAATATCAGGGGTTTATGTATCTTCCACAGGCGCTGCATCTCCCAAGATGTTTCGCGGATATTCAAAGAGCGGCGCTGCCGACACTTATCGATATCATTTCAAAATCACTGAAATATGTTTTAAAAACAGTAGTTTGATCGTGGTTTACCGATTTGGTAAACACGCTTGAAAGGAGTTGGAAAAGCTGGTCACATGCTCGGCAACATGCGGGGAGTTGTGCTTTTTCAGCGCCGAACCGCCAATAACACAAGAAATCGGGGCTGCGAGAACAACGGTGCAGAGTGTTTAAAACGCCCACGATTTCCTGCTCGAGCCTCTCATGCCGGACCTATCCGGCACATAAGGACGGCAGAGCGATGAAAATTGAAAACGAAACCAGTCAGGACCGCGCAGACGGCTTTGGAGCAAGTTCGAGCGACGAAGCTGCTGCGGTCAATGATGTCGTTGTGCCTGCCGATGGCGACGTAATCACGCTGCCGCCCGGCGCATCGCTGGAAGACCTCTCCGTCGAGGGGCGCGACCTTGTCATCACGCTCGCCGATGGATCGCGGATTGTCATTCCCGATGGCGCGGTGTTCGTGCCCCAGATTGTGGTCGAGGGCGTGGCTGTTCCGCCGCAGACAATTGCGCAATTGCTGACCGGTAATGAACCAGAGCCCGCCGCTGGCACGCCGCAGAGCTCCGGCGGAAACTTCGCCGGTGACGAAGGCGAGATACAGGCAGCTTTCGATATTGGCGACCTGCTGCCGTTTACGCAGCTTGCTTTTCCAGAGGATCAGGAAGAAGAAATCATCCCGTTCAGCGATGACGAACCTGAAGTGGTCATCGAAACACCCGACAATCCGGCCGGCGTCGAAAACGCGATTGCAACCGTGGCCGAGGACGGCCTGCCAGCGCGCGGGAATGAACCAGAGGGCACGCAGTCCGAAAGCGATAGCGAAACGACCAGCGGAACGATCGTGTTCGAGGCGACCGACGGCCTTTCGGCAATCCTGGTTAATGGCGAGGAATTGACCGGTCCGGGTCAGGTTTTCGTTACTCCGCTGGGTGAATTGACCATCACGGACGTTGATCTTGATGCGGGCGAGGTCGGCTTCACATACACGCTGATCGACAATTCGATCGGCGCAGAAACAGATTCGTTCTCGGTCACGGTGATCGATGCAGACGGCGATGAAGCCGATGCGACGTTGAATATCATCATCACCGATGATGGACCGATTGCCGCAGACGATCTTGGCGTGGTGGCATCCGGCAGTCTCGATCCGATCACTGGCGACGTGCTAGTCAATGATGAGCCGGGCGCCGATGGATATGCAGCCGAAGGAGCGGTGCAAGGCTTTGGTCAGGGCGATCAGACAGCGGCGCCGGGTGAAACAATCCAGGGAGACTATGGCACCCTGACGATCAATGCCGACGGCACATACACCTATGACCGCGATGCGGAAACGCCGGGCGGTGTCGAGGAATCGTTTGAATACACTATAGTGGATCAGGACGGCAGCACGTCGAGCGCGGTGCTCGTCATCCAGATCGAAGACGCACCCGCCATCGTGACCAATGTGCCGCGGATTGGCGAAGGAACCGTCGTCAGCGAAGGCGCGCTTGGGCCTCGACCGTCAGAACCCGTCGGCTCTGGCGAAATTGCCGATGGTGATGCGAACAACAACAGCGATCCGACCGAGGCGACCGGCGCTGTCATTGAATTCAATTCGCCCGATGGGGTCGATACCGTCACCTTGGGCGGCGTCGTTCTGACGCCGGGCAACCTGCCGCAGACTGTGATCGACGTTGCAACAGGCACCCTCGTGGTGACCGGCTTCACGTATGATCCGGTGACCGGGCAGGGCACGATCACATACGAATACACGCTGGCAGACAATACCAGCGGTGACGATACGGCGGTCGAAGTTGCCATCACCGTAACCGATCTTGATGGCGATCAGGCGGATGACACGCTGGTCATCAACATCATCGATGATGCTCCCGAAGCTTTCGATGACAGCGCCCTGCAGGCGGAAGAGGGCGAGCCGGTAACGATCAACGTCCTCGCCAACGATATCGTCGGCGCTGACGATGTGCAGCCGGGCGATATTGCTGTCGTGGACGGCAGCCTTAGCGGGACGGGAACGCTCGTCTACAATGGTGATGGCACTTTCACCTACACCCCTGCACCGGGCGAAGAAGGCGAAGTTACCTTCGACTATTCGATCACTGACGGCGACGGCGATGTATCCTCCGCGACAGTCACGCTTGAATTGCAAGGCGAATCCATCCCAGAAATCTTCGCTGAGGGCGATGATGTCGCAGACGAAGCCGGGCTTGGCGTGCGCAGTAGCGAGCCTGCCGGTTCCGATGAACCTTCGAATTCTGAATTTGCTTCGGGCGATATCTTCATCGACACCGGAAACGACACGATTGGTTCGCTTGTCATCAATGGTATCGATGTGACCAGCGGCGGAACCGTGACCACGGCGAAAGGTGAGCTTACCGTCACGCTCGCCAATGGTTCGTATTCCTACACCTATGAACTGACCGACAACAGCCTGACAGAACCTGATAGCGATACATTCAGCGTGGTCGTGACCGATAGTGACGGCGACACTGCAAGCACCACGATTGCGATTGCAATTCTGGATGATGCTCCCTCGGCAGAAGACGATGCGGCCTCGCTGGCACCGGGCCAGTTTGGTCCGATTGGCGGAAATGTCCTCGGCAACGATACGCAGGGCGCGGATGGTGCCAGTGTCACTTCGTATACAGGCGCAGGCGGAACGGGCAGTGTCGGACAAAGCGTTCAGGGTGAATATGGTGTCCTTACAATAGGTGCAGGCGGCACATACAGCTATGTCCGCGATCCGGGCACCCCTGCCGGAGTGATCGACACATTCAATTACACGATCACCGATGGCGATGGCGACACCGCCAGCGCGAACCTGGTTATCGCGATTGGCGACGGTGTGACCACGCTGGACCTGCCAGTGGCGGGCGAGGACGGCACCCTTGTCGATGAGGCCGGTCTGGCCGGTCCGCCAGCCGGTTCGAACGCGGTTTCGGATGTCGAAACGACAGACGGCACATTCACCTTCTCCGCCGAAGACGGTCCTGCGACCGTGCTGATCGACGGCATGGTGGTCAGCTCCGTCGGGCAGACCTTCAGCGGCGCGTTCGGCGTTCTGGAAATCACTGCAATCAATGCCGGATCGATCGATTACAGCTACACGCTTGGCACGGCGACATCGGGCGACAACACGTCGGACAGCTTCGTCGTCCGCGTCGAAGATCAGGACGATGATTTCAGCCAGAGCACGCTGGAAATCGCAATTCGCGATGATGTGCCGCAAGCGCTCGCCGATTCGGACAGCGTAACCGAAGACGGTCCGGTTGTGGCCAATGGCAACGTCCTTACCGCAATTGGCGGAGTGGATGCGAATGCCAGCGACGGTGTGGCCGATGTGGCCGGTGCAGACGGCGCCAGCGTCACTGGGGTCGCGTTCGGCGCAGCGCCAGGTGATGTCAGCGGGCAGCTCGATACGAATGTCGCAGGCGCATACGGATCTCTCTCGCTATCGGCTGGCGGCAGCTACATTTACATGCTCAACAATGCGAGCGCAGCCGTGCAGGGGCTGGACGAAACCGAAAGCCTGACAGAAGTGTTTACCTACACCATCACCGATGGCGACGGCGACACAGCGACGACAACCATTACCATCACGATTAATGGCGCTGATGATCCGGTTGTGATCAACGGTCTTGACGCTCAAGGTCCTGAGGTGGTCCTTGACGAAGACGATCTTGCGGACGGATCATCCCCTGATGCCGGCGCGCTTACACAAAGCGGATCGTTCACGGTCGATAGCGGAGACGGTCTGTCGCTGCTTATGGTTGGCGGCGTCCCGGTGTTCGATGAAAGCGCGGCGACGACATATCCAGTTACCATCGACGATCCCGTTTACGGCCTGCTGACTATCACCGGCGTTGCGCCTGTGACCGACGCGGCTGGCGACGTCGTCAGCGCGGTAATCAGTTACAGTTATGTGCTCGAAGACAACTCGCTGCTGCATTCCGGCGGCAATGACGGTTCATTCACAGACAGCTTTGCAGTCGTTGCGACTGATAGCGACGGTTCAACCGATGTCGCCAGCCTCGATATCCTGATCATTGATGACGCTCCTGAAGCGTCCGACAACGCGGCTGACGTGGACGAGGGCGGGATTGTCGGCGGAAACGTGCTTTCCGACGATGATGGAGATGGAGCCGACATTGCGGGTGCCGACGGGCTTGCTGCGCAGGCCGTGATCCAGATCTCCAGCGCAAGTGCAGGGAGCAGCCAGGCCGTTGTTGACGGATCAGGCAACCTGGTCCTCACGACCGCTCTTGGAACGCTGACCGTAGACGCGGCAAGCGGTATCTATTCATACGCATCCGCTGCAAACTCGACCAATACCGACACAGCAGATGTGTTCACCTACACAATTGTGGACGCCGATGGAGACACTTCGACCGCAAAGCTGACGATCAATATCGACAACGCTGCGGGACAGGTTTCGGACAATGGCGTGCTGGTCAACGAGGCTGGCCTGCCATTTGGCAGCGATCCGGCCTCGACCAGTGAAACGGATATGACCGGCCAGATCACAGTCGTCGGCGCGAGCGGCACGCTGGTTTACAACCTGCTGTCACCTGCGGACGGCACGTTTGGAACGCTTACGCTGAACGGCGACGGATCTTACAGTTACACGCTCGACACCCCGTTCACCGATACGGTCGCGGAAAACGGCGCGAATGTGATCAACGGGGCGGAAAGCTTCGATTACGAAGTGCGCGACAGCAGTGGCAATCTGATTGGCACCGGGGCAATCCAGGTGAGCATCATCGATGATGTCCCGACCGCCACAGACCAAAGCACCATCTCGATTGCAGAGGATGCAGCCGGATTGATCGGCGGCAATGTCCTTTCCGATGGAACGGCGGACATATTGGGCGCAGACGGCGCGAGTGTGACGGCAATCACCATCGGCGGCACGACCACCGCCGTGGCGCAAACGGGCACGCCAACCAGCGTCTCGACCGCCAATGGCACCTACACGATCCTGCCGACCGGTGTCTGGACATTTGATCCTGCGGCCAATCTTGATCAATCGGCCGGCCCGATTGATGCAGGCTTCACCTACACCCTGATCGATGGTGACGGCGATTTCGATACGGCGGACCAGCCGATCCTGATCACTGACGGCGCCGATCCGCTGGCTGGGCCAGATATCAGCCTGACGCTGGACGATGCCAATCTGGCAGATGGTTCCGCGCCTGCAAATCCTGATTTTGCAAGCGAAACCATCGCTTTCACGCAAGGCGCAGATGACATTGTCTCGATTGTTTTTGGAGCCTCAAGCGGCCTCGGTGGCGGGCTGGATTGGGTGCGCGTCAGCGATACGGAGATTACAGGCTCTGATAGCGGGCGACTTGTCGTCACGCTCGAATTGTCAGTCACTGGCACCACGGCGACCGTCACCGCTACTCTGAATGGCAATTTCGATGATCACCCGCTCGTCAATGCTGATGACCTGGTCGATTTGGGAGATGTCGATGTCATTGCATCCGACAGCGACGGCGATACGGCCGCGGCAAGTGTGAGCGTTGGCGTTTCGGATGATCTTCCGACCATCACGGCAGGCACTCCGGCAACGGGAGCGTTGACGGTCGACGAAACGAATTTCGCAGTTGATGCGGTGGCCGATTTTTCAGGCCTGTTTACGGCAGACGTGAATGCGGATGGACCCGGCTTGGCTGGTTCTTATGCGCTTGGCATCAATGCTGGCGCGACCGGTCTGGCAGATACGCTAACCGGTGAAGCGGTCGTTCTTTCGGTCAATGGCGGGGTGGTCGAAGGGCGCACCTCTGGCACCGGCGAACTGGTGTTTACCGTGTCAGTGGATGCGACCAGCGGAGAGGTCACTCTCGATCAGCTTCGCGCTGTCGAACATGCCGACATGACCGATCCGAATGACGAGACCAGTTTTGCTGCTGCAAACCTGATCACACTCAGCGCGTCGATCACCGACAGTGACGGGGATACAGCATCGGCCACCGCGAACATCGCAGGCGCGATCACCTTCCTCGACGATGGTCCCAGCCTTGGCACCGCGTCGCAGGGCGCGGGCGTATCGGTCGATGAAACTGATGGCTTCCCTGTCTCTGCCACCAGCACAGCCCCCGTTATCGTGGCGGCTTCCGATTTCGGAGCGGATGGTGCGGGTTCCACAAGCTATGGTCTGGTCATCGATGATACAGCGAGCGGTCTTTCGACGGCAAATGGCGATTTCCCGATCACCCTCGTCCAGACAAGCGCGGCGGTGATCACAGGCCAGTTCAATGATGGCAACGGCCCGCAAACCGCGTTCACTGCAACGATCAATTCAAATGGCACGGTCACGCTCACACAAAACGTTGCGCTCGAACACCAGATTGATGGCGACGACAGCGCGGGTGAGCATAACGACACGCTCGACCTTTCGGGCAAGATCAGTGCCACGATCCAGATTACCGATGGTGATGGCGACACGGCCCAAACAAGCGTTTCCATCGGTGATGCGCTGACATTCTTTGACGACGGCCCTTCCGTCTCGCTCACTTCGGCAAGCAATTCGCTGTCTGTTTCGGACAGTGCGCTGAGTTCGGATGCGACCGCAGATTTCTCCGATGCCTTCAGTTTTGATGGCGGCAAAGATGGTCTTGCATCGTCAGCATATGCGCTAGCCGTAACGAACGGATCGGATTCCGGCGTGGTGGATGTCGCGACCGGGAACAGCGTATTCCTCTTCCTTGAAAGCGGCGTGGTTGTTGGACGCGAAGGCGCTGATGCAGCATCAGCTGTTAGCGGAGCAATCGTGTTCACGGCAACCTCGGATCCCGATGGTGTCGTCGAACTGGATCAGGTGCGCGCGGTCGATCATTCGGCCAGTGGCACCGGGACAAGCGTGACGCTTGCCGCCGATGACCTGGTGCAGCTGATTGCAACAGCGACCGACAATGACGGCGATACAGCGTCGCAGGCTCTGAACATCGGAAGCGATCTGGCATTCGGTGACGATGTCCCGGACGCAGGCTCCAACGCCGCTGTTAAGCTGGACGATGACGCGCTGACTGGCGGCAACGCTGGCGGTGCGGGCGATGATGCCGACGCTGTAAATGTAACCGGCACGCTGGATGCAGCTTTTGGCGCAGATGGCGGCTTGATCGCATTCGATCTTGGCAGCTCGGCACCTGCCGGTTTCCAGTTTGTCACCAATGGCAGCAACGGCGTCCTGATCCAGCAGGAACAGGGCGGTTCGTTTGTGACTGTGGTTACCGTTACACTCGACCCGGCGACGGGCGATTATACTGTTACGCAGAACGCCAATGTCCTGCATCCCGCCGCCAATGACGAAAATAATACCGATTTCACAATCGGCTACACCGTTACAGATGGTGACGGCGATACTGCAGCCAGTTCGCTTACGATCAATGTCGATGATGACACGCCGACAGCGGTGGCTGCCAATTCGACCGGAACGGTGGATGAAGACGGTCTTTCCGGCGGCATTTCGGACAATGGCAGCAATGACGTGCCGGGTGCCGATACCAGCATAAACGGATCGGTTGCCGGGCTGTTCAGCGCCGGAGCCGATGCTCCGCTGACATACGCACTGGACCCATCCGCTTCTGGCACTCTGCCTGCGCTGACATCGGGCGGGGTCACCGTAAGTTACGCGGTCACTGCGACCTCTGTCACGGCAACCGCCGGTGGCTCGCCTGTTTTCACATTCACGCTTGATCCCGATACCGGGGCATGGACCTTCGATCTCGAAGGGGCGCTCGACCATGCGCCTGGCGACAGCGAAAATGCGGCGGATATCGTGGTCGATTTCGGCGGACTGCTGAGCGCGACCGATGCCGACGGCGACAGCGTCGCCGCGACCGGGCAGGTCGCGATCACGATCGATGATGATACACCGCGCGCCAACAATGACACCGACGCCGCAATCGAAGGGCAGTCGGTCACCGGCAATGTGCTCGATGGAACGGGTAACACATCGGGCGCGAGCGGCGTCGATGAAGGCGGCGCAGACGGCCTTGCTGCACTGGTTGTCACATCTATTTCCAGCAACAATCTGACGACCAGCGACATGGCGGCTGATGGCAGCGGCAATTTCGTCATCGCAGGCGAATTTGGCCTTCTGACGCTGAACCAGAACGGCAATTACACCTATTCGGTGGGCGCCAATACCATCGCTGCCGACGGCACCGACACCTTTACCTACACCATCATCGATAATGACGGTGATGAGGTTAGCGCGACGATCACCTTCAGCGTCGACAACGTTGATCTGACAGGCAACAATCCCAACGTAACTGTCGCTGAAGAGGGACTGGATACCTCGGTCACAGGTGATGATGTCGCCGCTGGATCGGTAACCGGATCGGCTCCGGCACAAACCACCGAAACGGCTAGCGGCCAGGTGACTGTAAACGGAGCGGTCAGCTATGCGATTGCAGGCGGCACGTCCGCTGGCGGGTTCACCACAGTCACCGGGACATTCGGAACCATCGTTATTGACGAGGCTACGGGCGAATTTACCTATACGCTCACTTCGCCGGTCACGACGACACCGGCCGCGGATGATGGCGCCACGACCGAAGCGGGCGATACGTTCAGCTACACCGCGCTCGATATCAACGGCAACGCCACTGCGGGCACGATCACAGTCAACGTGATCGACGATGTGCCAACCGCGTCGATCAGCGCGGCGGGCCTCAGCGTTTCGCACGACGAAACCTTTGGCATTGATGCCGACGCACAGGATGTGGCCGGACCAATTGCCGCATTGGCTGGCGTGACCAACACCGGCGATGATCCCGATGTTTCCGGAACAGTGATCGGATACGCTCTCGACGCGAGCGGGCTCGTATTGACTGGCACCGTATTCGGAGCAGACGGCGCCGGATCGGCTGTATTCGCCCTTAACGTGGCGGCAAACGGCGTGGATTCTGGCCTCGATACGACCGAAGGCGCTGATATCCTGCTCTATGAAGAGGGCGGAATTGTTGTCGGCCGGGTCGGCAGCCAATCGGGCGAGGCAGCATTTGCCATCGCAGTTGATGCGGCAACCGGCGCGATCAGCATGGTTCAGTACCTTTCAATCGCGCACCCTGTGGGCGGGCTCACCAGCCCGGATGAAGCTGTCTCGATTGCCAGCGGCGCGCTTGTCGCCTCGGTTACCGTCACAGACGGAGACGGGGACAGCGATACTGCGACCGCTACGATAGGGGATTTGATCTCGTTCCAGGATGACGCCGGAACACTCGGCGGCTTCACGCCTATAACGCAAACCATTGCCAATGTTGCCGATGCCACCGCGGGAGGCACATTCAATTACAATACAGGGTCCGACGGACACGCGCAGTTCGACATTAGCGGACCGGCGTTGACAGGCGTTGTGTATCAGCCGCTGTTCCACGGCCTTGTCGATGCGACGGATGACGGGATCGACAATGCCGCCGTTCAGGGCACATTGCTCACCGCAACCAGCACGGACGGCAGTGAAGTCCTGTTCACCATCGCAGCGGACGTGAACGGCAATTACAAATACACGCTTGTGACCCCGGATGCCGGTGAAACGCAGACAGTTTCGCTTCTGGGACTGACGGCTGGCGGCCCGCAGCCCTTTGTCGAAACACCGGACATGCTGATTGAATTCACCGGCAGCGGGAAAGGGGTCAATTCATCGACGCAGGGCTTTGGCATCGACAACCAGTTCGTCGGCAACGGGGAAAGCTTCACGATTGAATTCCACAGCGTCGGCCAGGCGGGCGATCAGGCTCCTTTGACCAATGCGGATTTTGTCAGCTCGTTCTCGCTTGGCAATGACAACATCAACGGCTCGCTGGAAATCACGGTGACGGTCTATAACGACCTGCTCGGCACGTCCGAAGTTATCGGTCCGATCAACGTCACCGGCACCAGCACGTTGATTGATCCTGTTTCGCTGGACACGTTCAACCGCGTCGAAGTCGTCGGAACCGGCGGCAGCGGTCAGGGCGTGCGTTTCACTTCGCTCGATTTTACCAAGAATATCCTGCCCAACGATCTTGATCTGGATTTCGACATCAGCGCGATTGACGGCGATGGCGATGTAACCAGCACGTCGACAATCAACGTGATGGTTGACGCTTCACTGGCGTCTTCGGCATCCAGCGGGGGCACTGTCTCCCCGGCGGCTTTCAGCACGATGCAAGTCCTGCTTGAAGAGCCGATCTCTGTTGAGAGCGCCAGTGCCATCAATCCCGTCGGCACGTTCAGTTTGCAGAACACGCTCAATTCCAATGTGCGCGTCGGTGAACTGACGATGGTCGCCGCTATTTCAGGCGCGGTGATGGTAAATTCCGGGTTTAGCGCCGTCACTCCGTTTGACGGTGCATCGGTGAGCCCGGCCGCGTATGAGGCGCTCGCGATTGATAGCGGGCTGGTGATGCCGGTTGCCGATATCGCGGAAGGCATGATTGGAATTGCCCCGCTCGAACTGATCGAAAGTGGGCAGGATTTCAGCACCGGCTTTGCCGATTATTCCGGTCTTTCGGGACAAAACGCCCTCGCGTCGTCGCCCGTAACGGGCATCGGGTTACAGGCCGAACCTGCATCGCTGGAGGTCTATCAGCCCGAGGGGTTCGATTTTGCCGGCCTCGAACCGTCCGCTTTCTTTGGCAGCGGTTCTGCGGGCAATGTCGATCAGGCAATGGAGGCATTGCTGGCGATTGAGCCGGGCGCGCCAACCGCAGCCGAGGCGGGCGACTTGTCGGCCGAAGCCGGGGCGGTGTTTGCCGATCTGGCTATCGAAACGGCTCTCGAAACGCTGTTTGACGGGTTGGCCGATGGAGCGGATAGCGGCAACTACCTAATGGCTGGGGCCGGCGCCTTCGATATAGGGCTGCTCAATCAGACGGTTGAAAGCTCGATGATTTCTGCCACACCGCTGGCCATGTTGGAATCGCAGGCCGATGAGGTCGCTGCGAATTCCGTGGCGGCTTGATAAGATAAGAATAGTCCGGGGGGGGACAAGCAAATGCGAACGAAAACGACCGTGATGAGCGCGTTAACCATAATTGGCATGGCGGTTCATGCTCCCGCATTGGCACAGGATCTCAGCGCCGATCTGGCGGTTAGCGACACCGATGACCTGCACAGCGCGCTTCAGACACGGTACGACGCGGCGCTGACGGCGACACGGGACAACGGCACGATTGCGGCGAACGATCCGCGCTATATGTGGGCGTCCGAGGCGAAGGTTCAGTGCGCGATCGCGCTCGGTTACCTGAAATCGGATACTCGCGATGAACCAAGCATTTCGAAATGCGATTATGCATATGGCCAGATGACCGTGGTGCCGCAAATGCCGGTGGCGGTCATCCCGCCGCCGCCCCGTACAGTTGCCGCCCCGTACAGTTGCCGCCCCGCCGCCGCCGGAAATTTGCACTGACCAGCAGCCGGACATCGTATTCTTCGACTTCGATTCCGATTTGCCAACGGGCGGCGCGTCGCAGACGATAGATTTTGTGGCTGGAAATGCCGAACGATGCGGCTGGAATTCCTATCGCGTGGTGGGCCATACAGACCGCGCGGGCAGCAACCTTTATAACGGAGGGCTGTCGATGCGTCGGGCTCAGGCAATCGCAGATTTGATGGTCGGCAAAGGTATCGAATGCGGCGCGATGACGATCACCGCCGAGGGTGAAACAAACCCGCGCGTCCCGACCGCAGACGGTATTCGCAGCCCGGAAAATCGCCGGGTCGAAATTACCGTTTCAAAATGAGATTGGGGGAAATCCAATGAAAAAATTCTTAGTTCCAGCCGCCATGGCGACCCTGATCGCCAGCACCGCACCAGTCGCGCACGCCCAGTCTCAAACGGCGCAGGATGTGATTTCATTGCAGGCGGCGATCGATGCTGCCATGCGCGCCAATCCCGAAATCCTGCAAGCGCAGTTTAACAAAGAGGCAATTCAGTTCGAGCGTAAGCAAGCGCAAGGTCTGTTCGGCCCGCGCGTCGATGTCGAAGCGTCGGCAGGCATGCGCCGCCTTGAAAACAACACGCGCCGTAATCTCGGCATTGCCAATAACGAACTTTTCCGCTTGAGGCTTCGATAACAGGCGAATGGACAATGCTCGATTTCGGTCGCCGCCGCGGTGAATTGCTGCGTCAGGCGGCGCGGGTAGATGGCGCATCGCTGCGCGTGCTTGAGCGTTCCGAATTCATCGCTTTGCAGGTTTCACGCCAATATCTCGACATGCTTTTGCAAGAGCGCGTGCAGGCCGCGGCCAGTGACAACCGGCGTTTTCACGAATTGCTCGTCGGTGACCTCACTCAGGGCGTAGATCAAGGTTCCATCAGTATCGCGGACCAGCAGCAGGCAGAGGAGCGTTTGCAGGCTGCGATCGTTCGCGAGGAAGAGGCGAAACGTTCACTGCTAGATGCGCAAATCTCGCTGCGCGCCCTGACAGGTCTGGATCTCTACGCCGCGACCATGCCACCTGATTTTAGCGCGCAATTGCCGCGCGCTCTCGATCAGGCAGTGGGCGAGGCCCGCATTCGCAATCCGTTGGTCCGCGAAGCGCAGGCCGATGTCGATGCCGCCAATGCCCTTGTCGAATCGGCTGAGGGCGATCTTTACCCGACCGTGGGGCTTGAGCTGCGCGGCCGCGTGGGTGAGGATATCGATGGCTTCGCCGGTGAAACAAACGACGTTCAAGGCAGAGTGGTTTTCCGCTGGAATGTCTTTGACAGCGGTATTCGCCGGGCCCGCGTTCAAGAGGAAGTTCGTAAAGCGTCGATCGCCCGCTACGCGCTGCATCAACGCCAACGCGAAGCCGAAGAGGATGTGCGTTCCGCCTGGAACGCGCTGGAAACGCAGGGCCGAGTCCTGACAGCGCTGGAACGCTAATCGACCGTATCGGACGATCTGCTGCTGTCTTATCGCAGCCAGTTCAATATCGGGCGGCGGTCCCTGCTCGACGTGCTGGATGCGCAAAATACGCGGTTCAACATGCAGGTGCGGGTCGAAACAGCGCGGTTTTCCGAAGTGTTCGCGCGCTATCAGATCCTGGCAGCGACCAACATTTTCCTGGAGACACTCGGTGTGTCGTCGGGCACTGGATCGGGCGAAGCCGAGCGTGAACAGTTCGACTACGGCCCGCCGGTAGAGGCCGAATTGCAGCGGCGCGTATACCCCGAATAAAGGGGGTATCCGCTACGCCTTGAACCATGAACACCATCGCAACTCCACCGCAAGGCGTTGAAGCCGACAGCCTGTCGCTTTGTATTTCAGAGATCGCGTCGCGTTATGCGACCGGCCTGTCACCGTCGGCCCTATCGCAGCTGCCCAAAAAAGCAGACGGCCGGTTGCCATGGCATCAGGCCGATGCGGCTTTGGAACTGGCGGGCGTCAATTACGAGGCTGAACGGCCGAAAAAACTGCCGAAAGAGGACGCGCCGTATCCCGCGCTGGTCGAGTGTGATGATGAGCGGTTCGTTGTGGTCTTGGAAGCGCGCGACGGGGACCTGCTGGTATGGTTCGCTGAGACGGGACGGGAAAGCTGGGTGGCGCACAGCGATATCTCCCAAAATTTTGCGGGCCGTATCTATTCGGTTTTTGCCAACCCCGACATCCAGCGCGAAGGCGAAGCGCCATGGCACGCCAAAGCGCGCGGCCACTGGTTCTGGAGCGAGCTTAGGCGCGAGCGCAGGGCTTTCTGGCCGGTAATCCTCGCCTCGCTGGTGATCAACCTGCTCGCGGTTGCGCTGCCGCTGTTCACGATGAACGTCTATGACCGGGTCATCCCCAATCGTGCGACCGAGACGCTGTGGGTTCTGGGTGTTGGGGTCCTGCTGGTCTTCGCGCTCGAATTTGCGCTCAGGCGCGGGCGCACGGCAGTGCTCGATCAGATTTCGCGGCGGCTGGACCTGAAATTGTCGCAGAAGATTTTCGGCCGGCTGCTCGCCACCCCGCTGCAGGAACGGCAGGGGCATACAGGGGCATTGGCGGCGCGCGTTTCAGAATATGCGATCGTGCGCGATTTCTTTGCCTCGACCACGGTCGTGCTTATCATCGACCTGCTGTTCCTGTTTGTGTTTGTTGGTGTGATCGCTATTATTGGCGGCTGGCTGGCGCTTATCCCGCTGGTCATCATTCTCGCCATGATGGTCGCCGGGTTCATACTTCAACGCAAGGTTACCGAAGCGGCGCAGGATGCGCAGGCGGATTACGGTTTGCAGCAAACCTTGCTGGTGGAATCGCTGGCGGGCATAGAGACGCTGAAAAGCAACGGGGGAGAGGGCGGCACGCTTGGCCGGTGGCATCGTCTTGCGGATGCGGGTGCGAATTCTCAGGAAAAGCTGCGCAATATCAACTCCATCGCAGTGGGGCTGGCGCAGACATTTCAGCAGCTTTCCACCGTGTCCCTGATTATCGGCGGATATTACCTGTTTGCCGCAGGGACCATTTCGATGGGCGCGATCATCGCCATCGTCATGCTCGCTTCCCGATCGCTCGCACCGGCAGGGCAAATTGCGTTCCTGCTGACACGGGGCGTCAGGCCACCGAAATGCTCGGCAGCATTGAACGCCTGTTCGATGCCAGCGATGAACGGCAAAAAGGCGGATCGCTGGCCCCGGCGGTAATCACGCGTCCGTTTATTCAGTTTAAGGACGTGCGTTTCTCCTACCCGGAAAGCGGCCAACCTGCACTCGACCGGATCAACCTTGAGATCAAGCCGGGAGAAAGAGTGGCCGTCGTTGGCCGGGTTGCTTCGGGCAAATCGACTTTTGGCAGGGTGCTGTGCGGTCTGTACGAGCCGACTGAGGGCACGATGTTGATCAATGGACTAGATTCCGCCCAGCACCGCCCCGACCAGCTGCGTGAAACGCTGCGTTTTGTCGGGCAGGATGCGGATCTTTTTTCCGGTTCGATCCGTGAGAACATGGCCCTCGGCCGGCGGGAGGCCACAGATGAGCGTATTCTGGAGGCTTTGCGCGAAACCGGCGCGGATCAGTTCCTCGCCCGTGACAGCGGAGGGTTTGACCGTCCGGTGGGCGAGGGCGGCCGCCGCCTGTCTGGCGGGCAGCGTTCTTTCCTGTCACTGGCAAGAGCGCTGGTCACGCCGTGCGAGCTGCTTTTTCTGGACGAACCAACCGGCTCAATGGACAGCCAGACCGAGAAGCAGTTTGTGGAACGTTTGCAGTCTTCGATGTCCGATAATCAGACACTGGTGATCGCAACGCACCGGCCCGCATTGTTTGCCCTGTGCGAGCGTATTATCGTTTTCAGCAATGGCCGCGTGGCGGCAGATGGCCCGATCAGGGATGTCATCAAGTCCACCGGGGCCAATCTGGATGATCTGACACCATGAAAAAACGCACCAAGCTGGCAATCCGATTGACGTGTCTTGGCGCGGTCGCCGCTCTGGCCGCGTCGCCTAGTTTGCCGGTTGAACAGGCGGCCAAACCTACGATCCAGCAGGATATTGCCTCCAGCATCGGCAATCCGCTGAATGAAATGTCGACGGGGGAAGGGCAGGCCGTATTGATGGCGGGCGGCGATGCTCAATCGCGTAATTCCCGCATTCCGATCATGTCGGGGAAGACCCGTTTGCTAGCTGCCTATGCGCCCATTGCAGCACAATCGGCCTCGTATCCGGCTGCGCTCAAATGCTTGACGCAGGCAGTCTATTACGAAGCCGCGAATGAACCGCGCGATGGCAAACGGGCGGTGGCGCAGGTCGTGCTGAACCGGATGCGGCATCCCGCCTATCCGAACTCTGTTTGCGGTGTGGTGTATCAGGGCGTGAATGCACGGGTCTGCCAATTCAGCTTTACCTGCGACGGGGCGCTTACCCGTTCGCCGCTACGCGCTCAGTGGCTGGCATCGGAGGAGGTCGCGCGCGATGCTCTTTCGGGCAAACAGATGAAAAATGTGGGAACGGCGACCCATTATCATGCCGATTACGTGGTGCCGAAATGGGCTTACACCCTATCGAAACTGGACGTGATTGGCCGCCATATCTTCTATCGCTTTCCGGGCCGCGCGGGGGAGCCGCGCGCCTTCGCGGCGAACTGGTCGCAGACCGAGCGTATTCCGCAGATCAACTGGGCGCGCTTTTCAAGTGCGCTTCCGCCCGAAGAAACAGTGATCCCGGTCGAGGAGACATGGGTGCCCGGTCTGACCGTTGCCCCCGATACCGCGGACCGGCACGCGAAAACAGATGTTGGCGGCCGTATCGACACGACCAAGGAATGGCGTCTGTCGATCCCTGATCCGGTAACCACTGAAAGCCGGTATAAAGCGGCACAGAACGCGCAGAAAGCGGCTGAACCCACCACAATCGTCCTTGATGAAGCTGTGCAAACAGATCCTGCCAATGCAGAGACGGTGCAATGAATATTCTTTCATCGTGGTCAAAACTGGACGCGCCGCGCCGACTGATTGTGGTGTCGGCAATCGGGCTGGCCGTTTTGCTGATCTGGGCTTCCTTCGCCCAAGTTGACAGTATTACGCGCGGCACCGGCAGTGTTATCCCGTCGAGCAAGACGCAATTGGTCCAGCCATCGGAACCTGCGGTGATCGAGGAAATTCTCGTTCGCGGCGGTCAGTCGGTGAAAAAAGGACAATTGCTCGTCCGGCTCGACGATGCGCAATCAGCGTCGGAGCTTGGCCAGCTGCAGACCGAAAATCAGCGGCTTACCGTGCGGGCTGCGCGGCTTGCCGGTGAAGCGGCCGGCGGCGATCTTGGCTGCCAGGATGGCACCATCTGCGCCGATGAGCGCAATTTGCAGCAGGCCCGCGTTGCTGCGGCAAATGCCCGGGAAAGATCGCTTGCCGCAGCGGTGGACCAGCGCCGCCGCGATCTTCGCGAAGCGCAGGCAACTGCCGCATCCTTGCGTGAAAGTGTTAGTTTGGCGAGCGAGCAGGTCGGCATGCTCGAACCGCTTGCCGCGCAGGGCATCGTGCCCCGCACAGAATTGCTAACAGCGCAGCGCGAACTCACCGATCTTCGCGGGCGGCTTTCAGCGGCGCAGCAGGCCGCCGGGCGGTCCTCGGCTGCGATCCGGCAGGCCCAGGCCGATCTCAATTCCGCCCGGCTCGATTTCCGCCAGCAGGCTCTTAACGAACGCAGCGAAGTGAACACGCGCATTGCCGTGAATGAGGAAACCATTCGCGGTGCCGAGGCGCGTCAGCAGCGCAACGAACTGCGCGCTCCGGCAGATGGCATCGTTAACGATGTGCAGATCACGACCGAGGGCGGCTTCGTCAATGCGGGCGAGAAAATCATGCAGATCGTGCCGGTAGGCGAAAAACTGCTTGTAGAGGCGCGCGTTGCCCCCAGCGACATCGCGTTTATCAAGGTTGGCGACAGGGCCAATGTCAAAGTCACCGCCTATGACTTTTCGGTCTATGGCGGTCTTCAGGGCGTGGTTCAGCAGGTGTCGGCCGACAGCATTTTCGACGAAGTAGAGCGGGAGGCGTATTATACTGTCTTGGTCGAAACGGACGAAGCTGCGATTGAACGGGCAGGGCAAATGCTTCCCATCGTCCCCGGCATGATCTGCGATGTTGAAATCCTGACCGGTCGCCGGACAATCCTGAGCTATCTGCTGAAGCCTGTATCAAAAGCATTCGACCGCGCATTGACCGAACGCTGATACGCAGCCCTTGCGGCTACGCAGTCAATATCCGTGGAGCCACGCGCTCTTTTCATTGAAGCTGATGACCGGCGCGTAATCGTGCGAATATGCTCCGTCCAGAACCGTGTCGGTGGCATTGTCGAGGACAACAAATCCGTCCCCGATCCTGACCACCAGTAAAGCGTGATCGGCATTGCGGACTGTGTCGCGCACGATGCTGAGATACATGTCATCCCGGCTGAAACCGGCGGCGGCCAGCAATTGCATCTTTGTCAGCGCGATATCTTCGCAGTCGCCTTTTTTAAGCGACATGGTGAGCCGCGCCCCGGCCCAGTAATCTGCGCGTCCGAACAGATCGCGGTCCTCGACATAGCGGACCTCGCGGTTCACCCAGCGATTGACCTGCGCGATCGTGCTCCGCGATCGTTTGAGATTGCCGCCGAAAGCGCGCTGGAAATTGGCGGATAGCCCTTCATTGCCGACCCGGCGCCATTCGCGGTCGAAATTGGTTTTTCCGATGCGCACTCTTTTGGAGGCGAGAAAGTGTTCGGGGTTTTGCGCTTTGCCCAAAATGTTTGAAACCCCGCACGCCGCCAGCATTTGCCTGACGCCAGAGGCGGAGGGCGCGAGCCGGATTGCCCCAGAAAAACCCGCAGCAGTGGCGCTGAGCGCGGCATTTTTCGGCGCACCTTGGGCAGACTGCTGGCTTTTTGTCCGCTCCAGGGCGCTCATCTCTCCGCCAAGGATTGCCGCGCTCTTGCTTTGCGGGGAATAAGCGAGCGCCCGACGTGCAGCGCAATCAGGGCGCAATCCAGTCAGGTTGGAGTTAACAAGCACCGCCAGCGGGTTTGCCATCACATGCATCCCGGCAGAAGGCGCGGGGACTGCTGGTGATCCAGCGCAAAGCGCCAGCGCGGCAAGTGCGCCTTTGAATACAGTGTTCGATGCTTTCGCCTGCGACATAGCGCGAGGACTGCATGATCACCTGTAAAATCTGGTGATCGAGAAAGGTAAACCGCATTTAACCATAGGGACCGAAAACCGGTAATCTGTGACCGCAAAAGCGGACCCGGCTTATGCTCGCGCTTGCAAGCGCCGAGTAATTTGTACACCTTTGGCTGATGCACCTGTTCGAGGTTCTTATCTGGCTTCACGTCGCGTTTGGCGCGGCAGGACTGATCGCATTTTGGGTCCCTATTGCGTCACGCAAAGGGGCATCTAACCACCGCCGCTGGGGCCGCATCGCCTGTTACGGATTTCTTGGGGCTGGCGTGCTGGCGATAGCGATGGCCTTGCTATCGTTATACGGGCCGGAAGAGCGAATCCCCTCCATCACCGACCGGGAATTGTTCGCAGGCCTGTTTGGCTGGATGATGCTGTATCTCGGTATATTGACCATCGGATTTGTCGATTACGGCCTGGCGGTCATCCGGCATTCGCGAAACCGCGCTGCGCTGCGGTCAGCACGGTATCAATCGGTCATCCTCGCAGTGGTGCTTTCGGCGCTTTGGTGCGGGTATTTCGGCATGAAAGTCGGCCACCCCCTGATGCAATTGGTCGCCGGGGTGGGGTTGGTCGCGATGGCTCTGCAGCAAGTGTATATTTGGCGCAGAGAAACACATGGTCAAAGCTATGTCGGTGAACATTTCCGTGCGCTGCTGGGCATGGGCATATCCGCTTATACAGCGTTTCTTTCGGTGGGTTTGATCCGAATTGTCCCGGATCAGGTGTTCAACCCGCTGATCTGGGCCGGTCCCAGCATCATTGGTGTCAGTCTGATCGTGTATTTCACGATCCGAACCAAGCCGAAGGCCGAGCGAAAAATAGCGCCCAGCGCCTAATTACGCAGCTTTCTGCCAATCCACATGACCGGGCGCAGCGGAATGTAAAGCCAGTCCAGAGCGCGGGGCAGGGGCGCTGCCAGCACATCGGGAAGCGCGCGCAGGTGGTGGCGCATTTCTGCCGCCGCCTTCACCTTGTCGTTATAAAGGGCGCCCCGGACACGGGCCTGCCGGATGATACGATCCAGCACCTTGACGGGGGATTTCAGCCGGTAAGGCTCAATCATCCGGTCGATCGGAAAAGACAGGAAATCGGCATATGCGATATCGTCCACCTTGTCTTGCAGGACGGCAGGCATCGCGCGGTCCCAGATGAGCCTGCGAAGGCCCAATGCTTGCAACGTGCTAACGCCCGCGCCCAAGGTTTCGGCATGGTTGTAAAGCGCAATGATTTCGGCCTCTGATCGCCCTGCAAGCATGGCGTTCACATCGCAAAGCCATTTCAAGCGGCTCCAGTCCGACATCGCGCCGTGGGCGCACAGATACGCAAAGCCATCTGCTTCGCCAAGGACGTGAATTTCCCCAAGATTGTCGATTGTCACACGGCGTGCGTTCGCAAACGCATCCAGCTGCGCGAACATGACGTTGCCATCGACCAGCTTCCAGTGAAGATCGACGACGATACCGGCGCGATTGCGCAGCGTGACCTCTTTGTAATGGCGCACCATCACGGCGGCCTGACGCGGGGATAGCGAGCCATCGCCGACGACCGGTTGGAAACCGATGCGAGAGAGAGTTTGAATGGCAGGCCATGCGTCCTTTTCATCGACAAGAAAATCAATATCGCCGCTGCGTTTGATACCCAGTGATCCGTACAGCTCATGCGTCAGGGGAAGCCCTTTCAGGATAAGGTTGTCCGTCCCGTGATCGCGCAGCAAAGCGTGCAGATCTTTCGTCGCCTTACCCTGGCCCAGGTTCAGCATCGCGCGGTTCTTCGCCTCCCGCCTCCATCGTGCCTTCAGACTGTCTGGAACGGTCGGCGCAGTTTCCAGCCGGTCCAATGCAAATCCATCGAGTTGGTGGCGCCGGGCGGCCTCGGCAAAGCTGTCCCAGTCGTCCATCCGATCAGCCAGCATATGAACCTTAGCGGAAGTTGCGGCTGTTACCGGATGGTCACAGCACGCGGCCAGAAGGCGCAGTTCAGTGGGTAGAAGGTCGTCAGTCGAGGCAGTAGAATTGTGCATGTTCAAGAATCGGGCTAGGCGCGCAGCGCGCTTGTCGCAATCAAAACAGGCTGAAGATCGCTTGCTAAATCGAACTGGCAGTGCAGTTTTCGCCTAATCGCAATCAGGAGAGCGGGTCATCCCTTCGGACAGCACTGCTTCTACTAGCCAAATGCCGTTTCCCTTCACCGTTTCTGCCGACCTCGATCTGGGCGCGCGGGTTACCGCCGCCAGCGTCGATCGGGATGCCGACGTGACTGTGCGTGAGGGGGAAGTGCCGGCGACTCTCGGCGCAGAAAGCGGCGAGCTTCGTTATCAGCTGAAACCGGGCGAATTCCTGCTGAACGCGCCGGATGGAAGCAGGCATTATGTCAAAGATGGCCGGACCATTATCTACAGCCGGGGCGAAAACAGCGACGACAGCGATCTGACGCTGTTCCTGCTTGGATCGGCGTGGGGCGCGCTTTGTTATCAGCGCGGGCTGATCCCGATTCACGCCAGCGGCAATGTTGTGGGCGGCAGAGTTTTTGCATTCACCGGGCATTCTGGCGCGGGAAAATCCACGTTGGCGGCGAACCTTGCGAAGCGGGGGCACGACTTTTTCACAGACGACACCCTGATCTTCGATCCTTCGGCGAGCGGGCCGGACGCTTTATGTTATGCTGGGCAGAAACAGCTCAAGCTGTGGGGTGATGCCGTGCGCAAGACCGGAGCCGAAGCCTTGCAGCCCGTCCGCGCAAACGCGGATATGGACAAACATTACGCCGCGCCGCCAAGCCCGAGCGCCGTGACGGTGGCTCCCTTCTCCCGGCTTTATGTGCTGCGCCGGACTCAGCCTGACGCGGCGGCACCCAACACTGCCGAAAAGCTCAGCGGCAGCGAGGCTTTGCAGGCATTTCGCCGCAACCTTTTCCGGCCGCAATATGCGGAAATCCTGATGGGGCGAAAACCTCTATTTATTGGGCTTAAGGCTTTGTTCGAGTCGGTGGAGGTTTATGATTTCACGCGTGAATTCGGACCTGAAAACTACGACCCGGCAGTCGATTTTATCGAAGACCATATCGCTGGGGCGGGAAAAGGAATTGCGTGAGCGGTTCCGGCAACATTGTCTGGCTGGCAAGCTATCCGAAATCCGGCAACACCTGGGTCAGGCTGCTGCTGGGCAATCTGCTCAATCTGAAAGACGACAGTTCACCGCAGGACGAATTTACTCCGGTGTCAGGCATTTCCAGCGCGCGCTGGCAGTTTGAACAGGTCGGCGGGCTTAACACTTACGACCTGACCCCTGCCGAAATCGATAGCCTCCGGCCCAGTGTATACCGCGAAATAGCAAACGCTGACCCCGCACCCACTTTCATCAAGGTGCATGACGCCTACCAGCTGACCGAGACGGGAGAGGCGATGTTCCCAGCCGACTGTTCGCGGGCTGTAATATATATCGTGCGCAACCCGCTGGACGTTGCGGTTTCGTATTCTCATCATCTTGGCGAGCTGGACCTTTATCGGACAGTGGCCATGATGCAGGATAATCAGCGCTCTATCGGCGGGACGAACACCGATCAGTTGCACCAATTGCTTGGCAGTTGGTCTGGACATTATCGCAGCTGGACGAACCAGGATGCCATCCCAGTGCTGGTGATCCGGTACGAGGATCTGCGCGAGGATACAGCGGCGCAGCTCAAACGGATTGCTGGGTTCGCAGGGCTTTCTCCGTCGAGCTTTGCCATGACTTACGCCGATGCCGTCGAAGCTTCGCGGTTTGATAAGCTACAGCAGATCGAGGCGCAGAAAGGTTTTGTCGAAAAGCCCCAGAACGCTGCGCGGTTTTTCCGGTCAGGCCGGTCAGGCGAGGGTAAAGAAAAGCTGGGCGCTGACCTGCAATCAGTATTGATCGCCGAGCACGCCGAGGTCATGGAAAAGCTCGGTTATATTTAAAGGGTGAGCGATGACTAACAGCAGTTCTATCAGTTTGGACGATACCGTTGGCAAGTCAGAGAATTTTGTTGAAAGCTCTGTCGATCAGGAAACAATTTTGATGAACTTGAACGAAGGAAATTTCTCTTCGCTAAAGTCGACCGGTCGCAGAATCTGGGAAATGCTGGATACACCGACTAAGGTTTCGGCGATATGTTCGTCGCTCCAAGATGAATTCGACGTCGAAAAAGACGTCTGTGAGGCTCAGACGGTAAGTTTTCTCAACGGATTGCATTCCGAGGGTTTCATCGAGGTTGAAGCCTGACATTTTCGGCAAGCACGAAAAAGCGGGCGATCCAAAACCGAATCGCCCGCTTTTTGAATTTTACAACCCGGTAACTCCGGATGTTCCAAGGCGGGATTATCTTTCCGCCCGAGCTTTAGCTCATCGACCGTGTTCCGCCCGGGATAAGGCCGTCAGTGCCGGCGGAAAATGTGCTTTTGATGTCTGCCAGGTCCATTTCTGCGGTCACAACAACAGGCGCTTCCCATTTTGCTTTAGGTGCGGTGTTCGAAGTGTTCTTGGTAGTCATAGAAAAAGCCCTCATTAAGTAATGCACACTGTTGGAATACGCGGTAATACCATTGAGTTTGGACTGCAAGCTGAAACTCGTGGTTTCATATGGATAATGCTGCAAATTCAGGACGAGCGCGTGCGTTTGAGCTGAATTCGCACAGGTTAATCGGCTGCATCGGCTGTGACAAAGGAAATTCCTGCGGTGCAGAGCACCTTTGATCGGACAGTCAGCCAGGCGCGTTGACATATTGCCCCAATCTTTAACCGATGGATTTGCGTTCAAAGTCTGCTTATTGGCGCAATCATGAGCGGTATTGGCATTGAATTCTGGCACGATGGACGCGCTGCATCCATCGAAAGCGCCAATCGGATGACGGGCGCTCTTCGCATCTTGGGCAGCGACAAGCAGTCGTCGATTTGCACAGGTCCGTTTGCGATAAGCTGGACCCAAAGTGCCGGTTTCACCCCGCAGGACAAATTTGACCGGCAACCGGCCATCGCATCGGATCGCTGGCATGTGCTGTTCATCGGCAGGCTCAATCATCGCGAAGAACTCGCCGGGAAGCTTGATCTGCCGACAAGCGAACTTGATCGCGCGCCTGACAGCGTGTTGGCATTGAAAGCCTGGATCAAATGGGGCGAGGGCTGCATCGATCACCTTTACGGCAGCGTGTCGATGATCGTTTGCGATACGGAGGTAAACCGGCTCGTCGCGCTGCGCGGACATGAACTGTCGCAGCAGATATATTATCATCGCAGCGGTGAGAGGACCATCGTCAGCTCCAGCACGAAAGGGATATTCAGCGATCCCGAAATCACGCGCGAAATCGACGAGATCAAGGTTGCCGATGCATTAGTGCTTAATCATCAGGATGTTGAGAGGTCTTTCTTCAAAGATGTCTCAATTGTCGGCAGCGGTCAAATCCTCAGCGTTACGGGCAGCAGCGATCCGGTTGTGACAACGCATGATTGTTTTGCCACGGTGGAGCCTGTCCGTTTCGCCCGCGATGACGATTACGTGGACCGTGCCCGCGAATTACTCGACGCGGCTCTCGAAAGCGCGTTTCGTAGTCCTCGTGCGCCGGCTCTCAGCCTGAGTTCCGGGCTGGATTCGACTTGTCTTGCCGTCGCCATGATCGAGCGGATGCGCGGCACGGGGGAAGCCCGTGCTGGCTCACTGCGCGCCTATACCGGCGTGCCTGAAAAAGGGTGGGATGCCCAAGCACGCGACGGCTGGCTGGGAGATGAAAGCGGGCCAGTACGCGCTCTTGCCGAGATGTATCCCGAACTCGATGTACATTTCGAAAGCGGTGAGCATCTCCCCTTTGACCATGGCCATGACATGACCCAGTCCTATGCCGACATGCCGCTGCGCGGTGTGGGCGCAAGTGCGTGGGGCAGCGCAATCGTGCAGCAGGCCCGCATGGACGGACGCAGCGTGATCGTCACCGGCTCTGATGGTAACGGCACGATCAGCTTTGCAGCGGCACATATTCTGTTCGCAGTCTGGGCAAGGTCTGGCCGTTTTGGCCAGCTTGCCAAGGAAATCCGCGCTTTTGCAAAACGCCGTCCCGGCACTCGCCAGACTAGTGTCGCGTTTCAGGCCTTTCTGACCAACGCGCCCGACTGGTTTTACGATTATTATATGCAGGCGCGCGGTCATGCGCACGGCAAGGGTTTCCGGTACTTTTCTCCAATCCACCCCGACTATGCCAATGACATGAAAGTCGGCGAGCGGCTGGAACAGTTTGGCTGGGATGACCGGTTTCGGCGAAAACCGGATCGCCGCGAAATGATGCGGATCATGATGCAGCGCGGCGCTCACAATGATACCAGCGGCTTGCTTGAAGCGGCGAAGGTCAACACCGGTGTAGAGGGCGTGCATCCGCTGCGTGATCTGAAACTGGCGCGTTATTGCTATGCGATCCCCGATGACCAGTTTTACAAAGACGGCGTGGATCGCCGCCTTATCCGCCGCATGATGGCGGGCAAGCTGCCGCAGCAAGTTCTCGCGGCTAAACGCGGAGAGCAATCATCGGACTGGCACGCGCGGCGCAAACGTGATCTTGACCGTATTGCCGCAGAGCTGGACCGCCTTCGCGATATTCCTTCGGTGGCCAATCGGCTGGATATCGAACGGATGCAGCGCGTGATCGCCGAATGGCCTGACGAGACACCGACATCGGCTGATGATTATCCCGAATATGCTATTGCGCGGTATGGCATCGGGCGCGCGCTTTCCGTCGCGCGGTTCATCAACCAAGTCGAAGGCCGCAACTAGCTGCCCATTACCGGCGCGCCGCGCCCTTGTAATCGCCTGTTTCCCGCGCACATAAGGCGGATGGACAGCCGTGTTTCCCACGACAACGCAACACCCGGAGTGACCGTCTGGTATGATGGTGCATGCCCGCTATGCCAGCGCGAGATCGCTTTCATGAAGCGGCTCGACCGCAAAGAAGCCATTCGGTTTATCGATGTGGCCGCAGGCGCCGATCCGTCCTGCCCGATTGACCAGAGCACACTTCTGGAAAGATTTCACGCTCGCGAGAATGGCAAAATCGTAAGCGGGGCCGCCGCCTTTGCCGCCATGTGGCGCGCTATTCCCGCTATGCGCACACTCGGCCTGATAGCGCGCAACAAGACAGTGCTCCGCATTTTGGAGCGGCTTTATGTCTGGCACCTTCGCATCCGGCCGCAATTGCAGGCAATCGCACGGCGGTTTGAATGACGCGCCGATAAACCGCTTGCCCCTTATGCGCATCATGGTTCACTCTTTGTCAAAACAGACAACAGGAGTGGACGCCCGATGCAAAATTACGGCGGGATGCAGAACGAGATTTACAATGCTGGGCTTCAGGGGACGTTGCCCAGCTTTCCCGTCGATTTTGCGACCTTGGAAAAACGCGCTCACGAAGCGCTTGGCCCGATGCTCACCAATTACGTCGCGGGCGGATGCGGGGACGAACACACGCAGGATACCAATGCATCGGCGTTTCATCACTGGGGCATGATCCCGCGCATGATGGTCGATTGTACCGAGCGCGACCTGTCGATCGAATTGTTCGGGCACACGCTGCCTTCGCCCCTGTTCATGGCCCCGATCGGACTGAATGGGGAGGCGACGCAGGACCGGCACGGCGACATGGCGGCGGCAAAGGCGTCTGCGATGACAGGTGTGCCGTTTTGTGCCTCGACACTGTCGAATGATCCACTGGAAGATGTGAAGGAAGCGTGCGGCGATACGCCTGCGTTTTTCCAGCTTTACACCCCGCGCAACCGCGAATTTGCCGAAAGCCTGATCGCGCGCGCGGAAAAGGCGGGGTATTCCGCGCTGGTCGTGACGCTGGATACGTGGGTCACAGGCTGGCGGCCGCGTGATCTCAACGCGTCCAACTTTCCGCAATTGCGCGGCAAGGTTTTGCAAAACTACTTCACCGACCCGGTCTTCCGCTCACTGCTGGAAATGCCGCCGGAAGAAGATCCTGCCGCGGCGATCATGATGTTTGCGCAGGTGTTTGGCCAAGTGCTGACGTGGGAGGATATGAAGTGGTTCAAATCCGTCACGGAAATGCCGATTGTCCTGAAAGGTATTTGTCACGCCGATGATGCCCGGCGCGCGGTCGATTGCGGAGCGGACGCGATCTATTGTTCGAACCATGGCGGGCGGCAGGCAAATGGCGGCATCGCGACCATCGACCTGCTCGAAGACATTGTGAAAGCCGCAGGCGACGTGCCGGTCCTGTTCGACAGCGGCATCCGTTCAGGCTCCGACGCTGTGAAGGCCATCGCGCTCGGGGCGAGGGCGGTTGGCGTGGGCCGGCCTTACACTTATGGACTTGCCATTGGCGGGGCAGAGGGCGCTGCGTGGGTGCTTAAATCCATGCTGGCGGAGGCCGATTTGCTGATGGCAGTCAATGGGTATCCGACGCTGGACGAGGTCCGCACGCAGGGCGCGCAGCGGACCGGCCGGGAACGCGCGATGTCTTAACCGCCAGATTTGGCGACCGTGACCAGCTTGGTCTCGGTATAGCCAAGATACCCCTCGACACCGCTTTCGGAGCCGAACCCGCTGTCACCGACGCCGCCAAATGGCGTTTCCGGCGATCCGACACCGAAATGGTTGATCGCCACCATGCCCGCCCGCAGCGCGCCGCCCAGATAATGGCTTTCATCAAGGTCGGCGGTGAAAGCATAAGCGGCGAGGCCATAGCGGAGCGAGTTGGCGATCCGAACGGCTTCCTCGATATCGTCATAGGGCACAATGCCGGCCACTGGGCCAAATGGTTCCTCGGTCATCAACCGGCTATCGGCTGAAGGTCCAGCAATCACGGTCGGCTGGAAGAAATGGCCTGCGCCGTCGATGGCCGATCCGCCCGCGACGATCTCTCCCTCAGCTCCGCCCATCGCGCCCATTAGGTCCCGCATGGCGGCGACGCGCCCTGCATGGGCCAGCGGCCCCATCTCAACACTGTCATCGGCGCTGGCATCGCCAACTTTGAGCGCCTGCGAACGGCTCGCGAATTCGGCCACGAACTTGTCGTAAATGCCTCGCGCGACAAGGAAGCGGGTGGGGGACACACAGACCTGCCCGGCATTGCGAAACTTCGTACCCGCACATGCGGCGACAGTGCGTTCAAAATCGGCGCTTTCCCCGATCACGACAGGTGCATGGCCGCCCAGCTCTGCGGTGAAGCGTTTGAGCCCCTGGGCCGCTAGCGCGCCCAGCTGTTTCCCAACCGCGGTCGATCCGGTGAAGCTGACTTTGCGCACCGCAGGCGCGGTGATCAGGTGCTCGGAAATCATCGCCGGGTCGCCATAGACTAGGTTGATTACACCGTCCGGCATTCCTGCATCGGTAAAGCATTCCACCAGCAATTGTGCAGAAGCTGGCGTGGTTTCAGCCGGTTTGAGAATGCACGAACAGCCCGCAGCCAATGCGCCGGCCAGCTTTTTGGCAGGCAGATTTACCGGGAAATTCCACGGCGTGAACAATGCAGCGGGACCAATCGGTTCCTGCGTCACGCGCTGCTGCAGCAGGTTGGGACCGCGCACAGGCACGAGCCTTCCGCCTTGCCGCTTTGCTTCCTCACCCAGAAAATCGATGAGGTCCGCAGCGCCTTTCGTTTCGGCCAGCGCCTGTGCGTGCGGCTTTCCAACTTCCAACGTGACGACGCGCGCAATTTCCGGCGCGCGTTCGCGGAGCAGATCGGCTGCACGGCTCAGGATTTTGTGGCGCTCGGCTCCGGGTGTGCCCGCCCATTTGGGAAAAGCAGCGTCTGCGGCGGCGACCGCAGCGTCCAGTTGCTGCGCGGACACTTTCGGGCAATCAGCAATCTTCGCCTCGGTCGCCGGATTGGTGACTGGCATTGTCCCTTCGCCGCCATCCGCGACCCATTCGCCGCCGATCAGCATCTTGATTGTGGGGTACTGTGTCATCTGATGGCTCCGTATTCGTCTCGCACGCCGCTGCTGTTTGTAGGGGAGTCGGCTTTGGCTGGACGTTAGGGGGAAAGGGGACAGCGCAGAACCCCTGCTTTTCCCGATTGAGTAATTATGCGCAGGATTGTAACATAATTGCGCACTCAGATTGGCCCTAGCGCCCGATTCCCCCAGGAGACAACAATGCTCATCGGCGTTCCTAAAGAGATCAAGAACCACGAATACCGTGTGGGCCTTACCCCAGAAGCTGCCCGTGAATACGTGACCAAGGGGCACGAGGTTATCGTTGAGACAGGCGCAGGTTTGGGAATCAGCAAGACCGACGAGGATTACGAGAAAATCGGCGCTTCCATCGTGGGCACCGCTGAGGAAGTCTTCGCTCGCGCTGACATGGTAGTGAAGGTGAAAGAGCCGCAGCCGAGCGAGTGGGTCCAATTGCGCGAGGGGCAAATCCTGTTCACTTACCTGCACCTTGCTCCAGATCCTGATCAGGCACGCGGATTGATGGAATCTGGTGTTTCTGCGGTCGCATATGAGACAGTTACGGGCCCCGGCGGCGGCCTGCCCCTGCTGGCCCCGATGAGCGAAGTGGCCGGGCGGCTCTCCATCGAAGCCGGTGCGCATGCGCTGCGAGCGAGCAATGGCGGGCGCGGCACTTTGATGGGCGGTGTGCCAGGCGTTCTCCCTGCAAAGGTCGTTGTTCTGGGCGGCGGTGTGGTTGGCACCCAGGCGGCGCGAATGGCGGTTGGCCTTGGCGCGAATGTCGAGATTTTCGATCGGTCGCTGCCCCGCCTGCGCGAGCTTGATGAGATGTTTCAGGGCCGCGCAAGCACCCGTTATTCCACTGCCGGCACTATCGAACAGGCACTTGCCGAAGCCGATGTGGTCATCGGCGCGGTTCTGATACCCGGAGCGAGCGCGCCGCATCTTGTCCCGCGTGAAGATCTTAAGCTTATGAAAAGCCGGGCTGTTCTGGTCGATGTCGCGATTGATCAGGGAGGCTGTTTTGAAACGTCGAAGCCGACCACTCATGAAAACCCCACATATGAGGTGGACGGCATCATTCACTACTGCGTAGCTAACATGCCGGGCGCTGTGCCGCTCACGTCAAGCTACGCGCTGAATAACGCGACGCTGCCGTTTGGACTCGCACTGGCAGAGAAAGGTATCGCGGCTTGTAACGATGATCCCTACCTCGCGCCCGGCCTTAACGTGCACCAGGGCAAGATTGTGAATTCTGCAGTCGCGGAGAGCCTTGGCTTCTAATTGTTGCATAAAATCGAACAAATGATGTGACCGTTTCGCGGGAATTTCGCGCCTGCGAACGCTATTTATGGGGCAGCCAACGGAGAGCCTCGTAATGCAACATCTCGATACCCGTCCGCTTGTTCGGCAGGTCAATTTTGATGCCGATGTCGCCGTCCATGTCGCACCGCAATCGGTCAGCGACCGGATCGCCTTTGCTTTCGTAAAACTGCTGCGTTTCTTCGCCGATACCTTCTTTGCGAAGCGTTACGGCCACCGTGCGGTTGTGCTGGAAACGGTCGCTGCCGTGCCGGGTATGGTGGGCGGCCTGTGGCAGCATTTGCGCGCGCTTCGCATGATGCGCGATGACGAGGGCTGGATTCGCACCCTGCTCGACGAGGCCGAGAATGAGCGGATGCACCTGATGACCTTTATCGAGATCGCGCAGCCAAACTGGCTGGAGCGGGCGCTGATCGTCGCGGTGCAGATGGTGTTCTACAACTTCTACTTCTTCCTCTACCTTTTGGCGCCGCGCACCGCACACCGTGTGGTCGGGTATTTCGAGGAAGAGGCTGTGTTCAGCTACACCCAGTATCTGGAAGAGGTGGATGCAGGCCGGCATGAGAACGTCCCCGCGCCGCAGATCGCGATCGATTACTGGCAGATGCCGTCCGACGCGACCTTGCGCGATGTCATCATCGCAGTGCGAGCCGACGAGGCCGAGCACCGCGATGTGAACCACCACTTCGCTGCCGAGATTGATCGCAAACGGGGCAAGCAGCCGGCTGCCGCAGTCGGACCGGACGATTTGGTGCAGACGAAAGTGTCAGGTATCTAGGGGGCCGATCAAACCTCGACCACGGTCTGTTCGATGCTGCCGAAGATCGAGTGATTGTCGCTATCGCGCATTTCGACTTTTACGGTGTCGCCTGCGCGCATGAAGCGGGTTGATGGCTCTCCGTCTCGGATCGTCTCGATCATGCGGATCTCGGCGATGCACGAATACCCTAATCCGCCATCAGCGACAGGCTTGCCCGCGCCGCCATCTGCGCCCTTGTTGGACACGGTGCCCGATCCGATGATCGTTCCTGCGGCGAGAGAGCGCGTCTTGGCCGCGTGGGCAACAAGCTGGGCGAGGTTGAATGTCGCATCGACGCCTGCTTCGGCGCGGCCAAAGGGCTCTCCATTGTAGTCCACCATAAGCGGCAAGTGGACGAGGCTGTCCTTCCACGCGTCGCCCAGTTCCTCCGGCGTGACCGCCACGGGCGTGAACGCGCTGGCAGGTTTCGACTGGAAGAAGCCAAAGCCCTTGGCCAGTTCACCGGGGATCAGGCCGCGTAGCGACACGTCGTTGACCAGCATGATGAGCTTGATGTGGCCCGCAGCGTCATCGGCGCTTACGCCCATCGGCACATCATCTACGACAACCGCGATCTCGCCTTCCATATCGCAGCCCCAAGCCGGATCGCCGAGCGGGATGTCCGCGCGCGGCGGCAGGAAACCGTCGCTGCCGCCCTGATACATCAGCGGATCGTGATAGAAGCTGTCTGGCACCTCGGCATCGCGCGCTTTGCGCACCAGTTCGACATGGTTGATGTAGGCAGAGCCGTCGGCCCATTGGTATGCGCGCGGCAGAGGCGAATGCGCCTGGCGTTCGTGAAACCGCTCGCACGGGACTGTCTCATGCTCCACATCGCGGGCCAGCACTTCCAACTCGGGCGAGACACGGTCCCAGTTGTCGAGTGCAAATTGCATGGTTGGTGCGATGTAGCCTGCGGCGCAGCAGCGCGTGAGGTCCTTTGACACGACGACCAGTTTGCCGTCGCGGGTTCCGTCGTTGAGCGTTGCGAGTTTCATGAGGCTTTTGCCTTTCTGGCGGGTGGTTAGGCGGGGTTATCAGGTTGATTGTTTGGATGCGCGCGCTGGAAAGCGGGCAGGGCAAGGCACGCGGTCTCTATCCGGCAGATATGCGGGCTTTCCGACAGGTCGTAATGGAACCGGCGCGCATTGTAGATTTGCGGGATCAGGACTGTTTCGAACATGCCCGGCTTGTCTAACAGGGAATCTCCCGCACCCAGCTGGGCAAGTCGCTGCTCAACTGGATCAAGCGTGCGTTTCAGCCAGTGACGATACCAGTGGTCCACGACCCGCTGCGAATGGCCCAGCGGCTCTTTCAGGTATTTCAGCACTGGCAGGTTTAGCGGCGCGTGCAGCTCTGTCGCGATGGCGTAGGTCAATTCGCGCGCGGTGTAGCGATCTTCGATATCGGCAGGCAGCAGCGGGTTGTCGGGATAGGCCTCGTCCAGCCATTCCAGCAGCGCCATAGACTGCGCGCGGTCGCGGCCCTTGGCTCGCAGCATCGGCACGGACGCGAACGGGTTGCGGCTGGTATACGCGTCGTCCCGTTGCGCGCTCTCCAGCAGGTTCACCGGGTCCTGATCGTATTCCAGCCCCTTTAGCTCAAGTGCGATACGCAGGCGGTAGGATGTCGATGATCGGTAATATCCGTAAAGCGTCATCTTCATCGTGCAGGCCCCTCAACCCAGAGACATGGACCGCATGTTACACGGTCCTGAAGATGAATTTTCCAGCCAGTGACGGCGAGCGACTTCATGGTGTCCCAATGGGCGGAAAGGGCGAGTGTGCCGGTCATGGTTTTCCCATACCGCACCCGCCCGATGTAGGACAGCGGCCGCAATTATCCGAACGCCGCGATGCCGGTGATCGCCCGGCCCAGGATCAGCGCGTGGACATCATGAGTGCCCTCGTACGTGTTCACCGTTTCAAGGTTCACCGCGTGCCGGATCACCTGATATTCTTCCGAGATACCGTTGCCGCCATGCATGTCGCGCGCCTGCCGGGCGATATCCAAAGCCTTGCCCACATTGTTCCGCTTTACGATGGAGATCATGTCCGGCGCGAACCGGCCTTCATCCATCAATCGGCCCACGCGCAAAGATGCCTGCAGGCTGAGCGCAATGTCGCTCATCATGTCGGCGAGCTTTTTCTGATACAGCTGCGTCGCGGCGAGCGGGCGGCCAAATTGCTTGCGATCCAGACCGTATTGGCGCGCGGCGTGCATACAGAATTCCGCCGCACCCATCGCGCCCCAGCTGATGCCGTACCGCGCACGATTGAGACAGCCAAACGGGCCTTTCAGCCCCTGCACATCCGGCAGCAGCGCGTCGGCTGGCAATTTTACATCTTCCATGACGATGCCGCCCGTGGTGGAGGCGCGCAGCGAAATCTTGCCTTCAATCTTGGGTGCGGACAGCCCCTTCATCCCTTTTTCAAGCACAAAGCCGCGAATGCCGCCGCCATGCTCTTCGGATTTGGCCCAGACCACGAACACATCGGCAAAAGGTGAGTTGGAAATCCACGTTTTCGCGCCGTTGATAACGTAACCATCGCCGTCTTTCTTGGCGATTGTCTTCATTCCGGCAGGATCGCTCCCGGCATCGGGCTCGGTCAGACCGAAACAGCCGATCAGCTCGCCAGAGCTAAGTCCCGGTAGGTATTTGCGCCGCTGTTCTTCTGATCCGTATGCGTGAATCGGATGCATGACGAGGCTGGACTGTACGGACGCCATCGAACGGTATCCGCTGTCTACCCGCTCAATCTCGCGCGCGATCAATCCGTATGCGACATAGCTTGCGCCGACGCCGCCATATTCTTCGGGAATGGTCGCGCCCAGCAATCCGGCCTGGCCCATAAGCGGGAACAGTTCGGGCGCGGAAACCTCGTTCCGGTATGCCTCTATCACGCGCGGCTGCAGTTCGCTTTGCGCAAACGCGTGGGCAGTGTCGCGGATCATCCGCTCGTCTTCGGTAAGCTGGGTTTCCAGATCGAAGGGATCTTCCCAGTTAAACGGCACCATTCCGGCCACAAGTTACTCCTGAAAGTGAATTCCTGCCGCGTTTCGCAGGTGTGAAGCGCGGGTTCAACCCCTCAAACCGAAGGGCGGTTGGCGAGCAGATCATCGACGACGCCCGGATCGGCGAGCGTCGATGTATCGCCCAGATTTCCTGTGTCATTCTCGGCAATTTTGCGCAGGATGCGGCGCATGATCTTGCCGCTGCGTGTTTTGGGTAGGCCCGGCGCGAATTGCACCACATCCGGCGTGGCGATGGGGCCGATTTCCTTGCGCACCCATTGCACCAGTTCGCGGCGTAAATCCTCGCTATCCTCAACCCCTGCATTGGTGGTCACGTAGGCGTAAATGCCCTGTCCTTTCACATCGTGCGGCATCCCCACGACAGCGGCTTCTGCGACCATGTCGTGTTCAACCAACGCGCTTTCGACTTCGGCTGTTCCCATACGGTGACCGGAGACGTTGATGACATCATCGATCCGTCCGGTGATCCAGTAATACCCGTCTTCATCGCGGCGGCAGCCATCTCCGGTGAAATAATATCCGGGATACTGGCTGAAATAGGTTTGGAAAAACCGGTCGTGATCGCCGTAAACGGTCCGCATCTGGCCCGGCCAGCTATCGGTGATAACCAGCGCGCCCGATGCCGCACCATCCAGCAGCGTGCCTTTTTCCGGATCAACCAAAGCAGGCTGCACGCCGAACATCGGGCGCGATGCACTTCCCGGTTTCAGCGGGGTCGCGCCGGGCAGCGGCGTGATCATCGCGCCGCCCGTTTCGGTTTGCCACCACGTGTCGACAATCGGACAGCGCCGCTCGCCAACCACGCGGTGGTACCATTCCCATGCTTCGGGATTGATCGGCTCACCCACGCTGCCCAGCAGGCGGAGAGAGGACCGGTCGGTCTTTGTTACCCAGTCATCGCCTTCGCGCATCAGGGCGCGCAGGGCAGTCGGCGCGGCGTAGAAAATCTCGACCTTGTGTTTGTCGATTATCTGCCAGAACCGGCTGAAATCGGGGTAATTGGGCACGCCTTCGAACATGACCTGCGTCGCGCCGTTGATCAGCGGGCCATAGGTGACATAGCTGTGGCCCGTGACCCAGCCGACATCTGCCGCGCACCAGTAAATCTGGCCCGGCTGGTAATCGAAAACATATTCGTGCGTCATGCTGGCCCAGACGGCATAGCCGCCGGTGGTGTGCAGCACGCCTTTCGGCTTTCCGGTGGAGCCTGAGGTATAGAGAATGAACAGCGGGTCTTCCGCATCCATCACTTCTGGTTCGCAATCGGCAGAGGCATCGGCGACGGCGTCATGCCACCAGATATCGCGCCCATCGTGCATAGCGATATCGCCGCCTGTGTGGCGGTAGACGATGACGGTGCTAGCCTTGGTCTTTGCAAGCGCCGCATCGACATTGGCTTTCAGCGGGACTTTCTTGCCCCCGCGAAGCCCTTCGTCAGCGGTGATAACGATGTCGGACTGGCAATCCTCGATCCGCCCCGCAAGCGCGTCGGGACTGAAGCCTGCAAACACGACCGAATGGACCGCACCGATGCGCGCGCAGGCGAGCATGGCGATGGCGGCCTCTGGCACCATGGGAAGATAAATCGTCACGCGGTCGCCAAGCTTTACACCGCTGGCTTTCAGCGCGTTTGCAAATTTGCAGACCTGTGTGTGAAGGTCGCGGTAGGTTAGGGTGCGGCCCGCATCGGCGGGGTCATCCGGCTCCCAGATGATTGCGGGCGTATCGCCGCGCTCATGCAGATGCCGGTCCAGCGCGTTGGCGCAGATGTTCAGCTTTCCGCCCAGAAACCAGCCAATGCGGAAGTCTGCCTCGGCAAAACTGACGTCTTTCAGGCTTTCATACGGGGCGATCCAGTCGATCCGCGCACTTTCCGCGCGCCAGAACCCTTCAGGATCGGTTAGCGAACGGGCGTAGCGTTCGTGATATTCCGGTTCGGTAATCTTGGCTGACCGCGCCCACTCTTCGGGCACGGGGTAAAGTGCGTCGCTCACGCCGTCTCTCCCACTGTTTTGTGGGCGAGCCTAGGCGTTTGCGCGTGTGAGTGAAAGCATGATCCGCAGCTTATGCAGAGCAGCAGTTTGATCAGGCCGCTTCGAGCACCTGATTGACCGCGGCGAGCATTTGCGTCGGCGGGCATGGTTTGGCGAGGGTCTGTGCCTTTGGGAAGCGCGCCTTGACCTCATCCCTGGTGTAACGGCCCGAATGAAAGATGATCGGGACGTTTTCGTCTGTCAGTTTCTGGGCGAGGGGAAAGACGATGCCATCATCGAGTTCAATGTCGAGGATCGCGAGCGCGGGTTTTTCTTTTTGAAATGCCAGCATCGCATCGGAAATACCGGCATGCGGCCCTTCGACTTGAAAGCCTGCTTCAGCGACAGTGTCGCACAGATCGTATGCGACGATCATTTCATTTTCGGCAACCAGAATCTTTTGAGTCATGGAATTCCCCTGCGCTATTTTTATCTGATCCCCCAATCAATCCCAACACAGGGGAAGTAATTATGTTCCCGCCAAGTCACTTGTTCTGGCCAAATCTGTCCGAGAAACCGGCCTGATCGCCTGCTGCGAGCAGTTTCGCCTGTTCGACCCATTGATCGCGGGTAATGCGGCCCTTGAACCGGCCCAGCTGCGCATCTACCCTTTCGATATCCGCATCCGACCATGCCGCAATCTGGTCAAACCGCGTCACGCCCAGTTCCGCAAGCAGGGTGACGAGTTTCGGTCCGATGCCCTTGATCTGGCGAAGGTCGTCCGCCGCCGCAGTTGCAGCCGGTGCCGGCGTTGAAACTGGCGCCGGGGCGGGAGTCGGTGCGGAAGTTGGTGCTGGTGCTGGGGTTGGTGCTGGGCTTGGCGTCGGCGCGGGAATGGGCTCCGGCACTGGATCGCCCACGGTCGGCGCGACGGAAACGCCCGCTTCTGCATCGGCAGAGGCACCCGCTGCGGCGATCTTGTCTGAATTGGCGTTGGCAGATAGCTGCCCGACATCTTGCTCAACTGAGGCAGGCGCGTCGATAAGCGCCTGATTGCGCGCTGCACGTTCTGCGCCATCGTCGAGGACATCGCCCTTGTCCTCGCCCACGACATTGGTCGTCTTGTTAAGGCGAAACAGCAGCCAGATGGCAAAGATCAGAACGATCACGCCGATCAGTATCAGCGGAAGAGCTTCGGTAAATTGAGGTGACATGCGTTTGCTACCTTCTTGCTGGAATCAGAATGATTGCCTGCCCCCTAGCAGTGCGAGGCGCTGGCGTAAAAACGAAACGCGCAAGAAAAAGCCGGGATGCGGTTTTTGCGCATCCCGGCGTGATCATCATCCGTTACCGCAGGCGATTAGCCGCCGTTTTCCATCGCTCCTGCCAAGGCGTTGAGCTGGAGAAATTCTTGCCGCCAGTAATTGTCCTGTTTGCCCGCCAGTGCGCCGATATCTTCGTGGCCAAAGCCATTCATCAGATCATCACCGCGCAGCAGCTGGCCGAACGCCGCGACCGATGCGGCAAAGGCGAAATCGCCGGTCGGAGCCTTGGCGCGGCGCACATCGGCATAGCTGACGACATAATCGATCAGCCTGGACGTATCGCCATCGGGCAATTTGTAGCGCAGTTTGACATGCGCGGCCTCGGCCATCGATTTGGTCGCGGCGCTCTGGATCGGATTTTCGTATCGGCGCGGCGCGATCCAGCCGCGCACGCCATTTGGCACGATTTCATAAATCGCCGTGACCTGATGGCCCGCCCCGATATCGCCTGCATCCACGGCATCGTTGTCAAAATCCTGTTCGCGCAGGATCCGGTTCTCATACCCGACTAGGCGGTATTGGCTGACCACTGCCGGATTAAACTCGACCTGGATCTTCACATCCTTGGCAATGGTGAACAGCGTACTGCTCATTTCCTCGCCGAGCACCTTTTTCGCCTCCAGCGCGCTGTCGATATAGGCGTAATTGCCGTTACCGTGATTGGCGATCTGCTCCATCAGGGCTTCGTTGTAATTGCCCGTTCCAAAGCCGAGCGTGGTGAGCGTGATGCCGCTCTCACGCTTTTTCTCGATCATTTCCACCAGCGCATCGCGGTCGGACAGGCCGACATTGAAATCGCCGTCAGTCGCCAGGATGACGCGGTTTACGCCGCCTTCGATGAAGTTGTCCTGCGCGATGTTATAGGCAAGTTCGATGCCTGCACCGCCAGCAGTCGATCCGCCTGCCGAAAGTTGATCCAGAGCGCGCCGGATTTTCCCGATATCGCTGGTCGGTTCCAGCACCAGCCCCGCTGCGCCTGCGTAAACCACAATTGAAACGCGGTCGTCGTCGGTGAGCTGTCCTGCCAGCCCTGACAAAGCGGTTTTGACGAGTGGTAATTTGTCGGGGCTGTTCATCGATCCCGATACATCCATCAGGAAGACGAGGTTTGCCGCGGGGCGCTCATCGGCTTGAATGTCATATCCGCGAAGCCCGATGCGCATCAGGTAGGTGTCTTCGTTCCACGGTGTCTTGGCGACATCTGTGCTCACGGTGAAAGGCTGCGAACGGTCTGTTGGCCGGTCGTAGTCATAGCGGAAATAATTGATCATTTCCTCGGTCCGCACCGCATCGCGCGGCGGCGTTGAACCCTGCGTCAGGAAACGACGCGTATTGGCATAGGCGCCGGTGTCCACATCGACAGAAAAGGTCGAAACGGGCTCTGCACTGACAAGTTTGACGGGCGACACTTGCTCGCCATCATACCGCTCGCGTCCCGGATCGCCCGCGACAACGACCGGAGCGATATACGCGCTGTCATTGGAATATCCGGCGACCCGGGAACCAGTGACTACGATTGATTGAGTTTCTGCCACCGGTGCGCCTGGCGATGGAAGCGGCGGCGGGGGAGGGGGAGGAGGGGGCGATGCTTTGGCAAGATCATCCGACGGCGCATTTCCGGTGCTTGCCACGTCGCCTGTTTGCGCCGCGCACCCGGCGATGAGAACACCCAGAACAAATACGCTGGTGAGTTGAAGTTTACGCATTTCGTACCTCCCGATTTACCCTGCGTAAAAAGTCGGTCTCGCGGCGTGAATAGCGACTGAACGCCCCGTAAGGGCGATGAAATGTGAGCGCGAAAATTCGGGAAAACCGCCGGGAAAGGTCCGTTTCAGGCAGGCGTTTCGGCATCCTCAACCGGCACAGGGACCGGGCTTTTCTTGCTGAACAGCAGCCGTTCGTCCCGGCCTAGGCCGCGTTTCCAGATCACTGCGAGATACGTGCCAAGGATCGCCGGAACGCCGAATGCCAGCTCCATCCATTCCGGCAATAGCGTCGCGAGAAACCCGACGACCACCGCCGGTCCTGTGGCCCAGACCAGTGCCCAGCGCCAATTGCTCACCGGCGCTTTCAGCAAGGTTTTGAGCACCAGCGCCTTGATCAGGCTGGACACGAGCAAGGCGATAAACAGCGCCAGCGCCGCGCCTGCGGCCATGAAACCTTCGTCCATCCCCAGATGGTTGGCGAGCAATATGAAGCCGACGGTCAGCACGCCTTGCAGCGTGATGATGCCGACCGAAATCGCCAGATTGCGTTTGCGCGCGATGTACACCAGCACGCTTTCCGAAACGACGGCCATCGACGCGACGACTTCTGCTGCCAGCAGAATCGCAAGCGCGCCCGTCCCGCCGACGATTGCTGGCCCGCCAAGTCCCATCACCGCCTCTCCCGGTATTGCGAGCGCGAGGGCAATGCCCAGTTGCAGGGCGATGATCCAGAAACCCACCTGCTGCACCTGATTGGCGATGGCGGTGAAGTTACCGATTTTCAGGTTCTTCGTGATGACGGGCGACAGAATCGGTTCAAAACTGGTTTTCAGTTTCTGCGGAACGCTCACGACTTCCTTGGCAAAGAAATAGATGCCGACCGCGCCCGCCGATGCGGATTGGCCCAGCAGGAACACATCAAGCAGCCGGGTTCCCCGCTCAATCACGTCAGCCCCGATCAGTGGCAGCGCGCGCGCAGTCATTTTACCGAGATAGCGCGGGCGCGGGCGCCACTCTTTTGGCAGGCCATATGTGCGCAGGAACGTCCACAGGGCGACAGCCAGCGCGGCATAGATCGAAGTGACATAAGCCAGCGCAAGGCCGCCCGCGCTGAATGTCGGAATGAAGAACAAAGCGCCCACCGCGAGTGATTTTGTCCACGGCTCCACAATCGCGCGGGCGCGCACTGTGGTTGCAATGTCATAGCGGTACGCCTGCGCGGCGAGCAGTATCTCCGTCAATGCGAAGGCGGGGATCGCGGCGATCATCCAGGTATCGAATTCGCTGTTCGTCCCGCTTGGGAAGATGATGACTGGAAACACCAGCAGCAATGCACACGCCGTGAAGGAGAACAGCAACGATGTTAGCATCCCGTCAAACACTAGGTTGGCCGGTGAACCCACATTATCCTCCGCGCCCTCTGCCAGGCGCTGCGCCAGCCCGCGCTTTTCTCCGAGCGCGCATACCAGGGCGAGTATTTCGATGATGACAAATGCTGCGGCAAACCGGCCCATCTCATCAACGCCGTAAAGCCGGTATCCGATGAACAGAAACGGGATGCCGCCGAGCGCGCGGATGATGAAGCCCAGCGTGTTCGTTCGCCCGCCTTTGGCAAGCGTGGCCATATCGTCGCCGCCCTTTTGCGGGTCCAGCGGCGGAACCAGCGGATCGGCAGGCGGCTGCGTGGTCAAGCGCGCTTTTCCTGTTCGTCCTTCAGCGGACGGGCTAGCAGTGCTTTTACGACTTCACGCGGATTATCACCGGAAAGGATTGCATCGACAGCGGCAGTGATCGGCATGGCGATGCCGCGCTCCAACGCCAGTTCGGCAAGCACGGGCGCGGTGTGCGCACCCTCTGCTACGGTCCGGCGGTCGGCCATCAGATCGGCCGCAGGCTTTCCTTCCCCCAGCGCCTTGCCCAGCGAGAAATTGCGGCTGGAGGTGGACGAACAGGTCAGAACCAAATCGCCAAGCCCGCACATTCCGGCGAGCGTCTCTGTCCGTGCGCCCAGCGTTTCGCCAAACCGCAGCATCTCGGCATATCCGCGCGCGATCAGGGCGGCGCGCGCGTTCTGGCCCAGCTCAAGCCCGTCAACCAGACCGCACGCAATGGCGAGCACATTCTTGATCGCGCCGCCAATCTCCGCGCCGGTCACGTCATCTGTGAAATAGGGGCGGAATGCAGGGCGCGCGACCGCCGGTGCGATCCGGTCCCACTGGGTGCGGCCACCACTGCATGCAAGCGTGACGGCGGTGGGCAAGCCGGCGGCAACTTCATGTGCGAAGGTCGGGCCGGAAAGCACGGCAACCTCGCTATCAGGCGAAGCAGCGCGGGCGACATCGTTCATCAGCCGCTTCGTCCCGGCTTCGATCCCCTTCGAACACAGGATAAGATCGCGCGGGGCAGCGGGCAGGTCTGTCAGGACCGCGCCCAGCACCTGCGCCGGGGTCACGCACAGAACCGTATCCAGCGCGGAAAGCTGGGACAGGTCGCCGGTCGCGCGGATCGTCTTGGAAAGCTCCGCGCTGGGCAGGTAAAGCGGGTTGCGCTGTGAGGTGTTGATCGCATCCACCACCTCGTTTTCATACGCCCAGATCATCACATCGCGTCCATCGCTTGCGAGCATCTGGGCCAGCGCGGTTCCCCATGCGCCCGCGCCAATCACGCCAATGGTCTGCAAATCGCTCATGCTTTCACTCCCGCCCCGCGCGCGCTTTCGGCATCCGGATCTAGCGGCCAGCGCGGCCGCGCCTTGATATCCAGCGGATCGCTTTCGCCCAAATGCAGCCGTTCACAGCCCGCCCACGCGATCATCGCGGCATTGTCTGTACACAGTTCCAGTGGCGGCGCGGTAAAGCGCATCGCATGTTTTGCCGCCAGCGTCTCCAAAGCGGCGCGCACGGTCCGATTGGCCGCCACACCGCCCGCCACCACCAGCGCAGGCATCGGGCCGGTTTCGCCCAGCGCCTTTTCCAGCCGGTCAATGAGGCAATCGACGGCGGCCTGCTGGAAACTCGCGGCGATATCAGCAGCGCTGTGATCGCCGCTATCGGCAGCGCGCATCACGGCGCTTTTCAAACCTGCGAAGGAGAAATGCGGTTCCGCGCTGCCTTTGAGCGGGCGCGGCAGGGGCACAGCTTTCGGATCGCCACCGAGCGCGAGTTTCTCAACAGCCGGCCCGCCGGGATAGCCAAGGCCGAGAATTTTCGCCGACTTATCGAATGCCTCACCCAGCGCATCATCAATCGTGGTGGCAAGGCGGCGGTATTTGCCGACCGCCTCGACGCTCAAAATCTGGCAGTGCCCGCCCGATACCAGCAGCAGAAGATAGGGAAATTCGAGCGCGTCATCGGCAAGGCGCGGCGACAGCGCGTGCCCTTCCAGATGATTGATTGCCAGCAGCGGCTTGCCCGCCGCCATCGCCAGCGCCTTTCCGCTGACCAGCCCCACCATCACTCCGCCGATAAGGCCGGGTCCGGCTGTCGCGGCAATCGCATCGACATCGTTGAGGGCAATGCCTGCATCATCCAGCACGCTTTCGATCATCGGGGCGAGCCGTTCGGCATGGGCGCGCGCCGCAATTTCGGGCACTACACCGCCATAGGGCGCGTGCTCGGCTTCCTGACTGGCGATGCGCTGCGCGATGATCGTGCGGTCGCCCTTTACCAGCGCAACCGCGGTTTCATCGCAGCTCGATTCGATCCCCAGAACGAGGCTGTCGGCCAAGAGGTTGTGCGCAGCGGGTCCCATCGCGCTTCCACTTAATGCGTGTGTTGGCTAGGGCAAGCACAGCGATGAATAGTAATACACAATCAGATGCCGCCGCGACGCGGCCAAAGATGCGATTGGGGACGCGCAATTCGCCTTTGGCGATGGCGCAGGCAATCGAGACGAAAGCCCGGCTATGTAAAGCGCACGGCTGGGCGCAGGACGAGGTTGAACTGGTCCCTGTCATGGCAAGCGGGGACAAGGTTCTGGACCGCCCGCTGTCCGAAATCGGCGGAAAGGCGCTGTGGACGAAAGAGTTGGACGTGTGGCTGGCCGATGGTTCGATTGATGCTTCAGTCCACTCGGCAAAGGATGTCGAGACGATCCGCCCGGACGTGTTCCACTTCGCCGCGTTTCTGCCCCGTGCCGACCGCCGCGATGCGCTGATCGGCGCGCCGAGCATTGCTGCCATCCCGCATGGCGCAGTTGTGGGGACAAGCGCGCCGCGCCGTGCCTCTCAGCTGCTGAACCTGAGGCCCGATTGCAAGGTGGTGACGTTTCGCGGCAATGTTGCAACGCGCCTTAGCAAGCTGGAGGCGGGCGAGGCGGATGTGACTTTCCTCGCGGCGGCAGGGCTGTTGCGGCTGAACCAGACCGAGGTCGGCAATCCGCTGGAAACAGGCGATTGGATCCCCGCCGCCGCTCAGGGTGTCATCGCGCTGGAATGCCGCGCCGATGACGATGCTGCCACAGCCGCGCTCGCGGCCATTGATCACCAGCGCACGCGCAGCGAACTGACGGCGGAGCGGGCGCTGCTCGCGCATCTTGGCGGCACATGCCACAGCCCGGTCGCCGTGCTGTGCGAGGAAGATGGCGGTTCGCTGACGATGCGCGCAGCAATTTTCAGCCCGGATGGCACGCAAAGGGTCGAAGGAACCGCCAGTTTTGGTGCAGGCGACCATGATCCGGTGCGCGAACTTGCCGCCGACCTGCTGGGCCGCGCGGGACCGGATATTACCGAGCATTTTTCAGGCAGCGCATGACCCGCATCCTCGCCATCCGGCCCGAGCCGGGGCTGTCTTCGACGCTGGAGACAGCGCGGGCGATGGACTTGCCGATATGCGGGACACCGTTGTTTGAAATCCGGCCGCTGCGATGGACGCTGCCTGACACTGCGAGCTTTGACGCGCTGCTGATCGGGAGCGCGAATGCCATGTTGCATGGCGGCAATCAGCTGGAAAAGATCCGAGAAAAGCCGGTCTATGCGGTAGGAAAAGCCACTGCGCGCGCCGCGGAGGCGGCAGGGTTTATCGTCGCATCGCGCGGCTCGGGCGGTTTGCAGAATGTGCTCGATACCATTGATACGCCGAATCGCCTGCTCAGGATTGCGGGCGTACAGCACGTCGCGCTGGTTCCGCCGCCCGGCGTAAGCATTCAGACTGTCATCGCGTATGAAAGCGCCCCGCTGCCGCTGGACCCGGCGATGCTATCCGATAAACCGGAGAGCATGATCGTCCTGCTGCATTCAGCATCTGCGGCGGAGCATTTCGCGGATGAATGCAGCCGCTTGAAATTGGATCGGTCACGCATTGAAATCGCCGCGCTTGGCCCGCGCATCGCTTCAGCAGCGGGCAAGAATTGGCGGGCTATCCACGTTTGTGAACGCCCTGACGATGCCGCTTTGCTGGAAATGGCCAAGGCATTGTGCCAACAGGGATGACGGCTCGCCCGATTGCTGGGGAGCCGGTAGGACACAGGCGCCGCAAACGGCGCGATACGGGTCAAAGACTGGGAAGCAATGGAATCGAAATACGGTAGCCGGCGAAAACCATCCTCTGGGAAAGGTATCTGGCTGGCTGGGATTGCATCCTTTGCCATTGGCGGCCTGCTGGTCGGATACGTGGTCTGGTATAATGAGAACCAGGACGACCCGCCCGCAATCGCAGCGCAAGCGGACCGAGTGGAAATCGCGGCCAGCCCGTCCTCTTCGCCAAGTCCGCTGCTAACCCCGACACCGACCCCGCTTTCCGAGCCGATAGAGCCGGAAAATGCCGAGGAAGCGGTTGAGGCTGTCACCGGTCTTGCCGAACAGCAGGGCGGTCTGGATCAGCGCCTGGCCGCTGCCGAACAGCGTCTTGCACGGCTCGATCTACAAGCGCAGGCCGCTGCGGGCAATGCCGCCCGCGCCGAAGGGCTGCTGATCGCATTTGCCGCCCGCCGCGCGGTCGAACGCGGGGCAGAGCTAGGCTATCTCGCCGACCAATTGCGCCTGAGATTTGGTGATGAGCGCCCCAATGCGGTCAACACGATCATCAATTTTTCGCGCACCGATCCGCCGATCCGGCTCGACACGCTGCTCGCCCGGCTCGAAGGGTTGGGGCCGCAACTGGCGGAAACCGATGAAGGGCCGTCATGGGCAGCATTCAAACGCGAACTGGGCGAATTGTTCGTGATCCGGCGCGAAAGCACGCCGTCTCCTCAGCCAGAACGCCGGCTGGAGCGCGCGCGCTTCGCCTTGGAACAGGGCCGCTACCAAAACGCGATTGATGAAATCAGCGCAATGCCCGGCGCCGAACGAGCCGACGCATGGATCGCAGATGCGGAGAAATTCCGCGATGCGATGGCTGCGCTTGAGAATATCGAGACGGCAGCTGTGCTCGATCAGGGCGGATTGCGCGACGGGGCTGGCAACCTGATCGGACAGTTAAGCCCGATTGGCAGCGAAGAAGAATAACCCGCCGCTTCAGGCTTTAAGCAGTTCGGGCAGATCGCCAGATACGCCGCGCGCTTCGTTCATGAAAAACGTTTTGAGCGCGCCGGTGCGCTGAACGCCCGCCATGCCCAGACGGCGCGCGGCAGAAGCTGCCTTGCCCGGCACACCGAACAGGCGCGTCAGCCCGTCCGTGGCAAGCGCGACCATGAAGCTGTCGAGCCCGCGCCAGTTTTCGTACCGTTTCAGCAATTGCGCATCGCCGGGGTCAAGGCCGATACGCGCGCCATCGGTCAGCACTTCGACCAAAGCAGCAGCATCGCGCAGGCCGAGGTTCAGACCCTGTCCTGCAATCGGGTGAATGCCGTGCGCCGCATCGCCGATCAGCGCGAGGCGCTCTCCGGTGATTTTGGCGGTGTGGTGGAAGCCGAGCGGCCATGAAGACCGCGAACCGACGCTCGTCACATCGCCCAGCACGTCGCCCATGCGTTTTTGCACTTCAGCCAGAAATGCGCGGTCGCCCAGCTTGGTAACAGCTTTCCCGTCCTCTTCCGAAACGGTCCAGACCAGCGATGACCGGTGCGTGCCATCGGCATCGTCGTTCATCGGCAGCAGTGCGAACGGTCCTGCGGGATAAAAGATTTCCCACGCGACGTTGTCATGCGGTTTGGAGTGGGTCAGTCCGGCGATGATCGCGCGGTGTTTGTAATCCCATTTGGCGATGGTGATCCCCGCGCCGTCGCGCGTCGGCGATCCGCGCCCCTCCGCGCCAACCATCAGGCGGCCTTTGACCTTTTGCGGCTCTCCGCCTTCGCGCGAGATTACCGCCGCTGCGCCGAATTCGCTGCGCTGGCGTTCAATCACTTCGGCTTTCGACACCCAGTTGATCAGCGGCTCGGCGGCGGCGGCTTCAAACATAGCGAGGCGAAGGCGGCGATTGGGGAACATGCGGCCCAGCGTGCCTTCGTGAGGTTCGGGCTGGAAATCGAGCCTGCCGGGCAGGTTCTGGTCGGTCACCGCGATGCTGGCGATATCGCAGGCGAATTCCTCAAGTCCGTCGGCAATCCCGATATTTCGGAACAGATGCCAGCTGGCAGTCGAAATAGCGGTGGCGCGGTCATCAAAACCCTCTGCCGTCAGTTCGGCTGGATCGGCGCGGTCGATTACGTGGCTGGACATGCCCTGCCGCGCCGCTGCCAGTGCCAGCGTCATGCCGACAAGTCCGCCGCCGAGGATCAGGAGATCGCGTGTGTCATTCATGGCCGTGTTGCCGCCTTGCTAGTGTTCGTTGCGATTACGATATGGAGTGCCTAGAGGGTCGAGTGTGTCCGAGGCAAGAATGTTCCCATACCCCGCGCGTCAATTGCTTGCATGGCTGATTGCGTGCGCTGCAATAGTGGCAGCGATTGCCCCCGCTGCGGCGCAGGAAATTCCGGCAGAGGCGCGCTACGGCGATGAGAATATGTCGGCGGAATTGCTGGCCGATGGAATGCCGGTCGCGGGTGAGGAATGGATGCTGGCGCTGCGGTTCACGCCCAGCGCACCGGAATGGCACGGATACTGGTCCAATCCCGGTGACGCCGGACAAGGCATGACCGTTACCCTCGATCTGCCCGACGGATGGGAGGCAGGCGAGGCGCTATATCCCGTGCCAGAGCGGCTGGTGATCAGCGGCCTGATGAACCATATCTACGAAGGCACTTACGCGGTCCTGATCCCTATCGATGTGCCAGCCGATGCGGAGATAAACGGTTTTCCGCCTGTGCGCGGCTTCGCTGAATATCTCGCCTGCACGGACCGGATCTGCGTGCCGCAGGATGCAGTGCTGAACGCGCGTTCGGGCGGCGATTTTGCGCGTTGGCGAGCCGAGATTGCCCCGCTGATCGATTCGACCGGGACGTTTGAAATCACGGGCGACCGGCTTCGGCTGGCCATTCCGCTGCCCGAAAGCGTGGGCCTGTCACAGCCGCATGTCTTTGCGGCGAACACCCGCCTTGTCGATTATGCCGCAGTGCAAACTTTCATGCGGCCCGGCGGCGATATGTCTGACACGCTCGTCGCAGAAATCCCGCTCGACGAATACGGCACCGGAGAGGCGGACGCGTTCGCTGGCATTCTCGCTTTCGGAGACGGGGCCGGGGTGCGGTTTGAGGCTGTGCCCGGCGCGGTTCCGGCGGGCGGCGAAATCATTGCTGGGCCGGTGGGCATGGGCACTCCGCCGCTCTGGACGCTGATTTTCGGCGCGCTTGTCGGCGGGTTGATCCTCAACATCATGCCCTGTGTATTCCCGATCCTGTCACTGAAGGCCTTGTCATTGGCGCGCGCTGGCGAAAGCGAGGCGCAGGCGCGGTCGGAGGGGCTGGCTTACACCGCAGGGGTGGTGCTGGCCTGCGTAGGCCTGGGCGCGCTGATGCTGGCATTGCGCGCGGCGGGCGAGCAGGTGGGCTGGGCGTTCCAGCTGCAGGAGCCGGGCGTGGTCATTGCTCTGCTGGTCGTCGCAGTCATCATCACCGTCAATTTCGCCGGCCTGTTCGAACTGCCATCCCTGCCGTTCACTCGGAGCGGGAAACCAGGCGGCGCGTTCGCCACCGGATTGCTCGCCGCATTCGCCGCGACGCCCTGCACCGGACCTTTCATGGCGGCGGCGCTGGGGGCGGCATTGCTGTTGCCGACCACACAAGCATTGCTGCTTTTCGCGATGCTGGGGCTGGGGCTAGCGCTGCCGTTCCTGCTGATCGGATTTGTCCCCGCGCTGCGTAACGCCCTGCCAAAGCCGGGACCGTGGATGGACACTTTCCGCAAGGTTATGGCGATCCCGATGGGCCTGACCGCGCTCGCGCTGATCTGGCTGACGGTTCAGCTGGGCGGGCGGGGATTTGCGATGTTTGCGCTGGTGATGGTGTTTGGCATTGTGCTTGCGCTGGCTGTGGTCGGACGGCTTCAGACGGCGGGCAAGATGGCGTGGCCTGCATTCGGGTTGGTCGCCGCGCCCTTTGTGATATTCGGGGCGTTCGCTCTTCCGTCGAGCTATGAAACTCCGGGCGCGAGGCTTTCGGAATCGATCCATTCTCCGGTCGCATTCAGCCGCGAAGCCTTGTCGGAGGCGCGCGCAAGCGGTCAGCCGGTCTTCCTGTGGTTCACGGCCGATTGGTGCGTCACCTGCAAAGTGAACGAAAGCGTTGCGATTGAACGGGAAAATGTGCGCGACGCTTTCGAAGAAGCGGGCGTGATCGCGATGGTCGGTGACTGGACCGTGCGCGACGAGGAAATCACCGCTTTCCTGACAGAGCAGGGCGCTGCCGGAGTGCCGCTATACCTCTGGTATGATCCTGCCTCTGAGGCGGAGCAATTGCCGCAGGTGCTTACCCCTGATTTGCTGGCGGATCGGGCTCGTCAGAGCGCACAGACGATCGGCAGCGACTGAGGAATTGTTCGGGCAGCGGGCTTGGGTTCAGCTGCACGATACCGGCTCCAGGCACTGTAATTGTCATCTGGCGCGGTCCGGCCAGCGGCTCCCACGCATCGTCGTCTGCGGCCAGATCGCCCTGCCAGATTATCCTGCCGGATACCTCGACTGCCTCAACCTCGATCCGGCCGATCGCGCCGTTACCGATCAGCGCCAGCAATGCGCTCGCCCCCTCATCAGCAGGAGCCAGCCGGGAAATGCGCATCACGCCCGTTTCGCGGCAGGCCAATGCGGCAAGAGCAGGTTCCCCCGGTATGCCGTAAATGATCCGCCCCTCTTCCGCAGAAGGTGTCCACAGCGCGCCTTCTGTGTCGGGTGAGGGCAGCGGCTTTGACGCGGTGCTGACCTCGGCATCCGGCGCATCGCGGGTCAGCGCGTCATCAGTGGGCGGCGGCTTGCACGCGGTTACGTTGGCGAGCGCCAATACCGCGAGGCCGGAGAAAGTGCGCTTCATCGGGCGCGGATAAATTCGCGCAAATCCGCGCTCAGCTTCGCGCGGTCCTCGTCGCGGATATACATCATGTGCCCCGCATCGTAATATTCATAGGTCACGCGGTCCTGCGGGATACCCATGCGGTTGAGCGAATATTCTGCGCCGAAAAACGGGGTGGCAAAATCGTACCAGCCCTGCGCATTGAACACGCGAAGCTGCGAGTTTTGCCGCATCGCCCGCCCGATATACGGCGCGACGTTCAGGTAGGCGTTGCGCCCCTGCGATGGCAGCGTCCAGTCCCAGTTGCGCCCCGGTTCGCGCCCGATGGAATTGTATTCGCGCGTCGTTTCAAAACCCAGTCCGGCGCGCGCCCATTCATTGATCGTGGCGGTGTAGCCGGCATCGATCCCGTAAAAGCTGGGGTCGCTATCCGGCGTTTCGCCCGCATTGTCGTAATCTGTGCCGGTGTATCGCGCATCCAGCCGCCCGATGGTCAGCCCGCGATCACGCAGCAGCTCTTTATAAAATCGCTGGGATGTGACGCGCAGGTTCGCCTGCTCCAGATATGCCGGAGACAGCCCGGTCAGCCGCGCCATTTCATCGCGAACGGCGGCGCGTTCGGCGGCGGGCAGGTCTTGCCCTTTCAGCAGCGCAGCGGCGAAGGGCCCGATGGCGAATTGGCGCGCTTCCTCGGCAATCGCCTCAACCGACGGGGCCTGCACCTTGCCGTGATAAAAGGCCGCAGCGGCCATATTGGGCAGGGTGACGATATAGGCCATCTCATTGCCCGGTGTCGGCTCACGTGCGGCGAAATCGAGGATGGTCGAGACGAGGATCAGGCCGTTCAGCCCGACATCGTTGTAAGTGCCGCCTTCCAGTTCATCCACGACCATCGCAGTTCGGGTCGTCCCATAGCTTTCCCCGCCGAGATATTTGGGACTGTTCCAGCGGCCATTATCATTGATCCAGCGCCGGATGACTTCCGCAACGGCGCGCGCATCCTGCCGCAGGCCGTAATATTTCTTGGGATCGGTGCCCTTGGTCAGATAGCTGAAACCGGTGCCCGGCGGATCGATAAATACAAGGTCCGCCACGTCCAGCAGGCTTTCAGGGTTGTCGACCAGCGGATAGGGCGGCGCACCATCGTCGCGCGCATCGGAGGGGATCGCGACCCGTTTCGGACCCCATGCACCCATCTGGAGCCACACCGAGCCAGAGCCGGGACCGCCATTGTAAATGAAGAACACCGGGCGCGAGGTGTCGCGCGGTGATTTGACGTAGGATGTGGTGACAATGACCGCTTCCTGTTTGCCATCATCGTCCGTCAGGATCGTCTCACCAATCGTCGCTGTATACGGCACGCGAACCCCGCCATACGTGCCCGAAAGCTCGCGGGATTTTACCTGCGGGGTGATTTCGGCGGAGGGTGCGGCGGCTGGCGTCTCATTGTGGTCATCGGCGAGGACCGGAGCAGCGGCAAGACACAGGGCGGCGGCGCTGATCGCGCTGAAGGTTTTCAAATTCATGGCCGCGATGATTGGCAGGGAAGCGCCGCGCCTTCAAGAGGTGAACGCTTACGGTTTACCGCCCATCTTCTTGTACCGCGTCTTGCCATACCGCGTCTTGCGCGTGCCGGGCCTGCCTGCGTCGGATCGTCCGACCTTTGGCGCTTTCTTCTCGCTGTCAGGCAGGCCGAGTTCATCGTTTTCGAGGCGGCGGATTTCGTCGCGCAGCCTACCGGCTTCCTCGAATTCGAGATTGGCGGCGGCATCGCGCATGCGTTTTTCGAGGTCTTCGATATATCCGCGCAGATTGTGCCCGACGAGATTGTTGACCTCATCATCGCCAATATCGACCACCACGCCGTCTTTCGATGCGGTGTCGGCGACGATGTCGGCAATGTCGCGTTTGATCGTCGTCGGCGTAATGCCGTGCTCTTCGTTATACGCCTTTTGTTTTTCGCGGCGGCGGTCGGTTTCGGCCATTGCGCGCTCCATGCTGCCGGTGATCCGGTCGGCATACAGGATGACTTTCCCATCGACGTTTCGCGCGGCGCGGCCAATCGTCTGCACCAATGATGTTTCGGACCGCAGGAAGCCCTCCTTGTCCGCGTCCAGGATCGCAACCAGCCCGCATTCGGGAATGTCGAGCCCTTCGCGCAGCAGGTTGATCCCGATCAGCACGTCGTAAACGCCCATGCGCAGATCGCGGATCAGCTCGATCCGCTCCAGCGTTTCAACATCGGAATGCATGTAGCGAACGCGCACGCCCGCCTCGTGCATGAATTCGGTGAGGTCTTCGGCCATCCGCTTCGTCAAAGTGGTGACGAGCGTGCGATACCCTTTCTTGGCAGTGGCTAGGCATTCCTGGATGCAGTCCTGCACCTGATCTTCGACCGGGCGGATTTCGACAGGCGGATCGATCAGGCCGGTGGGGCGGATAACCTGTTCGGCAAAGACACCGCCGGTCTGCTCCATTTCCCAATTGCCGGGTGTCGCGCTGACGGCGAAGGTTTGCGGGCGCATCGCGTCCCATTCGTTGAAGCGCAGCGGGCGGTTGTCGATGCACGACGGCAGTCGGAAGCCGTATTCCGCCAGCGTTATTTTGCGGCGGTGATCGCCTTTTGACATCGCGCCGATCTGCGGCACGGTCTGGTGGCTTTCATCGACGAACAGCAGCGCGTTTTCGGGCAGGTATTCAAACAGCGTGGGCGGTGGTTCGCCGGGCAGGCGGCCCGTCAGGAAGCGGGAATAGTTCTCGATCCCCGCGCAGCTGCCTGTCGCGGCAATCATCTCAAGGTCGAAATTGGTGCGCTGTTCCAGGCGCTGATGCTCGAGCAGCTTGCCCTCTGCCTCCAGCTCTTTCAGCCGCTCTTCCAACTCAAACTTGATCGCGGCGGTCGCCTGTTTCATCGTCGGGCCGGGGGTGACGTAGTGCGAATTGGCATAGACGCGCACGGTTTCCAACGAGGCGCCTTTCTTGCCGGTAAGCGGGTCGAACTCGCTGATTTCCTCGATCTCGTCGCCGAAGAAACTGATGCGCCACGCCATGTCTTCGTAATGCGACGGGAAAATCTCCAGATTGTCGCCGCGCACCCGGAAATTGCCCCGCGCAAAGGCGGCATCGTTGCGCTTGTATTGCAGCGCGACCAGTTTGCGAATCAGCTCGCGCTGGTCGACTTGCGTATCCTTCTTGATATCGAAGATCATCGCCGAATACGTCTCGACCGATCCGATACCGTAAAGGCACGAAACAGATGCCACGATGATCACATCGTCGCGTTCCAGTAGCGCGCGCGTGGCGGAATGGCGCATCCGGTCGATGGCCTCGTTGACGCTCGATTCCTTCTCGATATAGGTGTCGGAGCGCGGGACGTAGGCTTCGGGCTGGTAATAGTCGTAATAGCTGACGAAATATTCGACCGCGTTGTTCGGGAAAAAGCTTTTGAACTCCCCATAGAGCTGCGCGGCGAGAATTTTATTCGGGGCCAGGATCAGGGCAGGGCGCTGTGTTTCCTCGATCACCTTGGCCATGGTGAAGGTTTTGCCCGAGCCCGTCACGCCCAGCAGCGTCTGCGTCGCTTCGCCATCCTTTGTGCCTGCCACCAGTTCGGCAATCGCGGTCGGCTGGTCGCCTGCCGGCTCGTAATCCGACACCAGCTCGAATTTTTTGCCCGGCATGCTCTTTTCCGGGCGGTCGGGGCGGTGAGGGGTGAAATCGCCGGTGGTGTCGGGCTCTTCCAACCCGCGTCTGATGATCAATTCGGCCATGGCAGGCTATATGGGAACAGATGAAGGCTTGCTCAAGCGTTCAGAACGCTTCAGCATGCTGCGCGAACCTCGGAGGGAAAATTATGCGTATTCAAATGGCTCTGATCGCCGCATCCGCTTTGGCTCTTACCGCCTGCGGCAGCCCTGGCGGCGATGCCGATTCTGATGGAGACGGCGTGGTCACCGCCGAAGAAGCGCAGGCGCTCAACGCGTCGGCCGCGGACGAGATCAAGCCTTTGCCCGGCAAATACAAAGTCGACATGCAATTCGTGAAAGCCGAAGGTCTGCCCGAAGAAATGCAGTCGATGATGGGGTCTTCGATGACCAACAGCACAGAATTCTGCCTGACGCCTGAAATGGCAGACAGCGGTTTTGGCCAGATGGCGCAGCAGGACGACGACAGCTGCACGATTGATCGGTATGTGATCGACGGCAATGATATGGACATGGCCATGTCATGCTCACCAGCAGGCACTCCGACGCCGATGGAAATGACCATGAGCGGGACGGTATCGCCGACAAAATCGGATATGACCATGGTGTCCAAAGGCATGTTCCCCGGCATGGCCGAGGCCAGCGTGGAAATGCGCGTGACGCAGGAACGCATCGGCGATTGCGACGGATAAGGGGCTATGCGCTGGCGCAGCGTGCCTCTCGTGATGCAGCCCGCGCTTACCCGACTGACCCCCGCCAACCGGGCCGCATTAGGCAAGTATTAGGCAGTATTTGTTAAGCGTCTTTCGCAAGGAGGACGTCATGCGCATTCAATTATTCTCACTCACCGCACTTGTCGCGGTCTCTGGATGCAGTGAACTTGACATCACCGCCGGTGAAGCTGCAGGCTATGCTGCGGCGGCACAGATGGTTTCGGGTTGCTACGAAGAGCGCACTGAAATCACCGATTTCTATGCACCGGACGCGCCTGATTATCACTACCACGCAATTAGCGAGCAACTGGAAAAGCAGGGCCGTCAGACGAGCAAAATCTGCTTCAAAAAAGGCGATCAGGTCCGCATGCTGAACCAGATGATCGAGCAGACGAAGCAGGGCAAATGTGCCGGCAGCGAGCTGTCTTTTTCCGGTGCGGGTTTTTCCGGCGATTTTTCCTGCACCGACAGGTCGGGCAAGGATTTCGACATGAAGATGGAAGGCGAGATGACGAAGGATTCGATGAAAATCGATATGGTCCTTGCCGGTGATCTTTACAGCATTGGCCCGGTCGAGCGCACCAGCACCACGACATGGAAATGCATCGAGAAGTGCGGGACGTATTAAATTCTGCTGGTCTGCAAACAGTCTTCACTGGTCATTCAGCGCCATTGGATAGTATTGCAGGCTCATGACTTCTCGTACGCCTCGTCCCGGTCTGCCAAATCTGCCAAAGTTTCAGCTTGGCGATAGCGAGCTTGCGCGCCGGATAGAGCTGGCGAGTGAACCGGAGGATGAACCGGCTGACCGCCCTGCATTACGCCGCGCCATCGGTGAATTCGGGCACCTGTTTGAACTGGTGCGCAGGCCTTTTCGCAAGGTTGCGGTCGAACCTTGCGACAAACCCGAAATTGTCCTGATCCTGCCCGGTTTTGGCGCCAGCCCTACCAAAATGCGCTACATGGCGCGCCAGATCGAGCGCGCCGGGCACAAAACGAAGAATTGGGGACTGGGCCGCAACTGGGGCCCCAACGACAACACGCTGGATGAACTCACTGCGCGGCTGGATGAGGTGTGCGACCGCTATGACCAGAAAGTCGTGCTGCTGGGCTGGAGCCTTGGCGGGCTGTACGCGCGCGAGTTGGCGAAAAAGCGGCCCGGCTGCGTGAAAAAGGTCATCACGATGGGCACGCCGTTCTCAGGCTCTCCGCGCGCAAACAATGTCTGGCGCGCTTATCAGTTCATCACTGGACACCGCGTGGACAAGCCCCCGATCAAGGCGGATGTGGCCGAGAAACCGCCGGTGGAAACGGTCGCATTGTGGAGCCCGAATGACGGCGCCATCGCCCCGCGCAGCGCCGCAGGATACCCCGGCGAACGCGACCGGGCGATTGCCCTGCGCTGCACGCATATGGGTTTTTCGTGCGAGGCTGAGCCGATCCAGGCTGTTTTATCGGAACTTAGCTGCGACTGATCCTTTAGTTCCTTGTGCCTCCATTCGACGCGGAGGTGGCAATTTGCGCAAAGGTGGATAGTCTGCCGGTGATGCATTCAACCAGCCGGGGGATTGATGGCCGCGCCATCCGATAATTTCGACGAGATGTTCGATGCGCAAGGAAACACGCGTCCGGCCTATACCGATTATTGCAATTGGTACGACGAACAGGAAACATCCTGGATGCGTCAGAAAAGCGCAGACGCCGATGACAGTTTCCGCCGGACCGGTATTACCTTCAACGTTTATGGAGAAGATGAGGCGGAAGAACGCCTGATCCCGTTCGACATGGTCCCGCGCATTATAGGTGCGGGCGAATGGCGGCGTCTGACGCGCGGTATCGAACAGCGTGTTCGGGCGCTCAACAGCTTTCTGTATGATCTGTATCACCGCCAGGAGATCATCCGCGCAGGCCGAGTGCCCGAACGGCTGTTCCGCCAGAACGAGGCATGGCTGACCAACATGGTCGGATTTACCCCGCCAGGCGGAATTTACACACATATTGTCGGCATCGATCTGGTTCGCACGGGCCCCGACGAATGGTTTGTGCTCGAAGACAATGCCCGCACACCTTCGGGCGTTTCATACATGCTGGAAAACCGGGAGACGATGATGTCGATGTTCCCGGACCTGTTCAGCAAGGTGCCGGTTGAAAGCGTTTCCAATTACCCTCGCCGCCTCGCCCGCTCGCTGGCCGCTTGCGCGCCGCCGGCTTTCGCCGAAAGCGGCCGGGCCACGCCTACTGTCGCAGTGCTGACGCCGGGCATCTACAATTCCGCCTATTTCGAACACGCCTTTCTTGCCGACCAGATGGGCGCAGAGCTGGTTGAGGGCAGCGATCTTCGCGTGGTCAATGGCAAGGTCCAGATGCGCACCACCAGCGGGTATAAACCGGTGGATGTGATCTATCGCCGCGTGGACGATGAATATCTCGATCCGCTGACGTTCGAACCATCCAGCATGCTCGGTGTGCCGGGCATCATGGACGTTTACAGGGCAGGCGGCGTCACCATTGCAAACGCGCCGGGCACTGGTATTTGCGATGACAAGGCGATCTATTCCTTCATGCCTGAAATCGTCGAATTCTACACCGGCGAGAAACCCTTGCTGCCCAATGTCGAAACGTGGCGCTGCGCCGATGAGGACAGCCTCGCCCATGTGCTCGACAATCTGGAAGAGCTGGTGGTGAAAGAGGTTCACGGTTCAGGCGGCTACGGCATGTTGATCGGCCCGACTGCGACCAAGAAAGACATAAAGGAGTTTCGCGCCAAGCTGGAGGCGAACCCGGAAAATTATATCGCGCAGCCGACCCTGTCGCTTTCGACCTGTCCGATTTTCACGAAAAAAGGGCTGGCCCCGCGCCACGTTGACTTGCGACCCTTTGTCCTCGTGTCGCCCAGCGGCATTGACATCACGCCCGGCGGCCTGACGCGGGTCGCATTGAAAGAGGGATCGCTGGTGGTCAATTCAAGCCAGGGCGGCGGCACCAAGGATACATGGGTGCTGAAAGACTGATGGGCGGACACACATCATGCTAGGTAGAACCGCCAACGGATTGTTCTGGATGTTCCGCTATCTAGAGCGGGCAGAGAATACAGCTCGTCTGCTTGATACCGGGCTGCGGATGGCTTTGACCAAAGGCACATTGACGGCCGAGGAAGAGTGGCGATCTGTCATTGCAACAACCGGGCAGCGTGCCGCTTTTGAAGAAAAGCACGACAATTACGACGGCCATGCCGCCTGGAATTTCATCCTGCGTGACAAGGCAAACCCTGCCAATGTGCGCGAAATGTTCGGCGCGGTTCGCACCAATGCGCGGCTCGCGAGGACCACGATTTCCAGCGATGTCTGGGAAGCGGTCAATGAAAGCTGGATGACGCTCGACAAACAATTGTCGCGGCCCGTCAGTCAGGGTTCGGTCGGCGATGTGGTTCGGACGATCCGCCGCGCTGGGATGCGCGTTCACGGCGCGCTCGATGGATCAATGCTGCGTTCGGAAGGCTTCCACTTTGCCCGCGCTGGGACCTATGTGGAGCGTGCGGACAGCACCTCGCGCATCCTCGACATGAAATATTTCCTGCTGCTACCGTCGCTTTCCTATGTCGGGTCCAGCCTCGACAGTTCGCAATGGGATCAGGTGCTGCGATCGGTCGCGGGGGCGCAGTCTTACAGCTGGCTTAATGCCGGACAGATCGACGCGCGCGGGATCGTGCAATTCCTCGTGCTGGATGACCGTTTTCCTCGCAGTCTCGCTTTTTGCCGGGCTGCGCTGCGCGACAATCTTGCCGCGCTCGCCCGCCTGCACGGCCGTGAGGGCACCAGCAACAAACTAATGCGCGCTGCCGACATGCACATCACCGACATCACCATTGAGGAAATATTCGAACAGGGGCTGCACGAATTCCTCGTCGATTTCATGGCGCGCAATGCATCCATCGGCGCGGCGATTGCAGAGGATTACCGCTTCCAGTCATGAAACTCTCCATCCGCCACACCACCCGCTACAGTTTTAACCAGCCCGTCGTCCACGCGCTTCAGCGACTTCGCCTGACGCCAAAGGCGACGCAGGGTCAGAAAATCCTCGACTGGACGATGACCTATGACAACGCCCAGCTGGAACTGGAATATGACGACGAACACTTTAACAAGGTGACACTTGTCGCGGTCGATCCCGGCGCGAGCGAGGTGACGATCACGTGCAGCGGCATTGTCATGACCGAGGATGAGGGCGGGATTATCGGCCGTCATTCGGGCCATTTGCCGCTGTGGAGTTTCCTCAGTCAGACCAAGCTGACAAAACCTGGCGTAAAATTGCGCGCGCTCGTGCGCGAACTGGGTGAGCCGCAGGACGGGGCGCGGCTGGATTTCCTCCACGCGCTTTCGGCCCGCATCCGCGAAGATGTAGCCTACGAAACCGGCACCACCGAAGTGACAACCACTGCGGAAGAGGCGCTCGCTGAGCAGCACGGCGTGTGCCAAGATCATGCTCACATCTTTATCGGAGCCGCGCGCGCAGCGGGCATACCGGCGCGTTATGTCAGCGGATACCTGATGATGAACGACCGGATCGACCAAGAGGCATCGCACGCATGGGCAGAGGCGCATGTCGACGGGCTAGGCTGGGTTGGCTTCGATATTTCCAACGGAATCAGCCCCGATCCGCGCTATGTGCGGGTGGCGACGGGCCGCGATTACCGCGATTCCGCGCCGGTCACAGGGATCAGTTTCGGATCGACAACCGATGACCGCCTGACGGTCGATATCTCGGTCGAACAGCAGCACGACACCGACACGCAGCAGGAACAATCGCAGCAATGATCGCTTGTCTCTTGTACCGCATCCGCTAGCGGATCAGCACATTTTTCACGCGCACCGCTGGGCAGCGCCGTCACCGGCCACCAGCAGGATAGTGCGCTCAATTTTCGGAGTTATTACATGACATATTGCGTTGGCATGATCGTCGACAAGGGCCTCGTCCTGATGAGCGACACGCGCACCAATTCGGGCGTCGACAACATTTCGGTGTTTCGCAAGATGTTCCACTGGCAAGTGCCGGGCGAACGCATGATCGCCGTCATGACGGCTGGCAACCTCGCGACGACACAGGCGGTCATCAGCCAGCTTGAAGAGCGCACAAAATCCCCCGACGAGCGTGAGACGACGCTGCTGAATGGTCCGACGATGTTCAGTGTCGTCAGCGAAATCGGCAAGTTGCTGCGCACGACGATCGAACAGCGCCAGAAAGCCAATGGCGACCGGGGCAAGGGGCGCTTCACCGCCTCGATCATTGTTGCAGGGCAGATCGCCGGCATGGAGCCGCGCCTGTTCATGATCTATCCCGAAGGCAACTTTATCGAAGCGAGCTGGGATACGCCGTTTTTCCAGATCGGAGAGACAAAGTATGGCCGCCCCATCATCATCCGCGGATATGACCGCGACATGAGTTTCGAAGACGCGGTCAAGCTGGTGATGGTTTCGTTCGACTCTACGCTGAAAGCCAATCTGTCGGTCGGCCTCCCGCTCGACCTGCTGGTGATCGGCAAGGACGAATTCGGACCCACTCATCAGCACCGCGTTACGGCCAGCGATCCCTATTTCGAAACGATATCATCGAACTGGGGCGATGCGTTGAAAACGGCATTCCATTCGCTGCCTGATTACAGCTTTGACACTGAAAAATAGCGAATATTTTCTTTGTAGATGCATATTGGCGCACGTGAAATCGTGTCGGGTAGTCGGAATTAGTTTCAGATCGGAGGCAATTATCGACGGATTTGGGCGCTTAGCCGATTGTGCGGCGCGCAATAGGTCCAGATCGGGGCATGTCCGGCGTGTATGGACGTGGCATACGTGGTTTTACGCTTGCCATGACACGCAAAGCCTCTCTCCACTTCATCGATTCCTCCACCCGGCATCGCGCTGAACTAGCAAGGGTCGGCTTCTCTCTCGGGCATCATTCCGAGGTGTATGGCGACCTTTCGGAATTGTCCGTTCATCCTCCGCGCGAGGGCATTATCATCGCCCGCGACAATGCGGGGGAGGGCGGCGTTGCCATGACGCTTGAACGGCTCAGCAGGCTTGGCATCTGGCTGCCTTTGATCGCGGTCGATGTCGATCCGCGCCCCGGACGCATTGTTGAGGCGATCAAGGCGGGCGCGCTTGATTACCTGTCCATGCCGCTTGAACCCGAACGTGTAGGCCGCTGTCTTGCCCGGATAGAAGCGGAGGCAGAGACCTTCGGTGCTGCGCGCAGACGCATGATCGAGGCGCGCAACCGCATAGCCAACCTGTCGGCGCGCGAACGCGAAGTTCTGGAATGGCTGACACAGGGCAGTAGCAACAAAGTGATAGCGCGCGAGCTGGAAATCAGCCCGCGTACCGTTGAAATCCACCGCGCCAACATGATGAACAAACTCGGCGCAAAACACGCAGCAGAGGCAGTCCGGTTAAAATTGGAGGCCGCGCTGGAACCGCGCATCACCGTTTAGGAAGGCTCAGCCTTTCGGTACCCCCGAAGCCCCCGGCGCTCGTTTGAGTGTCGGGGGCTCTTCGTTTTGCGGGGGGGGGGGGGGGGGGGGAGTTGCGGCACGCATGAACCGTGTAACCACTCTGCTTAGCGGCAAAAACTTCCACGCTCGATCTCCGCATCGCCCCCTTCGAGATGAAAGTGATCTTCGTGCGCGCGGTTGTAATCCGGGCCGAGCACCGTGGCGAAGCGTTTGCAGGCGCTGGATTGGATCACGCGCAGAAATTCCCGCTCTTCATCGCTGCCGCCATCCCAGTCTTGCGCAAGAGTGATGCGGCGCCCGTCTTCCAAGATAAAGCCAGACACATCGATGGCCCCTGCCGTAGCATGGGCAGAGCGCCTGTTCGATCCGGCAATATTGCGGCACGAATAACTTCCCATGGTCTCGATCCGCACGAGCGGACTGCCAAGGATCTGGCGTGCAGCCCGGTCAACGCCGAACCGTGCCCAGGCATTGAACGCGTTCGCTGTGCGGCATTGCACCGGCCCGATATTGCTGACCGAAAGTGCCCGCATATCGCCAGAAAGCGCGGACAGCTGCACCGTGCCAAGCCGGCTGCATCCGGAGCCGTCATAGGCATCAGGCAAAGCGGAAAAGCGCGCGCCCGCCGCGCTAAGGTTGGCGATGCAGCGCGCCTCTTCGGGCCGGGATACGGCGGTCTGCGGGACAGAACTGACGCGCGGCTGCGACGACTGGCCAGATGCAGTGCCGGAGCTCGCGCCGCTGCCCTGCGGCACAAGGCTGCCGCACGCGCCAAGAGCGAGTCCGCTGGCCACAAGTATCGCTGATCGGATGGGGTGCGTGCAAAGCATGGCGGGGAGTATCACGCGGATATGGTTAACCGCGCCCTAATGACCAAGTCTGTGCTGCCAGGTCATGGCAATTCTTCGGCGACCTGTTCCCACAGTTCTATTTTTACGCCGTTGGGGTCGAGGATCCATGCGAATTTGCCGTATCCTTCGTCCGCGCTGTCCAGCACTTTCACGCCTTTTTTCTGCAACGCGGCGCAAAATCCGTCGAGGTCATGAACCCGCAAATTGATCATGAATCCGCCTGATCCCGGCTTGATATAGGTATCATCCTTGAAATGGCTGATCAGCGAATAGGGGTTGGCCTTTGGTTCTTCGGACCACGCCAGTTGCGGGCCATATTCGCCGTCGATGCCCAGTTTTTCGCGATACCATTCGCGCGTCGCATCAGGATCGGCTGCGACATAGAATACGCCGCCAAGTCCGGTTACACGCGGTTCGCCCAATTCGCTCATGGTAATTCTCCTCCTGCCAATATGGCGGAGGATGGCTTAAAACCGCTGTGTTTGAAAGGGCTGGCCAGCCCTGCGAATACCTGCCTGCAAATTACCGCGCGGGAGCGGCCTCGGCAGATCGCTGCGTCGCCTTGCTCACCGCGAATATGGCGATTGTCGCGGCGATGAAGCCGGGGACAATTTCGTAAAGTCCCTGTCCGCCAGCAAAATCAGCGTTGAGCCCGGCGGCGATCCACAATCCGACCACAGCTGCCCCGGTCACGAGGCCAGCCACTGCGCCAGCTCCCGTCATGCCGCGCCATGTCAGCGCCAGCACAATGAGCGGACCGAACGCCGCGCCGAACCCGGCCCATGCGTTTGAGACGAGGCCAAGAACCTGGCTGTCGGGGTTTGCGGCGATCACCATGGCCGCAATCGCGACCAGCGCCACACAAATGCGCCCCACATTGACCGCCTCTTTCTCGCTCGCCTGCTTGCGCAGGAACAACCGATAAAAATCTTCGGTCAGGGAACTGGAACTAACCAGCAATTGCGATGAAATGGTGCTCATGATCGCGGCCAGCAGCGCGGCGAGGAGGAAGCCTGTGATGAGCGGATGGAACAGCAATGTGGCAAGCACAATGAAGATCGTTTCAGGGTCTTCGACGGTGACCCCATTGGCCTGGGCATAGGCGCGCCCGGCCATGCCGACCCCAATCGCCCCGATCAGCGACACCAGCATCCAGCCAAGCCCGATATTACGCGCTTTCGCCACATCGGCGACGCTGCGAATGGCCATGAAGCGCACGATGATATGGGGCTGTCCGAAATAGCCAAGGCCCCATGTCACCGCGCTGAGCCAGCCGATTGCCGTTAAACCGCCGGTGAGGCTGAGCAGCGCGGGGTCAACTTCGTTCAGCACGTCGGTAACGGCGGAAAATTCGCCCAGACCGCCCACATCCTTGCCGCCCCAGATAACCACAGCGGGCATCAGGATGAGCGCAACGACCATGATCACACCCTGGACGAAATCGGTGAGGCTCACGGCCAGAAACCCGCCAACCATCGTGTAAGCCAAAACAATACCGGCAGTGATGATGATGCCGAGCATGTAATCGCTCAACCCAACGCCGGGCAGCAGGCCTGCGAAAGCGGTCTCAAACAGCTTGCCTCCACCGACCAGTCCGGCTGCGGTGTAGACTGTAAAGAACATCACGATCACGATTGCCGAGATCACCCGTAGCGCGATGGCTTTGTCGGGAAAACGGTTGGCTAGGAATTGCGGGATCGTCAGCGCGTTGCCGTATCTCTCCGTCTGTTCGCGCAGGCGCGGGGCCACGATATACCAGTTTGCCACCGCGCCGGCGAACAGCCCGATGCCGATCCACGCCTCTACCAATCCAGCCGCATACAGCGCGCCCGGCAGGCCAAGCAGCAGCCAGCCCGACATGTCGGAGGCTCCTGCAGAAAGCGCCGCGACCGAAGGGGGCAGGTTGCGTCCGGCAAGAAGGTATCCCTCGCTATCCGCAGTGGATTTGCGCCATGCGTACAGGCCGATGCCGATCATCAGGACAAAGTATGCGGCGAGCGAGACGAGGGTTCCGGTATTCATATTGCGCAGGGGCGTAACAAATGAATTTGCCGCTGGCCACCGAAGTGCGCCGCGCAGCGGGACATAAAACCCCTCTGGCGAGTTGGGTCAGGCACAAACTTCGCGAATTTTCAGGAGAACAACAATGACCTCACTAAACCGCTTTGCGGGCAAGACCGTTATCGTGACCGGCTCGTCCGGCGGCATCGGGGAGGGCATTGCGCGCCGATTTGCCAGCGAAGGCGCAAATGTCGTCATCAATTCGCGCAGCCGCGAAGACTGCGAAAAGGTGGCGGGCACTCTTGATGAGGCGCGCACGCTTGTCGTTTCAGGCGATGTCAGCAAGCCGGAATTCGCCGAAGAGATTATCAGCAAAGCGACGGAGAAATTCGGTCAGCTTGATACGCTGGTCAACAATGCGGGCGTCGCCGTTTCAGGGATGCTGCACAAGGCAAGCGATGACGACATCGACAAGGTGATCGACATCAATGTGAAAGGCGTCCTGTATCTTTGCCGCGCTGCCATTCCGGCGCTCAAGAAAACGGGCGGTAGCATTGTAAACATTTCGAGCGTTTCGGGCACAGGCGGGGATTCGACCCTGCCGATTTACAATGCCTCAAAAGGAGCGGTTACGAACCTGACGCGCGGTCTGGCGCAGCAATTGGGTATGCTCGGCATCCGCATAAACGCGATCAATCCGTCGCTCACGCGGTCCGACATGGTCGAAGGGATCACCGGGAATGATGATCTGATGAAGGCTTTCATGCGCCATATCCCAATGGGCCGCATGGGAGAGCCTGAGGATATCGCCGCAGCCGCCGCGTTCCTCGCCAGCGAAGACGCAAGCTTCATCACCGGTGTCAATCTGGCGGTCGATGGCGGCGTGTCGTCGTCCAGCGGCCAGCCAAATTTCATGGCCTATCAATGATATGAAAAGGGCGGCGAGTTTGCGCTCGCCGCCCTTTCAAATGTCTCGGGTATCACCGGCGCCGGATCAATCCTTTTTGCGCTTCGCTTTCTTACGCTCGTGCGGGCACAGCAGCGTCTTGCGCAGACGGATCGATTGAGGGGTCACTTCGACCATTTCATCATCGTCGATATACGCGATGGACTGCTCCAGGCTCATCCGGCGCGGCGGGGTTAGGCGGATGGCATCATCCTTGCCCGATGAACGCACGTTGGAAAGCTGTTTCGCCTTCATCGGGTTTACTTCCAGATCATCCGGCTTGGCATTCTCGCCAATAACCATGCCTTCGTAGACTTTCATCTGCGGGCCGACGAACATTTCGCCGCGATCTTCAAGCATGTTGAGCGCATAAGCATTTGATTCGCCGTCGCCGTTGGAGATCAGCACGCCGTTGTTCCGGCCACCCACAGCGCCTTTATAGGGGCCGTACTTTTCGAACAGTCGGTTCATGATGCCGGTGCCGCGCGTGTCGGACAGGAATTCACCGTGATACCCGATCAGGCCGCGTGACGGCGCCGAGAACGTGATGCGGGTCTTGCCTTGGCCAGACGGACGCATTTCGTTGAGATCGGCTTTACGCTTCTGCATTTTCTCGACGACAGTGCCGGAATGTTCATCGTCCACGTCGATCACGACGGTTTCATATGGCTCCATGCGCTGGCCGTCTTCTTCGCGGAAGAGCACTTTCGGGCGCGAGATGCCCAATTCAAACCCTTCGCGGCGCATCGTTTCGATCAGTACGCCCAGCTGCAATTCGCCGCGTCCTGCGACTTCGAATGCGTCCTTGTCATCGGCCTCGGTCACGCGGATGGCGACGTTGGTTTCTGCTTCGCGCAGCAACCGGTCGCGGATCATGCGGCTGGTAACCTTGTCACCTTCACGGCCCGCAAGCGGGGAATCGTTGACCGAAAAACGCATCGCAAGCGTTGGCGGATCAATTGGCTGGGCAGCAATCGGCTCTTTTACAGATGGGTCGCAGATCGTGTTCGACACGGTCGCTTTTTCAAGGCCTGCCATCGCAATGATGTCACCTGCCTGCGCGCTTTCGACCGGCACGCGGTCCAGCCCGTCAAAGCTCATCAGCTTGGTCGCGCGGCCCACTTCCACGACGTTTCCGTCCATGTCGATGGCGTGGATCGGATCGTTCACGTTGATGGTGCCCGATTGCACGCGGCCCGTCAGCACGCGGCCCATGAAATTGTCCCGGTCAAGCAAGGTGGCGAGAAAGCTGAACTTGCCTTCGGTATCCAGGCCGGGGGATGGCACGTGCTCGGTGATGAGCTTGAAGAGCGGGTCGAGCGTCCCTTCGCGGGCGGTTTCGTCATTGCTGGCATAGCCATCGCGGCCAGACGCCCAAAGCGATGGGAAATCCAGCTGCTCGTCTGTGGCATCGAGGCTCGCGAAAAGGTCGAACACTTCGTCGAGCACTTCCTGCGGGCGGCCATCGGGACGGTCGATTTTGTTGACGACAACAATCGGTTTCAGGCCGAGCGCCAGCGCCTTGCCTGTTACGAATTTGGTCTGCGGCATCGCGCCTTCGGCGCTGTCCACCAGCAGGATGACGCCGTCGACCATCGACAGAATGCGCTCCACCTCGGCGCCGAAATCGGCGTGGCCCGGCGTGTCGACGATGTTGATGCGCGTGGTTTCGCCGTCATGCTCCCATTCGACACTGGTGCATTTGGCGAGGATGGTAATGCCGCGCTCTTTTTCCAGATCCCCCGAATCCATCGCGCGTTCTTCAACGCGCTGGTTTTCGCGAAACGTCCCGGACTGGCGGAAGAGTTGGTCGACCAGCGTGGTTTTTCCGTGGTCAACGTGGGCGATGATCGCGATATTTCTCAGCGAAGAGGACATGAGCGTAATTTTTCCAAATTTGGTGCCGATCGCATGGCTGGATCGGCGCATTCAGGCGCGGTGCGCGGTTAAGACGAATATGTGGCAGCTATGCGACAACCTGAGTGACGCTACGGAATGCTCCGACGACCACATATGCTGTTGCAATGCAGCATTCGCCGCGCGCCTAGCGCAGGTGATATCTTTCGGCAAGCTTTGGCGGGAAAGAAGCGGGATTTGAGGCACAATCGGGTGTGTCAGTGTTGCAACAAAAGCGCGTTTGCCACGCAATTCAGCGGCTTCCGGCTTGTCCGTTCATTAACGCTCACCTAGTAGATTAGTTAATCGTAGCCGGTGGAGTGGGCCGTTTCTGGTCCGCGAGACAATCGGTCTCGATGGGATATTGGAGAGGAGCTTCCATGCGTTCGAATTCAACCGGCACTGCCGGAACTTACCGTATTGCCCTGCTCGCAGGAGCAGCGGCCTTCGCTTTCACCGCACCTTCAGTCGCACTGGCACAGCAGGTCGATTCCGACGATGCTGACGAGCTGGCGCTCGAACTGGAAGACGAAGATAGCAGCAACCAGATCATCGTCACCGCTTCCAAGCGCGAACAGACGCTGCAGGAAGTGCCGATTTCGGTCTCCGTGACCAGTGGTGAGACGCTGGAGCAGGCGCAAATCCGCGACGTGCTCGATCTGCAGACCGTGACCCCGTCGCTGCGCGTCAGCCAGCTTCAGACGTCGTCTGCATCGACTTTCATCATTCGCGGTTTCGGTAACGGCGATAACAATTTCGGCATCGAGCCATCGGTCGGTGTGTTCATCGACGGTGTGTTTCGTTCGCGTTCGGCAGCGGCCCTGTCCGACCTTCCCAATGTACAGCGGATTGAGGTCCTGAACGGCCCGCAATCGACCCTGTTCGGCAAAAACGCATCGGCGGGTGTCATCTCGGTTATCACGCGTGAGCCGCAGTTCGAATTTGGCGGCGCGGTGGAAGCTGTTTATGGCAACTTCAACACCGTCATTCTGAAAGGCGATATTACCGGACCGATTTCGGACAATATCGCATTCTCCATCGACGGCAGCTATCAGACCCGCGACGGATACGCCGAAATCGTCAATCTCGGTGAAGACCAGAACGACCGCAATCGCTGGGCCGCTCGCGGTCAGCTGCTGATCGAGCCAACACCGGACTTCAAAATCCGCGCCATCGCCGATTATTCGAAGATCGACGAAGTCTGCTGCCAGGTCAGCACGCTGGTATCCGGCCCGGTAACAGGTGCCATCAATGCGGTCGGCGGACAGCTATCCACCGACTTCTTCGGTTACGACGCATTTCTGAACATCGTGCCGAACAACGAAGTCGACAATTATGGCGGATCCATCCAGATGGATTATTCCGCCGGACCGCTGTCCTTCACGTCGATCACATCATATCGTGAACTGCAGAACTTCTTCGCTTCGGACATCGATTATTCGAGCGCGGATATTGCCAATCAGACGCAGGATCAGGACGTAGAGACGTTCACTCAGGAGCTTCGGATTACGTCCGACTTCGACGGTCCGTTCAACTTCCTGCTTGGCGCGTTCTATTTCGATGAAAGCATCTCGCAGGATAGCGCCATTCAAAACGGTGCGGACATCCGTGATGTGTTTGAATTGCTCGCAGGCGGCAACCCGGTCGATGTTCTGACCGGCGCACCCAGCGTATTTAACGGCGTAGAGCTGGCTCTTGACCTACCGCAGGAAAGCATTTTCAACACTCCGCTGCTTACGGCCGAACAGTTTGCGATGGACAACACGGCCTATTCGATTTTCGGCACAGTCGATTTCGAACCATTCGATGGCCTCGTGCTGACCGCCGGTTTCAACTACACCGACGACAAGAAGGATTTTGCCCTTTCGCAGCAGAGCTTCGATCCGCTGGGTCAGGTCAACCTTGTTGATGCGTTCATTACTTTGGCGACCGCTGGCGGGGTCACGACCCGCGATCAGTTCCAGGCTCTTCCGCAGGCCAATCAGGATGCGCTGCTGGCCGCGGCCACTGATCCGACCGTGAACGAGCTGCTGGGACTTTCCGCGTTCCAGTTCCAGCCGCCTTTCCTCGACATTCCAAACGCTGTCGAAGATGGCCGGACGAATGATGACAAGTTCACCTATCTGCTGCGCGCCGCGTATCAGGTATCGAATGAGGTCAACCTATACGCCAGTTACGCCACCGGCTTTAAAGCCAGCTCGATCAACCTTTCGCGCGATAGCCGTCCTAACGGTGCCGATTTTGTCGCCGGACCGGGCAATTCCACTTTCGCTGCGCCGTCTTCGCCAATCATCGATGCTGGCCTAGCGACCGCCAACCTTGTTTCGGGCACCCGCTTTGCCGGCCCCGAAGAGGCAGAAGTCTATGAAATCGGCATGAAGGCGCAGTGGGAAGGATTCGGCTTTAACCTTGCCCTGTTTGACCAGACGATTGACGGTTTCCAAAGCTTTGCCTTCACCGGCACCGGCTTTGCCCTGCGCAACGCAGGCCAGCAATCGGTCAAGGGCTTTGAATTCGACAGCACGATCAACCCGGCAGATGGCCTGGTGCTGACGTTTGCCATGACCTATCTCGATCCGCTGTTTGACAGCTTCCCGGGAAGCGTGGTTGGCGATCTGACGGGTGAGACCCCGGCCGGTATCCCTGAGATCACGATTGCGACCTCCGCAACCTACACGCACGAATGGGACAGCGGTACGCGCCTTATCAGCCGCATCGATTACAACCATGAAAGCAACACGCCGATCAACAACGGCCTGCCGACTTTCAATGCCGCTTTGGGTGAAACGCTGATCTTCAACCGCGAAGTCAACCTGGTGAACACCTCGATCACGCTGGCGCTGAACAACGGGTTTGAAATCGGCGCTTATGCCCGCAACCTGCTCGATGATCAGTACATTCTGACAGTGTTCGACGGTGTGGCGCAGGCCGGGACCGTGTCCGGTTACCCAAGCGCGCCGCGCACCTATGGCGGTGTCGTGCGCTTCAAGTTCTGATCTTAACGGATCACTAACTCTAAAAAGGGGGCCTCGCCGGTTTACGGCGGGGCCTTTTTTGTTATGCTTTGCGATGGCACCGCGCGAAACAAGGGGTTCACCGCGCGGGATAACAGGGGACCAGATATGTATTGGATGCTTTTGCCGTTCAGGCGCTACTTCGACTTCGAAGGCGGGTCGCGCCGGATGGAATACTGGATGTTCGCGCTGCTCAATCTGATCGTGAGCGCCGTGCTGGCAGGGCCGTTCGTCGTTTCCATGCTCACGATGGAGACCGCGATGGGCGGTTCTGATGAAGCTGTCGCGGAGGCGCTCATGGGCGGGGTCGGGACGCTCGGCACGATCGGTCTGGGTCTTTATGGTATCTTCGCCCTTGCGATCATCATTCCAAGCATCGCTGTCACCGTGCGGCGGTTCCATGACCGCGATATGTCGGGTTGGTGGTATCTGGGCTTTATCGTCGCGTCTTTCATTCCTCTGCTGGGCTTTGTCGCATCGATTGCGCTGATAGTGATCATGTTCCTGCCGGGCACCCCGGGGCCAAACCGCTTTGGACCAGATCCGAAAGACCCGTCGAACGCGGAAGTTTTTGCCTGATTAAGGCGTTTCGCAATTTGTGATGGAGAAGGGCGGGGCCGCACTGGCCTCGCCCTTTTGCATGGCGGCTACAATTCTCTGAGAGCCTGTGCAGGTTTGGCCCGCAGCAGCGGCAACGATCCGCCCAGCGCGAACGCCAACACAATAAACAGGCCAAGGCCAAGGACGGCTAGCACCTCGCCCCAATTCGGAAGCCAGTCAAATTCGAACAGCTGGGTGATGATCACCCAGGCAAGCCCCGATCCCAAGGCCAGCGCCACTCCGGCTAGTGCGAGAGCAATCAGGCCGTACTCTGCCAGCTGCATCATCAGCACCTGACGGCGGCTCGCGCCCAGAACGCGCAGCACGACGGTATCGTACATCCGGGCGGCCCTGGCAGCGGCAATCGCGCCCATCAGCACGGCAAGACCCGCCAGGACGGCGACAGCCGCTGCGGCAAGCGTGGCGAGGCTGACCTGTTGCAGGATAGTACGCGCCTCGGTCAGCACTTCGCCTACCTCGACCACAGAGCTGGACGGGAATTGCCGGACCAGATCGCGCAGCAACGCGCCCTGCTGCGACGGGTCCGCTCCGTCGGCTATGTCGATAGTCGCGGAAAGATTATGCGGCGCGTCGGAGATAGCATTGCGGGAGAAAACGAGAGTGAAGTTGAAGCCCATGTTCTCCCAGTCAATCTCGCGGATGTTCGCAATCCGCACGTCCCGTTCGGTGCCTAGAATGCCGACTGTCAGGTAATCGCCAATTTCCAGATCGACCGCTTCGGCAAAATCGGTGTCGATCGACACGAGACCTTCGCCGTCATGCGCTGCGTCCCACCATTCGCCCTCTGACACGCTGTTGCCCGGAGGAACGTCATCCGAATAGGTGATGCCCCGTTCGCCGCGCAGCACCCACGCGCCCTCGGGTAGCTCTTCGAGATCGGCCACGCGGACCATGTCGTCTTTCGGTCCGTACGCCAGCACCGATCCGCGCATTGTCGGGACGGTGCGGATCATCGCGTCGGGGAAACGGTCAGTGATAAGCGTGCTGAACTGCTCTTCACCCTCGACCGGCACGTCGAGCACGAAATAGTCTGGCGCCTCGCGCGGAACGCGGCTCTGGATATTGCCGTCGATGGCTGACTGGATCGCGGCCAAAAGCACGAATGCGGCTAGGCCGAAGCCCAGCGCGGTGACCAGCGCACCGGTCGGCGCGCCGGGACGGTGGATGTTCGACAGGGCAGAACGAAGCAGCGGGTTGCCAGGGCGCGGAAGCTTGCGCGCAATATACTGGATCAGCAGGCCAAGCCCCGCGAGCACGATCAAAGCGCCGCCGGCCCCGATCAGGAATCCGCCTGAAAGCAGCGGCTGGTCCGTCGTGATAAGCGCGAGGATGCAGATCGCAGCAATGCCAAGGCCGGTTGCAACCAAGGCGCGCTTGTCCCGCGAGAGGGGCACGATCCGCGACCGCATCAGCGCCATCGCAGGATAAGAACGCGCGCGCAGCAACGGCGCAGCGGCGAATGCGAATGCGACCAGCAGGCCATATGCTCCGGCGAGGAGCAGCGGTGCAGGCTCAATCACAAAGCCTCCTTCGACCGGAAGCAATCCTTCAAGCGCAGACCCGAGGAGCGGTGTGATAAGAACGCCGGTCGCGAGTCCTGCCGCGCTACCGATCAGCGCCGCGACACCAATTTGCAGTGAATATATGCGGACAATATCGCGCGACGAAGCGCCGAGCACTTTCAGCGTGGCGATACTGGTGCGGCGCGCATCGAGGTATGACGATACGCCGCCTGCGATGCCAATGCCGGCAATGACCAGCGCAGCCAGACCCACGAGAGTTAGAAAGTCGCTCATCTGCCGCACAAACCGGTCAGCGCCGGGAGAGGCTCGGTCGCGGGAGCGAAAATCGAAACCCGCATTCGGGAACGCTTCGGTTAGCGCCTCTTCGACCGCTTCGGGGTCTTCGGAAACGTCATTGAAGGCGATCCGATATTTGCTTTGGTAAAGGGAGCCGGGTTGCAGCAATCCGCCATCCAGCGGCACACTTTCGGCGACAAGGACGGTCGGGCCAAGCTGGAACCCTTCGGAAAGGCGGTCAGGCTCATTCTCGATTACTCCGGCGGCTCTGAGGCTTGCGGTGCCGACCGTGAATGTATCGCCCACTTTGATTTCGAGCCGGTCGAGAGCGCCTTGCGCCAGATAGGCTTCGGTGCCGGTGGGGGCGCCCGTTTCGGTGCCATCTGCCAGCGTCAGGCTGCCATAAAGCGGCCAGCGATCATCGACTGCCTTAAGCTCAATCGGCGCGGCGCGGCTATCATCGCCGTCTCCGGCGGTGGCCATCGCTTGCAGCCGGGTGCCGCCTGACATCGTGCCATATTCTGCCAGCGCGTCCTGTTCTTCGGGCGAAAGGTCGCGCTGCCATACCTCTACCTCAAGATCGCCGCCCAGCAGCACCTGCCCACTGGATGCGAGTTCACGTTCGATCGCGGCGGTTAGCGATCCGATTGCCGCGAGCGCCCCTGTGCCAAGGAAGATGCACACCAGCAGCAGCCGCAGCCCGCGAAAACGCGCGTTGAGGTCGCGGCGGGCAATGCGCCATGCCGCGCTCCATGAAAGACCGCCTGCTGCGCTCATGCCGGGACTTTAAGGTCCGTTTTGGTGTCCGAGACGATAACGCCGTCTGCCATCGTCAGCACGCGTTCGCATTTGTCGGCAAGGCTGGCGTCATGGGTGATTACCAGCAACGTGGCGCCTGTTTCCGCGCGGCGATCAAACAGCAGCTTGACGATTTCCTCGCCTGTGCTCACGTCTAGATTGCCAGTCGGCTCATCGGCAAAGATCAGTTCGGGGCGAGGGGCGGTGGCCCGCGCGATGGCGACCCGCTGTTGCTCTCCGCCTGATAGCTGTGTGGGATAATGTTCGATCCGGTGGCCCAGACCGACCGCTTCCAGTTCCGCCTTCGCACGCGGTTGCGCATCGTCAGCGCCCGACAATTCCATCGGCGTTGCGACGTTTTCCGCCGCAGTCATGGTCGGAAGCAGGTGAAACGCCTGAAGCACTATGCCGATGCGCCCGCGCCGTGCCTGCGCGAGGCCATCTTCGTCCATGCCAGAAAAATCGGCTCCGGCAACATGCAGGGTGCCGCCGGTGGCTCGCTCCAGCCCGGACAGCACCGCCATAAGCGAGCTTTTGCCCGAACCCGACGGGCCGAGCAGGGCGACCACTTCACCCTTGGCGATATCAAGGTCGATACCGCGCAGGATTTTGACCGGCGCATCCTTGCTGCCAAGCGTCAGGGTAAGATTGCGGGCGGAGATTGCGTTTGATGATTGTGTCACAGGAACCAGATGGCATTAGGGTGGGTTTCAGACAAGATACCCAACCGAAAGATTGATAGATGCAGGAACGCACTTGGTCGAAAACAAAGATTTTCGCTGCCGCTCTGGCTGCGATGGCAATGCCGGTGGCATTGGCAGGATGCAGCGAGAACGCCGATAGTGCCGCGCCGGTTCCCAGTGATCGCGCTGCGGCACGGGATGATGCCGGGCTGCCTGCTATCCCGGTGATGGGACCGCAGGTGAATATCCTTGCTTTTGGAAACAGCCTGTTTGCCGGATACGGCGTGGACAAGGCCGATAGCTACCCTGCAAAGCTAGAGGCGGCATTGCGTGCAAAAGGCATCAATGCAGCGATGGTCAATGCCGGCGTTTCGGGCGATACGACCTCTGCGGGGCTGCAACGGCTGGAATTCACGCTGGATGCGCAAGAGGAAAAGCCGGACTTTTTCATTCTTGAGCTGGGCGGAAACGATCTGCTGCGCGGGCTTTCCCCGGCGGAGACGAAGGCCAATCTGGCCGCGATGCTGGATGAGCTCTCTGCGCGGGATATTCCGGTGCTGCTGATGGGAATGCGCGCGCCGCCCAATTACGGGCCGGAATATCAGGCTAATTTCGATGCGCTCTATGGCGAACTGGCCGCACAATATGATGCGGAGCTGATCCCGTTCTGGCTTGAGGAAATCTATCAGGACCCCTCGCTATTCCAGTCAGACCGGATACATCCAACAGAAGAGGGTATCGAGCAATTGGTCGCTGCAACAGTGGATGATGTTGCGCAGGCTTTACCCGCAACCGAGGCCGAAACGGCTCCGGCCTAAAGCCGCTGTAAAGAGCCGTCGCTCACCCGCCAGATCGCCGCTTCACTTTCTATGTCTGTGAAAGGCGACATTTCGGTGCCCGTCATCCAGACCTGTGCTTTACCCTGCCTCAGCCTGCGGAAAAGTTCCGTGCGGCGCACCGGATCAAGGTGCGCGGCCACTTCGTCCAGCAATAGTGCGCTGGGCCTGCCGGTCGAAGCCAGCACGCCGTGCGCCAGCGTGATGGCGATCAGCATCGCCTTTTGCTCTCCGGTCGAACATGACGCCGCCGGAACACCGCTCGATGCCATCGACACCTCCAATTCATCGCGGTGCGGGCCGACAAGGGCGCGTCCCGCCGCGCGATCACGCGGTCGGGCGCGGGCCAGTTCGGCGAGCAACTCCGCAGGATCGCTCGGCCCGCCCGGCCTGTAAACCAGGAATGGACGCGCGAAAGGTTCGGGGGGAAGGGCAGACAGCTCGTCCGCCAGTTCGCTGATAAGACGCGCACGGTTCCGTGATACAAGCGCGCCGTGCTGCGCGACCTGCGCCTCTATCGCGTCGAGCCAGCGCGCCTCTCCGCCAACCTCCAGCAGCCGATTGCGTTCGCGCAGCGCGTTGTCGAGTGCAGAGACGTTCTTGGCATGGCCCGGCTCAACAGCCAGCGTCATGCGGTCGATGAACCGCCGCCGAGCGCCTGCGCTGTCGGTGAACAATCCGTCCATTGCGGGCGTCAGCCAAGATATTGCGTGCCATTCCGATAGCGCGCTTGCCGTCGCCTCGGCGCCGTTGATACGCACCAGCCGGCGGGTGGGGCGGTCCGGTTCTGTGAAGGTGCCAATGCGGGCGGAAACCTGCCCCTGCTCAATCAGGCTGGCGCCGATTGCAAAAGCGCCCGTGTGCGCATCGGGAGAGGGTTTCAAGGCGAGATCAGCCAAATTGGCACGCCGCAACCCGCGCCCCGGGCTCAGAAGTGACAGCGCCTCCAATATGTTGGTCTTGCCCGCCCCATTCTCTCCGACCAGCAAATTGAAATGTGCGGTCTCTGCCAGTTCGGTGGCAGCGTGATTGCGAAAATTCTGGAGAGTGATCTTGGTCAGCGCCATCAGGCGAAAAGCGGTAGCATGGCGCGCGGCAAAGGCCAGTGCGCAAGGCGGGGAAAATCGCAATCCCAACAGGTGGGGAAAAATCCCAATAGCTGGGATTTGTTAACCTAGTGTTCATATTGCTGAGCCGCCGAAACGGCAGAAATCTGCGGTTTTTCGAGTTTGGCACACCTCCTGCAATGTATCGGGTGTCCACCGGGACGGTCCCGGAAGACAGCAAAACGATCAAACAGGAGACTTAAACATGTACGCCCAGAACCTCTCAAGCCGCTTCGCAGCCGCCGCTTTCTCTATCGCAATCTCGGCCGCTTTCTTCGCTTACGCAATCATCCCCGCCAGCCCTTCGCTGATGGCCTGATCGCGCCGCATTCTCACAAAAGGAAATCCCCCATGCCTGCCAATGAAACCTCTGTCCGCCTTTTCGCCGCCGCTTTTTCGGTGCTCGTTTCGGCCTCCTTCTTTGCCTACGCAATCATTCCTGCCAGCCCGAACCTGATGGCCTGATTGCAGCTTTAACCCACTACGAAAGGAATATTTGAAATGTACTCGTTCTTCGACCTTGGCAACGCAGCAAGCGCCCGGTTCGCAGCTGGAGCCGGTGCGATGATCGTCACGATAATCTTGATGGCCACAGCAATCATCCCTGCCAGCCCGTCCAGCCCTCTTATTCTTGGAGCCCTCGCATGAGCAATCTGACCAATCGCAATGACGGACCGCCCAGTGCTGGCTTCCGCCTTGATAAATCCAACGCAAAGATCTTCGGCGTGTGCTCAGGTCTTGCCAATGCCACTGATATTGATGCCACGATCTGGCGCATCGGACTGGTCGTAGCGACCCTGCTGGGTGTCGGCCTGACAATTCCGATTTACATCGCAGTCGCCCTAATCGCCGACTGAGCGCAGCTTACGAAAAGCGAGAACCCGGTTTTCGGACCGCTGCGCAACCGATCTGATCAAACCGGGAGGGGCCAAACGGCCCCTCTTTTGTTTTTACATCGCGGAAATGCCGCCATCCAGCTTGATCTCGGCGCCGGTCATGAATCGGCTTTCATCGCTGGCCAGATACACCACAGCATTGGCAATATCGTTCGGCTCCCCAACGAAACGGAGCGGGATCTGCCGCGCGAGCTTGCTAAGCAGCACGTCCTTATCAAGGCTGTGGGCTTTCGCCGTGCCGTCCAGGATCGGGGTGTCGACAAAGGTCGGGTGCACCGAATTGCAGCGGATTTGCATATTGTTCTTCGCGCAGTGCAGGGCGATGGATTTCGACAGCATCCAAACACTCGCCTTCGATGCGTTATAGGCTGGCATGGTATCGCTGGCGATCAGTCCGGCGATGGAGCTGATGTTGATGATCGAACCCGGCGCATGGTCACGCATCAGCGGAAGCGCCTTTTGACAGCCGTGAAAGATCGAATCCACATTTATCGAGAAACACCGCTGCCAGTCTTCGAACTTGCAGGTTTCGATATTGCCCGCGACGCCGATCCCGGCATTGTTCACCAGCACGTTCAGGCCGCCCAGATGCTCGCGCGCGGCATCGACTGCAGCCTCCCAATCGGCGGGGTCGGTCACATCGTGGGCGATGCTGAACGCGGTCCCGGCGCCCATTTCCGCATTGACGATTTCGGCCGTTTCAGCCGCACCTTCGCCGTTGATGTCGGTGGCAAGCACGCGCGCGCCCTCTTGCGCGAGCCGGATGCAATGCGCCCGGCCAAGCCCTTGCGCGCCGCCGGTGACGAGCGCGAGTTTTCCTTCGCAGCGGGCGGTTTTTGTCGTTGTCATCGTAGTTTCTCTCCCAAGTATTCCGGTGTCAGCAGCATCCCGATGCGCACATCGACAGCATGGCCCGCTGCCCGCCAGTCGGCGACGAAATCAGCCAGATCGCGAAGCGCAACGCGGTGCACATTGATCGTTTCGTCTTCCAGCCCGCCGCCTTTGCCAACCTTCGTCAGGCCGGTCGCGCGCAGCAGAGTGAAACATTCGGACACCATGCCGGGTGACGAGTAAAATTCGCCCAGCACTTCCAGTGTATCGGCGCGGTATCCGGTTTCTTCCTCCAGCTCGCGCGCGGCGGCCTCTGCGGCCTGTTCGCCTTCGCCGCCATCATCGTCGCCGACTAATCCGGCGGGTATTTCCAGACTGAAGCGAGATAGCGGCACGCGGTATTGGCTGACCAGGATGACGTGGCGTGTGCCATCTGCATCTTCGTCAATTGCAATGATAGCAGCGGCGCGGATGCCGCGCGCGCGGCCCACATATTCCCAGCGTCCCCGCGTTTTGGCGGTGATAAAGCGGCCTTCCCAGCGGGTTTCCTCTGGTTGGTCTGCGTCTTTATCTTTGGTGAGATTTGAAAAATCGCGAGTCATGGTCGCGCGCAGGCTTAGACTTCGATCAGCCGGTCGGGAAGCTCATTCTCGTCATCTTCGGCGCGGGGAAAGTGCTGCGACAGGATAAAGCCGACATCGCGCACGCCGACCGCCATTCCTTCAGCGATATTGCCCGATTTGATCTCGGCCAGCATGTCGCCCATCGCCTCTCCCCAAACCTCCGCAGAAACCTGCGCAGCGATGGGTTCGTCCGCAACGATTTCAGCGCGGTGTTCGCTCATGGAAAGGTAAATGAGCACGCCTGTGCGCCCATGCGTTCGCCGCTCTGCGCCGACTTTGAAATGCTTGATCGCCTGTTCGTGGACGCGGGCGGTTTTGACAGGATTGGGGATCATCCGAAATTTGAGCGGTTCCCACATCTGGACCAGCGACACGGCGAGGAATGTGATCAGGCCGAGCGCGATAGTCATGCTGACTAGCTCGCCAATCGACCATTCATTGCCCCAGCCGCCGCTCAACATCTCCCAGAAATTGAGGAACGGCTCCGGCAGGAAGGCGAAGATGCTCATCACGGTAAAGCTGGCTGCAACCGACCACCATAACGAGACATCGCTGTACCCGTCGCTGCGATCTGCAAGGACGGTCACGATCTCACCCGAGGTCGTCAATTCCGCTTCGCGCACCGCTTCGGAAACGATCAGGTGCTGCTGTTCGCTAAGATAACCCATTGCTTACCAGCCCCCCGAGGCGCCGCCGCCCCCAAACGATCCGCCGCCGCCGGAAAAACCGCCGCCGAACCCGCCGCCGCCGCCAAATCCGCCTCCGCCGCCCCAGTCATCGCCGCCGGACAACGCGCCGCGCACGATGGCACTGCCCACTTCCCAAAGGATGATGTCGCTGGCGGTGTCGGTCCAGTCGCGGCCCCGACCGTGTTTTCCGCCACGCTCACCCCACGGACCTTTGCCGGTGGAGCGATATTTGCGGCGGCGCTTACGCCCCCGCAGCAGTGGAAGGACAAAGAAGAAGAAAAAGAATGCGAGCGCCATGATCGCGCCGAACGGAAATCCGCCTTCACGAGACGCGCTTTCGCGCTGCTGGCTGGCCGCTTGTGCGATCCGCTGCGCTTCGTCAGGGGGCAATTGCAGCTGGGTGACAATGGCATCGGTCCCTGCGACAATGCCTCCCGGATAATCATTATTACGGAACCGGGGCAGGATTTCGTTCTGGATAATTACCGAAGAAAGCGCGTCGGTCAGATATCCTTCGACGCCGTATCCCGTCGCTATGTGAACGCGCCGCTCATTAGGGGCGACAAGCAGCAGCGCCCCGTCATTGCGCTCCGCATCGCCAAGCCCCCATTCGCGGCCAAGCTGGTATCCGTAATCTGCGATATCATAACCATCGAGAGTGGGCACCGTTGCCACGACAAGCTGCCGCTGTGACTGCGTTTCCAGCGCCTCAAGCTTGGCAACCAGCTGAGCCTCGACATCGGCAGGGATAATGTCGGCATTATCGACCACTCGCCCCGTCAGCTCGGGAAATTCCGGCTGCGCGGCGAGCGGTGCGGCGATAAGCGCCGCGAATGCAGCTAGCAGGGCAATTACGTAACGCATCGGGCGAGGGCGTATCACCCCGATCAGTTCGACGTCAGGTCGAGCTCGGGCGCGGCTTCTGCGCCTTCGGTTACGGCCGAATATGGCACCAGTGGGTCTGCGCCGTGGATGATATTCGCGCCGATCGTGTCGGGGAAGGTGCGGATAGTGGTGTTATATTTGCGCACCGCCTCGTTGTAATCGCGGATTGCGACTGCAATGCGGTTCTCGGTCCCTTCGAGCTGGCTTTGCAGCGTAAGAAAGTTCTGATTCGACTGGATGGTCGGATAGGCTTCAAAACTGGCGAGCAGCCGGCCAAGACCCTGACTTAGCTGGCCTTGCGCTGCGGCGAGCTCTTCCATTTTTGCTGGATCGCCCAGATCATCGCCGGAGATATTGATCGCGGTTGCGCGGGCGCGCGCTTCAGTCACTTCGGTCAGGATGCCGCGTTCGTTCTCCGCAGCGCCTTGGGCAACTTCAGCGAGGTTGGGGATGAGGTTGGCGCGGCGTTGAAACTGTGCCTCAACATCGGCCCATTTCGCTTTGGCTTCCTCTTCGGCAGCAGGGACCGAGTTGATCCCGCACGCGGCGAGTGTCAGCGAAGCGGCGATAACCATCACGCCGCGGGTTACGGTTTTTAGAAACATGCAATCCCTCCAGAAAGGTGCGCGGCAGCAGAACGGGCCGCGCGGTAAACCTGTATTGCAGATATAGCACACCTGTTGCCGCTTTCAAGAAGTCCACAGGGCCGCATCCACGCTTGGCAAATATCACCTTAACTGCAAGTCTCAGGATCCTTCATCTGCGCAAGGGGATCACGATGTTTTCAGAATTCAAAGAGTTTATTGCCAAGGGCAACGTCATGCAATTGGCCGTCGCCGTTATTATCGGCGGCGCATTTGCGACCATCGTAAAATCGCTGACGGATGAGGTCATCATGCCGCTGGTGGGTGCGGTGTTTGGCGATGTCGATTTCTCGGACAAATATATCATCCTGTCTGGCGAAGACGCGATTGAAACCGGCATGTCACTGGAAGCAGCACGAGAGGCTGGGGCTAATGTATTGGCCTGGGGCAGCTTTATCTCCGCAGTGATCAATTTCCTGATCCTGGCGTTCATCATCTTCCTGCTGGTCCGCTACACAATGAAAATTATGGCCCAGTTCGAGAAGAAGGAAGAGGCGGCGCCGGAAGAACCTGCTGCCCCGACCGAAATCGAGCTGCTGACCGACATTCGGGACGCGCTCAAGAAGTAAGGTCTCGCGCGCGCACGATTAAAATCGTGCGCGCGCAGCCACTTCGGTCACTTTCAATTAAGGTGAAACCGCTTATATAGGGGCTGTCGGGCAACCGACTATGGCGATAAATTGCTGCGTGCAATAGGTACAACGGACCCGGGGGCAGTACCCGGCGTCTCCACCATAACCCTCTGTTCCAAGAGGTTTTTGACGGGGACGAACCAGGATCGACGTGGACTGAAAAGCGTAGTTTTTGCCCGGGCTGAGTATCCCGCAAAAATGTTCACAACTCATAAGTGCAAACGATAACGAAGCACTCGCAATCGCTGCGTAATCTGACGGCCTAAGGGCCTGATCTTACAAAGCTAAAGCGCGGTTGGACCGACCGGGCAACAGAACGGATTCCGGGGCTCCGGGGGTAGCTAGCAACAGAAACCCCCACTTAAATCTATGCGGGAAAGGCAGAACGTCTGCAAAGGCGCAGCGGTACTCCCACCGGATAGAAAAGGCGCGGGGTAGCTAGCAACAGAAACCCCCATCGTTTTTGGCTATGTCTGAGGCTCATTTGAAGCACTTGCGTATTCCTCTGGCCGTTATTGCTGCGTCGCTGATGGCCGCGCTTGCGCCCGCTCAGGCATCGAGCGAGACCCGCGAGCAATATCTCGACCGGCTGCGCGCTGTGTGCGAGGCCGATTGCCTCCAGCCCAAACAGTTTCAAAGAGCTGCGCGAAAGCGGGCCAAGAGCGATGACAGCGACATGGCCCTCATTATGGACGTCGCGTATCTGAGGCGAGAAGGCTCCAAGATCGAGCTTTACAATTTGAACCTCGAACGTTCGATCCTTGAAGAGCGTGCAATACTGGAATCGGCCGGGATCAATACATCATCGCGCAGCGGAGTAGGCGGACTGCCGCGTGGCCGCGGACCGGTGGCCGATCCCAATGTGATCGTGATCGAAATGGATCAGCAGTCTGTGTTCGATCTGCTCAACCCGCCCGATACTGCGCGCAATACGGCGTCTGCTTCCGCCCCGCCGATTGGCGAGCAGGGGGAGATTGTGGTTGAGGAACAGCTGGGGCAGGATTTGAACAAGCCGACACTAGCTGCCTTGCGTGCCGCGCTCCTGAACCGGCGCATTGTCGTTCGCGGAAAACCGCGCCTTGAAGTCGGGATCGTCGGCGCGCGCCGCGATTTTCGCCGGAAACAGGTTATTCTGGAACTTGGCAATGCCGATGATCTGGTCATGCTTCCGCGGTATGACGAAGAAGGCAATCCGATCCTCGACGGGCAGCTTGCCGGTTTAAAACAGACCTCGGCCGCGCAGGGCGAATAACGCCTTAATTGCGGCTTTTTTCAGCCGCTGTTTTCAATTCCGCCAGCTCTTTTTCCGCTTTCAGGCCGTCGAGTATCTTCGCGCCGCCCAAAAAGACCGCTCCGCTCGTCGCCGCGAACAGCGCCCAGCCCCAGCCGCCGGGATATTCTTCAAGATAAATCACGCCGCGCGTCATCGCGCCCAGAGCCAGCGCATAAATGATCACGAAGGCTTCGAACCTGTTCTTGATGACAAACAGCCTTGCGATCTTTTTCAGCATGCGCGCTCCTTCGCTAACCGTTTGTTTTCGAAACCTTATGCCGCTTCCCTCTTGGCTGCGGCCGGATCGGTTAACATTTCAGTAACTGTAAACGCACGCGGCACAAGCGCGCAAACGCGTTAACCAAGCTGCGTGATACCAAGTGCGGCGAGCAGTTGTTTCCTTGCGGTGACTACCGTGCGGGCCAGCGTTTCGGAGCCAATGTCCGCCGGATCAATCTGTTCGGGATAATGCGCCGCAATTGTTTGCTCCAGCAGGTCGGCTTTGGCGTCATCCAGCATAAAGCGCGGATCGACGCTGCGCGGATCGCACACGACGCGCAGGCGCAGGCAGGCGGGGCCGCCGCCATTGGCCATCGACTGGCGCACATCAACCGGGATCACGTGCTTGATCGGGCCGTTCCCGGCGAGCATACCTTCGCAATAGGCCCATACGCTCGCGCTTTCGCGGCATTCCTCCGGCACGATCAGCGCCATCGTTCCGTCGGGCTGCGTCACCAGCTGCGCGTTGAACAGATAGGTGCGGATCGCTTCCTCGATCGTGACGATATCCGAGGGAACTTCGACAATTTCCAGGGCGGGAAAAACTGCGCGGATCGCTTCGTAAGCGCTTGCCTGGTCGGCGAAGGCTTCTGCATGGGTGAACAGCACCCGTTCGTTCGCGACCGCGACGACATCATTGTGAAACGCGCCCGCTTCGATGGCGGCGGGGTTTTGCTCGATGAATACACAGCGCGCTGGGTCCAGACCGTGGCGGCGGGCGACGAGGCGGCTGGCCTGTTCGTGCTGGCGCGCGGGGAATCTGCCTCCGGGACGGCCATAGACGAACACCTCGACCCCGGCGCTGCCGTGCCCTTCGCAAAAGCGCATGTGATTGGCCGCGCCCTCGTCTCCGAACGTCATCGGCGCGATGTCGTGCACGGTGAAATGATCACGGTCCCCGAAAGCGACCTCCAGCATACGCTTTGTATCCGGCCATTCCTGCGCGCGGTGCAACATGGTCACGAGGTTGGCGGGCGTGAGGTGGCATTTGCCATCAGCAGTATCGGGAGCGGGCGAAACGGTCGCGGCATTGGCGGTCCACATGCTCGATGCAGACCACGGCGCAGCGCGCAGCCCGGCTGGCTCTGTCCCATCGTAGGCAAGAGCATCGGCCAAAGAATTGTTGGGGCGGGGCAGAGGCAGCAGAAACCCCTGCACGCCAAGCCGGTCAAGGTTGCCGCGCATCTTTGCCACGCCCTGAAGCGCGGCAGCACGCGGGTAAGAGGGATCGCCCTTGTGAGAGGCGCTGGCGATATTTCCGAGGCTGAGGCCGGCATAATTGTGGCTGGGACCGACAATGCCGTCAAAATTGATTTCGGTGAGGGATGCGTTCGTTTCAGACATGCCGTCAGCCTTAACCTCATTGCAAATCCTGTAAACTATGGACCGCGCACATGGATTTGCGCACCCTGGCCTGCACTGCCCTGAGCAAGCGTCTGATGATTGCTCCCGATGCGCGCATGGCGCAGGGCGATGCCTATGCCGATTGGCGCGACGCATCGCTGGTGCGCAGCTGGCGGCATTTCAGCGACGACGAACTGGATGGCAAGGACGTGCTCGATTTCGGTTGCGGGGCAGGGCAGTTGGCATTCTTCCTCGCTTCAAAAGGGCGCGCGAAATCCGTCACTGGCGTTGATATCGACCTTGCAGCGCTGGACCGGGCGCACGACGCTTTGCGTAGACGAGCCGACCTTGCCGATAGCCTACATTTCATTGAGGGCGATACAATCGGGCTTCCGCTGGACGATGCGAGCATTGACCTGATCACCGCATTCGATTGCCTGGAACATGTGATGGAGCCTGGGGCGATCCTGAGAGGCTGGGCGCGCGTCTTGCGACCGGGCGGGCGCGTGCTGATCGAATGGTTCCCGTTCAAGGGGCCGTGGGGGCCGCATATGGAGGCGCTGGTGCCAGTGCCGTGGGCTCATGTCATCTTTGGTGAAAAGGCTATGTTCCGCGCAGCTGCTGCGATCTATGACGATCCCGATTTCACGCCGCGCCATTGGGATATGGGCTCAGAGGGACGTAAGAAACCAAACAAGTGGACGCAGTGGGATAGCTTTGAAGAGCAGGGATACGTCAACCAGCTCGACATTGCGGGATTTCGCGATTGCGTCGCCGAAGCGGGTTTGCGGATCAAGCGGTTGTCGCGTTCCGGCTTCGGGCGCTCGGGCGCCGCGAAGGCGATTGGCGATGCCTTCATGGCGCTGCCGGTGCTGGGCGAATATGCAACAAGTTATACTGTAATCGCGTTGGAAAAGCCGCGCGCTTAATCCGGTCAGTCGATCAGCGCGCGACGCTCCACACCATGTCGCCTTCGCCCACATCCAGCGCGTCCGCCGCCGCCGAATCGATCGCGATACCGCCATCATCGTCAAGCATTCGTGCGCCGTAACAGGCGCGAAACATCTGCAGCCTTCCGGTGGCCAGGATGGCGCGTTCCCCTTCGGCTAGATCGACGTTCACGACCTTTGCCTCTGTGCTGTTTTTGACGCTGGTGACCTGATCGGTCGGGGCGACCATGCTTGGCCCGCCGTCGAAAATGTCGACATACCCCTCATATCGAAAGCCCTCGTTTTCGAGCATCCGCATCGCCGCCCGCCCGGTTGGATGGGGCACGCCGATCACGCTGCGGGCGTCCTCTGACAGCATCGAGACATAGACGGGGTGTTTGGGCATCAGGTCGGCGATGAACTGGTTGCCGTTGATGGCGTTGAAATAGTCCGCATCCTGAAAGCTCATGCCAAAAAATCGGCCTGCCACCCCGTCCCAGAACGGCGATCCGCCGCGTTCATCGATGATCCCGCGCAATTCGGCGAGGATGCGGTCGGCAAAGCGTTTGCGGTGCATCCCGACGAACAGATACCGGCTGCGCGCGAGCAGCAGGCCAAGCCCGCCTGCGCGTTCATTCGGGTGGAGGAACAGGCCGCCCACTTCGCTTGCCCCTTCCAGGTCGGTGGTCAGGCTAAGCAGTTCGGCGCGCACCGTGCGGTCAAGTTCTTGGCTATACTGCGTCAGCGTATTGAGTCTGTAGGAATAGAACGGCCATTGCTGGCCCACCTTCGTCATCAGCTGACAGGTGCCGGTTACTTTGCGCGTCTGGAGGTTTTCGAGAACCAAGACGAATTGTTCATCTACTAACTCGTCCTTGGTGTTGGCGAACGCTTCCGCTGCCCGGTCAAGCTTTGAGCCAAGCGCCTTCCTGTCGGCAGGCAAATTGGTAAATCCGCCGCCGGTTAACTTCGCCATCTCGTAGAGGTGCTCAAGATCGGCGGGTCGCGCGGCGCGTAGGCGAAAAGTCAATTCATGTCTCCGGCAAGAGCGCCTTCGGCAAGGCGCGATATGACGAGAGCGGACAGCGCGGCGCGCTCTTTCAGGCTGGGCACGATCAGGAATTCGTCAGCGGAATGAATCGATCCTCCGCGTACACCCATCGTGTCGACAACCGGCACTCCGCACGCGGCAATGTTGTTGCCATCGCACACGCCGCCGGTTGATTTCCAGCCAATCTCTTGCCCCAGCTGCGCGCCGCATTCTTTGACGAGGTCGAACAACGCCTGCGCCTTGTCATCGACGGGTTTGGGCGGGCGCGTCACACCGCCGTGGCGATGCGCAGTGATTTCATGCGCAGCCTCTATATCGCGCAGCAGGGTGCCAAGAGCGCTGTCGAAACCCTCCATCGCTTCGGTGGATTTCGGGCGAATGTTGAACCGCAGGATGGCGTGATCGGGCACCACGTTGTTAGGGCCGCCGCCCTCCAGCTTTGCCGGGTTGATGGTGATGTCTTCGCGCTCCATCGATTTAAGCCGCAGGATAAGGTCCGCTGCCGCGACCAGCGCATTGCGCCCCTCCTCAGGGTTGCGGCCAGCATGGGCGGATTTCCCCTTTAGCGTGATCGAGTAATTGCCAGTGCCGCCGCGCGCATGGGCCAGCGTGCCGTCAGGCAAGGCGGCTGGTTCATAAGTCAGCGCGGCCATTTTCCCGCGTGCCATCTCTGCGATAAGAGCGGAGCTTGCCAGTGAGCCTGTTTCCTCATCGGCATTGATCAGGATATCGTATCCGAGCGACGATGACTTGCCCGATGCCTCAAACGCCATCAGTGCGTGAAGGATAACGGCAATGCCGCCCTTCATGTCGGCAACGCCGGGGCCGTTCAACACTTCGTCGTCGAGCCATGATAGCAGCTTGAAGGGGTAATCTTTCGGAAAAACAGTGTCCATGTGTCCGGTGAACAGCACGCGGCGGTTCGCTGTTGGACGGACGCGGACAATCAGGTGCTGGCCATTTGCAATCTCGAATTCGCTGCCATCGGCGGCGATTCCCGTGACCGGTGCCGGATCAACCAGCTCCACCTCTCCTGGTAGGACGCTGAATGCATCGGCAAGCGCGCTCGCCTGTTTTTTCAGCCCTTCGATATTGCCGGTTCCGGTGTTGATCGCGCACCAGTTTTTGACGTTGTCCAGCATCGCCCCTGCGTCAATTCGGGCGCCAATTTGAGATTGTATTTCCGGTTTCATTGGAAACCACCTCTAGCTGGCTAATCCCGCTTGTCCAAGCCGTTGCAATACACGCCGGATTTCGCCATATCGCGCTCCGTCCTCCTCCCCAGGACCCTTTTCAAGGAGTCACGAGGACCACTATGACTACGCATATCAATCGCGCCGGGCTTTCCGTCGACGAAAGCATCGCCCAGTTCCTCGAAACCAGGGTGCTTGCCCGCCTTGGCCGTGACCCCAGTGCATTCTGGGAGGGCTTTGCAGCGCTGCTGGCAGATTTCGCTCCTCGCAACGCCGCGCTGCTTACCAAACGCGAGGATTTGCAGGCGCAGATCGATGCATGGCACGAAGCGCGCCGAGGCAAGCCGCATGAGGCTGACGAATACCGCGCGTTTCTTGAGGAGATCGGATATCTGGTCCCCGAACCGGGCGATTTCACCATTGGTACGCAGAATGTCGATCCCGAAATCGCGACAATGGCGGGTCCGCAGCTGGTCGTGCCGATCCTCAACGCCCGCTTCCTGCTAAACGCTGCCAATGCGCGCTGGGGCAGTCTGTACGATGCGTTTTACGGCACCGATGTGCTGGACGCGCCGCCTGCAAAGCCGGGCGGCTATGACGAAGCGCGCGGGGCCGCGGTGATCGCGCGTGGACGCGAATTCCTCGATAGCGCGCTGCCGCTTGTGGACCAGAGCTGGGCCGATCTGGCAGACGAGAATGATGGCAAGCTTCAGGATGAAAGCCAGTATGTCGGCAAGACCGAAAAAGGCCTGCTGTTCGTCAACAACGGCTTGCATATCGAAGTCGTATTCGACCGCGATACGCCCGTAGGAAAGACGGATAAGGCAGGCATTGCCGATATCATCGTCGAATCCGCACTTACCACGATCGCCGATTGCGAGGATTCGGTCGCAGCCGTCGATGCAGAGGACAAGCTGCTGGCCTACACAAATTGGCTCGGCATTATCGGCGGCGAACTGGAGGAAAGCTTTGAAAAGGGCGGGCGCACGCTGACCCGGAAACTCAATGCGGACAAGGATTACACCGCTCGCGATGGCTCCGCGAAGTCGCTGCCGGGGCGCAGCCTGATGTTTGTGCGAAATGTCGGCCATCTGATGACCAATCCGGCGATCCTGCTGGCTGACGGCAGCGAAATTCCCGAAGGCATCATGGACGCGGTTTTCACCAGCGCGATCAGCGCGCTCGACGTGGAAGGCCATGCGAAGTTCGGCAATTCCAGGCATGGCAGCATCTACATCGTGAAACCCAAGATGCACGGGCCGGAAGAATGCGCCTTCAACAACGACCTGTTCGATGCGGTGGAGGACATGCTTGGCCTGCCGCGCTACACGATCAAGGTCGGCGTCATGGACGAAGAACGCCGCACCAGCGCCAATCTGGGCGCGTGCATCCATGCCGTGAAAGACCGCATCGTCTTCATCAACACAGGCTTCCTTGACCGCACAGGTGATGAAATACACACTTCGATGAAGGCGGGGCCGATGATGCGCAAAGGCGCGATGAAAGGCTCTGCGTGGCTCAAGGCGTATGAGGCGCGCAATGTCGCTATCGGCCTGAAACATGGCCTTTCGGGCAAGGCGCAAATCGGCAAAGGTATGTGGGCCGCGCCGGACCTGATGGGCCAGATGATGGAAGAGAAAATCGGCCATCTGCGCGCCGGTGCCAACACCGCATGGGTGCCATCGCCGACCGCCGCAACGCTCCATGCGCTGCATTATCACCGCGAAAACGTGTTCGATATCCAGAAGTCTTTGCCCGAAGCTCCCGGGCTGGACGCGCTGCTCACGATCCCGCTGGCCGAAAACACGAATTGGCCTGAAGAGGAGCTGCGCGATGAACTGGATAACAACGCGCAGGGACTGCTCGGCTACGTCGTGCGCTGGGTCGATGCCGGTGTCGGGTGCTCCAAGGTGCCGGATATCAACGATGTCGGCCTGATGGAGGACCGCGCGACGCTGCGCATATCATCCCAGCATATCGCGAACTGGCTGTATCACGGCATTGTGAACGAAGATCAGGTGATGGACAGTCTGATCCGGATGGCGGCAAAGGTTGACGCGCAGAACGCGGCAGACCCCGATTATACGCCGCTGATCGGCAATGAGGATGGCGCAGCATTTCGCGCTGCCAAAGACTTGATTTTCAAAGGGGTGGAGCAGCCATCAGGCTATACCGAACCGCTTCTGCATCAATGGCGGCAGGTCGCAAAATCGGACTGAGCAGCTCGGCGCTAAAGATATTTCCAACATTTTCGTGCTAAAACACATCGCAATCAGCGCGAGGGCGAAGGAAAATGGGCGAAATTGCCGAGACGATTTACATGTCTTTTGTTGGCGCGATCAGTCTCGGCTTCTTCATGTTTGTCGGGGGCTACATCATCTACGCCTCGAATTCGCGCTGGCGCGAGTTTGAAAGCGTCTATCCAGCCCGCGACACTGCAAAGCCGATGGATCACAAGATAACCGGAATGGTTCGGATCAGCCAACCGGGCTTTCGCTGGGGGCACCTGTCGGGCGATCTCAAATCGCACCGCCACCCGCCCGTTAATGTCAGTGTCGATGAAAAGGGCCTGACCCTATCGATTGTCCAGCCGTTCAAATATGGCAGCGGGGATCTGTTTCTGCCGTTCGATGAAATGACGATCGAGCCTGCCGAATGGGACTTGCTTAAAAAAGCATACGGCGTGCAGATGGAGCGCGTTGAGGGGGTCGAAATCCTGATGTTCGACAACATCCTGGAGTGGGCGGCCGAGCGGTCCGAAGTGCTTACCCTGATGCTGAAGCGGGCCGAATTAATCCGCTCGCTCGAGGCGGAAAAAGCCTAGTCCAGACGATTGAGCGCCTGCTCCATATCCGGCCACAGCGCATCTAGCGGCTCGCACCCGACCGACAGCCTCAGGAACCCCGGAGCGACCGCATCGCCCCAGCGCGCACGGCGTTCCGCGGTGGTGTGCACCCCGCCAAAGCTGGTGGACGGCACGATATAGCGGGCGTTCTCGATAAAGCCGTCGGCTGCCTCGGCATCTGTAAATTCCATGCTGACCACTGATCCGAAACGCCGCATCTGCCGTGCTGCAATTTTGTGTCCGGGATGGCTCGGGAGGCCGGGATAGGAGACATTGCTGATTGCCGGATGCGCGCTCAAACGCTCGGCGAGGGCCAGCGCGCTGTTGCACATCCTTTCAAACCGGACATCGAAGGTCTTGAGCCCGCGATAGGCGAGCCATGCCTCGAAATGTCCGGGTATCGCACCAACCAGTTTTCGCCACGTGCGCACCTGTTCCGCAATAGCCTCATCGCGCGTCGCGACATGGCCCATCAGCACGTCAGAATGCCCGTTCAGCGCCTTTGAATCGGCGGCGACAACCACATCTGCACCCAGATCGAGCGGTCGCTGGACCAGGCATGTCGCGGTGGTGTTATCGACCACAAGCAGCGCCCCTGCCGCCTTTGCCCGGCTGGCGATCGCGGCGATATCGACCACGTGCAATTCTGGATTTGTCGGTGTCTCGACAAAGAGCATCGCGATCCCGTCAAAATTACGGCCTTCAAAATCGCGTTGCGGGCAAAATTCCACATTTACCCCGCGCGGCGCCAGATAAGTGTCGGCCAGCACGCGGGTGGCCATATATCCGTCAGACGGCAGCAACACCGTATCGCCGGTCTTAACCGTGCCCATTACTACAGCGGCAATGGCCGCCATCCCCGAAGGAAATGCGATGCACGGCGCATCCTCCAGCGTTGCCAGCGCATCTTCAAACGCGCTCCATGTCGGGTTGGTCCAGCGGCCATACTGATGCTCCGCCTGCGGTTCGCCGGGCAGGTAGTACAGGCTGGCGGGCGCAATTGGCGGCATTAACGGATCGCCCGGCTCCAGCGTTTCAGCGCGGTGGTGCAGCATGCGGGCGAATGTTTCGTCAATCGGGTCGGTCATTGGAACGGCTCTTTATATGCAATCATGAACCCTTTCCAGCGACATCGCGGGTGCCGGGTGTCGCTGCCTAATCCTCGGCTAGGCACGTGTCCGCAATCCATGCGGGTGGTCCGATTGGTCAGCTAAGTTCGGCAGCTATCGCGACGAATTCGGTGACGCTGACAGTTTCTGCGCGGCGTGTTTCGTCGATCCCGAGTTTGGCCAAGGCATCCAGCGCACCGGGCACACCTTTCAGGCTTTGACGCAGCATCTTACGGCGCTGGCCAAACGCGGCTTCGGTCAGGCGCTCCAGTGTCCGCGCTGACACGCCGGATGGAGCCGATGCGGGCGTAACGTGGACAATCGCGCTCATCACCTTGGGCGGAGGGGTAAATGCGCTGCGGTGGACCTTCATCGCCAGTTTGGCCGATGCGCGCCACTGCGCCAGCACAGCGAGCCGACCGTATGCGCCGCTGCCTTCTTTCGAGACGATGCGCTCGGCAACTTCGCGTTGGAACATCAGGGTGAGCGATTGCCATTGCGGCGGCCAATCCTGACCTGATAACCATTTAACGAACAGCGCGGTGCCCACATTATAAGGCAGGTTAGAGAGGACGTGAAATGGCTCACCCCCCATGATCTCGCCGTGGTTAAGCTTCATTGCGTCGCCGTGCAGAACGGTTAGCTGGCCGGGGAAAGCCTCATCCAGTTCGGCAAGCGCCGGGAGGCATCTTTCGTCCATTTCGATCGCGGTGACTTGGGCGCCTGCGCGCAGCAAAGCGCGCGTCAGACCGCCGGGACCGGGGCCAACTTCGAGGACTTTCGCTCCGCGCAAATCGCCGGGCAGGGCGGCAATGCGGCCCAGCAATTGCTCATCGAGCAGGAAATTCTGGCCAAGCGCCTTTGACGCGGAAAGGCCGTGGCGCGCGATGGTTTCACGGATCGGGGGGAGATCAGCCAACGGACGCAGCTGCCCGCGCGCGCGCCATGTCCCCGGCCATGCGGATCGCCGCGCACATCGCGCCGGCATCCGCCTTACCCTGACCGGCAATGTCGAAGGCCGTGCCATGGTCAGGGGAAGTGCGAATGATCGGCAGGCCCAAGGTGACGTTCACGCCTTCATCGAACTCAAGCGCTTTCAGCGGGATCAGCGCCTGATCATGATACATGCACAGCGCCGCATCGTAGGCGCCGCGCATGATCGGTGTGAACAGCGCGTCTCCTGGAACCGGGCCAATGACATCGAAACCCTCCGCCTTGAGTGCCGCAATCGCAGGTTCGATTATGCGCGCTTCTTCATCGCCGAACTGCCCGCGTTCGCCCGCATGCGGATTAAGCCCGGCAATGGCGAGGCGCGGCTGCTGGAGGCCAAAATCGCGCCGCAGCGCCTTGGCCACGATGCGCGCCTTGTGCGTTATGAGTTCCTCGGAGAGCCGCGCTGGCACCTGCGACAGCGCAAGATGCACCGTAAGCGGCACGGTGCGCAGTGACGGCCCGGCCAGCATCATGACGGCGTCGTCGGGGCCCAGATTGCAGGCTGCGGCAAGGAATTCAGTCTGGCCGGGAAAGTCGAATCCGGTTTCCATCAACCCTGCCTTTGCCACCGGCGCGGTCACCACCGCCGCCGCGTCGCCTTGCAAAGTAAGCAGCGTTGCCCATTCAAGCGATGCGCGTGACAGCTGCGCGCCGGTCAGGTCGGGCTGGCCGGGAGTGTAGGGCGCGTCCAGGCCTGCCAGAACGGGCAATCCTGCCGCGAAAGCCTCGGTTGCCTCATGTGGCTGCGCAATCGGAATTATGGTGCACCGGGCGCCGCAGGCGAGCGACGCAGCCCGCAAAACCTCTAAGCCGCCGGCGACGAAGAATGGCGCACAATCGCCCTCGGCACCGCGCAACCTGTCATAGCTGGCGGCGATGATCTCCGGCCCGATACCCGCCGGATCGCCGAGCGACACGGCCAAGGGGAACCGGGGAGAACTCACGCGCGGATGGCTCAGTTATACTCGATAAATGCGTCGTTGCGCAGGTCGCGCAGGTAACGCTGGGCACGCTTGTTGATCCGCTCTTCCTCGATCTGGCTCATCACCGCGTCGAACGTTGGTGCGCCTGCATCTTCGGGATCGTCGCGCCCGCACAGCATCAGAACGCGCACGCCTTCTTCGGGGCTGCCAAACGGCGGGGTGATCTGGCCGATCTGCAATTGCAGCAGGATATTGCGAAGCTGATCGGGCAGCGAACCTGCAGTGATCTGGTCATTGGCAACCACGGTCGCGCCAAGTTCAGTTCGCGCACGCTCTGCATCGGCGCACCCGCGAAGGGTCTGGACGAAGGCGGCGAATTCGTTAACGCGCGCCTCGGCCGCTTCCTGCGTTACATCGGGCGCAAAGCTGATCGAAATCTGGCGCAGGCTTAATAGCGCATCATTGGGATTGGCCATGAGAACCTGGCGTTTCTCAATAAGATAGAGGATCGAAAACCCGCCGGGAATTTCGATCGGACCATTCAGCTGTCCGGGCTGCATCTGGCTGGCCGCACTGCCAAGGGCAGGGGGAAGCTGGCCGAGACGGATCCAACCAAGATCGCCGCCGACAACCGCCGTAGTCGCTTCGGAAAACTGGCGTGCATAGGCGACAAAGCTGCCACCCTGACGCAGCTGCTCTACGATCTGGTTCGCGTTTTGCAGCACTGCGGCGCGGTTTTCATCTGTAGCGGAAAGGTAAATTTCGCCGAGGCGGTATTCATCGGTTCCGCGCGATTCTTCCATCCGCGCGAGGACATCGTTCACTTCCTCTGCGGATACGTTGACGAACGGTGTGATGTTGCGGCGGAGCAGGTTTTCCCAAGCCAATTCGCCTTCGATCTGGCGTTTGAGCGCGGCGGGCGATGATCCGATCGATTCCAGATATTCCGCCATCCGTTCGGGGTTCTGACCGAAATTCTGCGCCGCCAACTGGTTATAAGTCTGCTCGACCCGGGCGCGCTCTGCGGGGAGGTCCAGCGCCTGCGCGGCCTGAATTTTCAGCGTCTCGTCTATCAGGTTGCGCAGAACCTGCACGCGCAGCCGCTCCAGTTCTTCCGGTGTGACATTCGCCTCCGATGCGGAGGTGACCAGTGCGACGCGCTGCGAAATGTCGGTGCCTGTAATGACGTAGCCATTGACGACAGCAGTGGCGGATCGTTCGCCAGTTTCTTCATTGCCGAAGATCGAGAAATCTTCCGGGATGCCGAACGGATTGTCGGACGTCGGCGTGGCCTGCGATTGGGCGCCGGCAACCATCGGAACAGCAGCCATGCCGATCAGGCCGGCAGCCATGAAAGCGGCGCAGCTCTTGGAGAAAAACTTCTTCGTCACGTAATCAATCCCAATTCATTCTGCCGCGCCATCAGGGCGCAAAACTATGGTGAATATTCAAGTTTGCGCGGCCCCTCTCGCGCTGTTTGGCAGGTCATGTCACCGCTCTGCTTAACGAAGGCTGAGCGCCGGTCTGCACCTGTTGCAGCGCCTTTAACCCGTTTTTTGGCGCATGCCAATTCGTGAGGGTGCGTGTTTGCCGGAAAGGCGCGCGACGCGCCCTAGCGGAAGCCGAGATTTCTGAGGGCGAAGAACAATTGGAACGTGTTGCCGCGTTCGGCATCGCCCGCCGTAATGAAATCGCGCCGCCATGTCAGGCCAAACTCGATGCAGTCATCGCTGTACGCGACGCCCAGACGGGTGCGGATAGGCTCGAACCCGTCGGGTGCGAAAGTCGGGTCTTCGTCTGCGCCGGTCAGGTTGAATACGCCCGAGCCGAATGCCGACCAATGCGGACCGATAGCCACACGCGCCGCAGCGCGAAATTCTTCGCGGTCCTGCAGATCCTCGACTTCCTGTATGTCGCGGTTGAGGCGCAGGTAACCCACTTCGAGATAGGTGCGCTGCGAACCGATGGTCGCGTCGATTTCATTACGGCGCACGGCAATGTTGTCCTTGTCCAGCCGGAACCGGTGGGTAAACTGGACATAATCGCGCCAGCGCACTTCTGTCCGCCCGACAAAATCGGAGAACTTGTCCGACAGGCCGGTGCCGTCGGGAAAAATCGTGCGCTCGTTATCGAGGCGGTATGACTGGCCGATATTCGTTTTGATCCGCCAATCCGGCTTGGTCAGCGACCAATCCAAGCCGTAGGTCATGCGAACGCCGTCCTCTACCCGGTCATATCCGGGGAAACGGTTGAGCGCGAAGAGGTTCGAATCCTCAAGGTCGATGGCGCGCGCATCTTCGTTCGGCACGTCGAGATTTTTGATCGACGGGCTCGCGACGAACTGCACGCGCGGCGTCAGAACCTGAGTCCCGCCGAACGTTTCGCCGACAAATGGCCATTCGATATCCAGCGCAGCCGTCGCAATGCCGCGCGTGGTCCAGCCTTCATTTCCGCGATAGATATCGGTCTGCGTCGCAAGGGTGTTGTCGGTGTGATAGACATCGCCGCGCACCAGGCCAGTCAGCGTGACGACCTGGCCAAGCCCGGTCAGCCGCCGCAAATCCCATTTCGCCCCGGCAAACGCGCGCTGTGTATCCTGACCGTCATTGCGGATCAGGGCGAGCGTGTTCGCCTGAAGCTGTATCTGCCCGCCCAGCAGCGGATCATCGATATTGTGCCGGTAATCGAATGCGGGAAGCGCAACCGGGATCTGTCCTTGCTCGGCATTGATCCTCAGTGTCTGGGTCGCCCATCCGGCCAGCGAAAGGTAGGAATCGTCGTCAATCCGCTCAAGATTGATGGTCGAGCGCAGGCGGTCATCGCGGCTAAGATCATACCGCCTGAGGAAAGTGCGGTCGCTTGCCAGCCGAACCGATCCGGTGAGGCTCCATTCGGGGGTGAACTGGAATGTGCCATTTGCAAACAGATAGCCGCGCGGGTCGGTTTCGCTTGTCGGGACACCGGTGAAATCGGAAACACGGGCCGATGCGGTCGCATAGCCAGTGATCTGGTATGCGCCTTTATCGGTAAGGTGGCGCCACTGCGCGTTCACCATCGGCGCGACCTCGGTGAAGACGGTTGCCCCAAGCGTCAGGTCTTTGTTGTCGGCCAGCCGCCAGTAATATTCGCCTGACAGCTCAAGCCCGTTGACCTCCGATATGCGGACATTGGGCACCAGAAAACCGGAAACTGCACTGCCATCTGTGCGTAGCGACAGGCCGGGCAGGGGCAGGATGCGCGCGCCAAACAATTCGAGCATCGCGCCTTTGAAACGGACCTGATTGGCTTCCGGATCAAATGTCACGCGGTTGGCGGTGATGCGCCAGCTTGGGTCTTTTGCGCAGCCTTCTTCGTCGCTGACCGCGCAGGCCGTATACGCTGCATCCGTAAGCACGATCGTGCCATCATCTCCGCGCGCACCGGACCGCGCCGCCAACCTTCCGCCTGCCCTCAATGCAAGCAGCAGGTCATTCATCGCGCCCGCTTCGAACTCGTCGGTCAGTTCCAGCGTTTCGGTGTAAAGCTGGTTGCCGCCGTCATCGACGAAACGAATGTTGCCGCTCGCCATGATTTGCCCGGTGCCTCGGTCCCACACGACTTCGTCCGCGCGGACGGAATTGTCGGCGCTGCGAAGAATGACATTCCCGCGCGCTGTGACGGTATCGGCTTCGCTGTCATAGCTGAGCTGGTCCGCCTCGAAGTCGATGGCATCGCCGAGCGCCGCTTCGTCCGTTAAAGCCAGCGGCGATTGCAGCTGTTGATCGGCGCCTTCCGCCTGCGGATCGGCATCGCGCGATTCTTGCGCGGCGGCAGTCGCACCCACTGTCAAAGCAGGCACAGCAAGCAGCGCAAGGCCTGCCGGCCTTGTCATACAGCGCACCAATGTGCCGATTGCGACCAACCTGCCGACCTTTCAAGCTCGTGACGTGGCTTGCCTATTGCATCGCTCGCGCTTAATCGCAATCGCCATTCAGGGCCGGATACCTTGGTGCTGTTCGCACGCCTCGCGCGTTCGGTAGAGCGAGGCAGATTAATCCGGCCAAAACGCAGAACTTTCCGCGGGAGCTCCCATGCAAATCCATTTCGTCGACACACCCCCAGCCAATGTCCGGCTGACCGCTCGCATCGTGAACCAGGGCGATAGCCTGACAGACCTTGACGCGGCCATTGCCGACGGGGCGAAGGCCGCCCGTTTCAAAGGTCGCGCCGGACAAGTGTTTGATGGTTTTGCGATGGTCGACGGGACGTTGTCACGCATCGCCCTGTCAGGTGCGGGCGAAAGCGCCGATGACAATCGCCAGCTGAATGTCGAGCGTGCCGGTGCGGCCCTGACGGCGAAATTCCTGACTTCGGGCGAAACCGATATGGTCATTGATCTGGGCCATGCGAATCTTTCGGGCAAAGAAGCCGCTGCGGCGCTGCTAGGCCTGCGTCTTCGCAGTTGGCGGTATGACACCTACCGGACAAAACTTGCCAAGGAAAAACGGCCCTCGCTGACCAAGGTTCACGTAATCGGCGCGCCATCGGGCACCGAAACCGCGTGGGAAGAGGCTTCAGCGATTGCCAAGGGCGTTGAATTCACCCGCACGCTCGTCGCGGAGCCTGCCAACATCCTTTATCCAATCAGCTTCGTCGAACGCTGTGAAAAAGCATTCGCAGGGACTGGCGCCGAAATCACCGTGCTAGGCATCGAAGAGATGGAAAAGCTGGGCATGGGCGCATTGCTGGGCGTGGGCATGGGTTCGGAACAGCCATCCCGGATGCTTGCGATCCGCTGGAATGGCGGCAATCCGGGTGACAAGCCGACTGTGTTTGTAGGCAAGGGCGTTACCTTCGACACGGGCGGCATTTCGCTGAAACCGCCTCCCGGCATGGAAGATATGAAGTGGGATATGGGCGGCGCTGGTGCAGTGGCGGGCGGTATGCTCGCACTGGTATCGCGCAAGGCAAAAGCCAATGTCGTCGCGGTGATGGGCCTGGTTGAAAACATGCCCGATGGTAAAGCGCAGCGCCCCGGCGATGTCGTTACCACGATGAGCGGGCAGACCGTCGAAGTGCTCAACACCGATGCTGAAGGGCGTCTGGTCCTTTGCGACGCGCTGCATTGGGCGCAGGAAGAATACGACCCTGCGCGCATCATCGATCTGGCAACGCTTACAGGCGCGATGATCATTGCGCTGGGCCACGAACATGGCGGGCTTTTCTCTAACAACGATGCGCTTTCGGAGCAGTTGCTCGGCGCTGGCAAAACCGTCGGAGACAAGTTGTGGCGACTGCCGATTGGCCCTGCCTATGACAAGTTGATCGACAGCCCGATCGCTGACATCAAGAACGTCGGCCCGCGTCCCGCTGGATCGATCACCGCGGCCCAGTTTCTGCACCGTTTCATCCGCAAGGATACGCCGTGGGCGCACCTCGATATTGCGGGCATGGTATGGTCGGACAAGCCCGGTCATACATGGGACAAGGGTGCAACCGGATACGGTGCGCGCCTGATCGACCAGCTTGTCAAAGACGTCGCGGAGTAAGTTTTCGTGGGGCGGATGCGCAAGAAATCGGATCTGCCCTCGAAAATCTGCGAGACCTGCGGGCTGCCGTTTACGTGGCGCAAGAAGTGGGAGCGGGACTGGGACAATGTCCGCTACTGCTCAGAACGCTGCAAGCGAAACAAGAATGGTTAGAACCCGGGCATGAAAGTCGATTTCTGGCAGCTGTCCCGCGATCCGGCGGAAAAGGTGTGCGCCCTGATCGCCGAGCGTGTGCTCGGATCGGGAGAGCGCATGCTCGTCGTAAGCGCGGATGCAGAGCAGCGCGAGGCGATCAGCAAATCGCTTTGGAAATCCGGCCCGACCAGCTTTCTTGCCAATGAAGAGGCTGGCACCGCCGATGACACCCGCCAGCCAGTGTTGATTGCTGCTGATCTCCAAAACGCAAATGGTGCAACGCATGTCATCTATGCTGATGGACATTGGCGCGATGCGGATGGTTTTGCGCGCAGTTTCCTGCTCTTCGATGACACCACGGTGGAGCAGGCACGGGCCACCTGGCGCTCGCTAGACGGCAAGGATGGTCTGGAGCGAGCATTCTTCCGACAGGAAGACGGGCGCTGGATAAAAGTCGCATAGTGGAACGTGGGGGCAAAATGATCAGGGCGGCAGTCGCGGTCGGCGGCTGCTTTATCCTGAGCGCGTGCGACGCAGAGCGAGCAGGCGATGAGGCGGATCAGGCCGAGCAAACCTTGCGCTATTCCATCGACCCAGAAACGGGCGAAACCGCAGCCTCGATTGAAACTGAAAGCGGCACTGCCACAGTCCGTTCAGGGGCCGATGTGCCGGTCGAACTGCCAGCCGGATTTGCTCTGTTTCCAGGGGCGGAAATCATGTCGAATACTCGTTTCGACGAAGACGGCGGAAACCGGATTGTGCTCTTGACCTTCGCAAGCGATGCGGCCCCGTTAGAGATCGCAGCATTCTACCGCGAGGCGGCTGAGGCGGCGGGCTTTGCCATCATGATCGACACCGCGCTAAACGACGGCGCGCTGATGACCGGGGAGAACGAACAAGGCGCTGTATTCACGCTCAGCACGTCGCGCCGGGACGACCGGACGATCGGCCAACTGACAACCGGGCTGGGCAGTGCCGCCCGATGACGCGCCATCAAACACTTGAATTGCCGCGTCCACACAGCTAAGCGCGCGCCGGAATTCGATACGCCCTGTGATAGGGCAACCCCCGGCGCAAAGACGCGCACATTTTCAAGGATAGATACCATGGCGGTCACCCGCACCTTTTCGATCATCAAGCCCGACGCAACCCGCCGCAACCTGACCGGCGCCGTCACCAAAATGCTGGAAGAAGCCGGCCTGCGCGTCGTCGCGTCCAAGCGTATTCACATGAGCCAGGAACAGGCCGAAGGCTTCTACGCCGTGCACAAAGAACGCCCGTTTTTCGGCGAGCTGGTCGAGTTCATGATGAGCGAGCCAGTGGTCGTTCAGGTTCTCGAAGGGGAAGACGCGGTCAAGCGCAACCGCGACATCATGGGCGCGACCAACCCGGCTGATGCTGAAGCAGGCACAATCCGCAAGGAACACGCCCTGTCGATCGGTGAAAACACTGTCCACGGTTCGGACAGCGAAGAAAACGCGAAGATCGAAATCGACTACTTCTTCAACGAAGACGAGATCGTCGGCTGAGCGGCACGTTCGACAAGCACACGAAAAGGGCCGTCCGGTGGGGCGGCCCTTTTTGTTTGTGATCAACCAGACAGATTTGCGCTGCGGGCGAAATGCGCCAGCTGCTGTGAGTGCGCGCGGTGGTGGCCATCTTCGCTTCCAGCCATTTCGCGGCTCATCAATGCCAGTGCCTCGCCAGACAATTCCATGCCCAGATCGCTGTAAGTCCTGCGAATTTCGCTTTCCCAATCGGCGTTGAGAGCATCGAAGTTCAGGCGCGCGACCGGACCATTCCAGCCTTTTAGCGCAGCACCCATCCGGGCCTCGCGCAGGGCAAGCTTGCGCCGCCATTCATTCTCGATCCAGCCAAGGTCGCAGCTGTCGCACTGGATTGCCATCTGATTGGCGACGAGGGAAACCGCGCTTCGAAGCACTGCATCGTTTTCGCGCTCTGCCAACACCAGCCGGGCGTCGGGGAAAAGCGCCAGCAGCGCAGCAAGATCTTCGGAGAAAGCGGGCACTTTCATCACGCGGGGACGGTCCGCCAGACCACGGTGCGCCGCATCGGTTTTGAGCATGCGTGCAAATTCGCGGTAAACAGGGGCCGGGTCGCGCGCCTCGCTAAAGGCGGAATAGCTCGGGATGCGCCACTGCGATTCGTAAATCGAATGGTTGAGAGCCGCAGCGATCCAGCCAAGCTCTTCCTCGACCTCGCCGCTCGCCATGGGATGAATGGTGTCGATCCACGGGTTGATCCGGCGCATCATCATAAGGTCGATTGCGCCTTTTAACCGGCGCATATCGGGAAAGCTCGGCACCGGGTGCGAGGCATCGCAGTACCGTGTTGCCGAATGCGCGGGGTCTGCGGCCAGCAATTTGTGAATGCGGGTCGTCCCGCTGCGCATATGGCCGATTACGATGATCGGCGGGGCAAGTTTTGTTGCGAGCAGCTCCGGGCGACCGGACCAAAGCGCACCAAATCGCAGGCGGTTGCGGATGACCCGCACCAGCTGGCCCCAAGCCATCGCGCGGCCAATCGGATTCAGGTCCGCCTCTGCCATGATCGCCCGCGTCAATTCCGAAAGCCGAAGACGAAAATCGGCAACATCGCCCGGATTACGCCCGGCAATCTCTGCTTCACCAGCCTGCGCGCCAAGGCTTTTCGCAGCCGCTGCCCAAAGCTCCTCCGGGTCAAGCGATGGAGGAGGCAACCACCCCCTGCTCCACGCCTGTTTCAGCCAGCCGTTGGATTTATCGACAATTGGCGCGCGCGCCAGCGGGTGGGACCGTTGGGGCAGGGAAGGGGCCGCGCGCGTCGCCATCAGAACATGTCCGCCGCATCGCGCAGCTTTGTCAGGCGGGCAGGCGCGACGCTGCGCCAGCTTCGTTCAAGCCAATCAGCCACGTGATCCCAATCGACGCCGGGGCGATTCAGGATCAGCCCGACCCAACCGCTCGCCCCGTAATAGGCGGGTTTGAAGTAGGTTTCGGGATGCGCCTCGACCAGGTTCAGCAGTTCATCGATTCCGCCGGTTTTGACGAGCACCGCGATATGTTCGCTGCCGTGGTGGTTTTCGCTGAAATGGGCGAAGAATTTTCCCGATTTCTCGGTCCCGACCCGAAAGGCGGGCAAGCCGTGGCTGTCGCGCGAGTGCGACTCGGGCAGCGCCAGTGCCATCTCGCTGACCCGGTCGTAAAGATATCCGGCATCGTAGCTGCGCGAGACGTAATCGGCGACAGCGCGGGGATATAGCTGGTGCTCGGCATATTTTACGCGGTCTGCCAGGGTTTCCGGCGTTTCGCCGCTGCGGACGGCGACGCGCGCCTGCGCCAGCACTTCGCCTGCATCCAGCTCAGGCGTGACGATATGCACGCTGGCCCCGGCATGGCTATCCCCCGCCGCGATGGCGCGAGCAAAGGTGTCCAGCCCCTTATATTTGGGCAAAAGCGAAGGGTGGATATTGAGGATGCGGCCCTCCCAGCGGCGCACGAAATCATCGGACAAGATTCGCATATACCCGGCAAGAACCAAATATTCCGTTTCCGCGCTGACCAGTGCCTTTTCCATCGCCGCATCATGTTCGGCGCGGCTGTGACCTTTATGCGAGTGCACGAAGGTCGGCACGCCTTCTGCAGAGGCAATTTCGAGCCCTGCAGCATCCTCGCGATTGCTGGCGACCAGCACGATTTCGTAAGGGCTGGCGTCAAGCAGGCTGGCATAGAGCAGGGCGGCCATATTGGTGCCCGTGCCCGAGATAAAGATCGCGACTTTAGCTTTTCGGCGGAGCGCCTTGTCAGCCAAGATGCGTGGCCTCCCAATCGCTGGTTGTTGACCACGTGCCCCGCGATCCGCGAACAGTGCAGCCTTTTTCGCCTGCTTCGATTGATCCAACGCGGACCACTGTTTCGCCTGCTTCGCCCAGACGGGCTGCGACCTTGTCTGCCTTGTCCGCGTCAACGGCTAGAACCATGCCCACGCCGCAATTGAAAGTGCGCGCCATTTCGGCAGGCTCGATATTCCCTTGCGCCTGAAGGAACGCCATCAGCCGGGACTGGTCCCACGCATCGGCATCGACCCGCGCGTGTGCACCGTCCGGCAAGATACGGGGGATGTTCTCAAGCAGACCGCCGCCAGTGATATGCGCGAGCGCATTGATCTGCCCGTCACGCACCACCGGCATCAGGCTTGCGACGTAAATACGGGTCGGTTCGATCAGCGTATCGATCAGCAGCCGCTCCTGATCGAACACCGCTGGGCGCTCCAGTTTCCAGCCAAAATCCGCAGCAAGTTTGCGTACCAGCGAATAGCCGTTCGAATGCACACCGGACGATGCAAGGCCCAGCAGGACGTTGCCGGGCGCGACCTTCTCTCCGGTAAGCTGCTCCCCGCGTTCAACCGCGCCGACGCAAAACCCGGCAAGGTCGTAATCGCCGTCGCTGTACATGCCCGGCATTTCAGCAGTCTCTCCGCCGATCAGTGCGCAACCGGCCTGTTTGCACCCCTCTGCAATGCCCGCGACGACCCGTTCTGCGACACCGTTTTCGAGGTGGCCGGTTGCGAAATAATCGAGGAAGAACAATGGCTCTGCCCCCTGAACTATCAGATCGTTCACGCACATTGCCACCAGATCGATGCCGACCGTGTCATGGCGGTCATAATCAATCGCCAGTTTCAGCTTGGTCCCGACACCGTCATTGGCCGCGACCAGCAGCGGATCGGTGTAGCCCGCCGCTTTGGGATCGAAAAATCCGCCGAAACCGCCCAGTTCGCTCGTCGCCCCAGGGCGGGCGGTGGCTTTCGCCAAGGGAGCGATGGCTTTGATAAGCGCGTTTCCGGCATCGATGGAAACGCCTGCACCGGCATAGGTGTAGCCGTTCTTTTCATGCGCTTGGCCCGATTTGTCGCTTGAACCCGTCTCAGAAGTCATACAATCCTCAAAATCATGCCCATGCGTTTAGCCTTTCCCGCTTGGAATTCCACTCGCCTTTGGGCAAAAGGCGCGTGATTTCCCCGATGGTTACGCCAAACACCCTTTCAGGCCCCTCAGCGGAGGCCCTTTTGCCGAGGATCGCGGCTGCGATGCCGCGCCTTTCCGCGCCGGTCACACCCGCCGCCCGGTATGGCTTAGCCGCGCTGATCGCGCTTGTCCTGTTGGGCGGAACATACGCGATCGTGCTGGCTCAGGTCGCAGGCGAGCGCGGGATTGCGGCCACAGCGTCCTCTGCCGATTTCGAGGTGCGCGGGATCGAGGTCGATGAACGGAGCGACAGCGGCGAGGAGGCCCGGCAGGAGGCGTGGAAACGTGCACAGCGGCTTGCATGGCAGCAACTCGACGGTCCTCCCGTATCCGACAGCCAGCTTTCCAGCATGGTGTCATCCATTGTAATTCAGCGCGAGCGGATCGGGCCGAAACGGTACATTGCAACGCTGGGTGTAATTTTCGACCGTCAACGCGCTTCGCGATATCTGGGCGGAGTGACGACAGCGCGTTCGTCGGCGCCGATGCTGCTGGTACCGGTGATGGCGAACGCGGGCACTTACACGGCATTCGAACGCCGCAACGACTGGCAACGCGCCTGGGCGGAATTCAATCCGGGCCGCAGCCGGATCGATTATGTCCGGCCCACAGGCGCTGGCGGCGATTCGCTGCTCCTCAATTACGGACAGGCGGGACGCCGCAGCCGCGCATGGTGGCGCACGACGTTGGACCAATACGGTGCTGCCGATGCTCTGGTGCCTATCGCGCGGCTGGATTACCAATATCCCGGCGGCCCAGTGACAGGAACGTTCACGGCGCGTTACGGACCGGATAGCCGTGTTCTAGAATCGTTCAAGCTGACTGCCGCCGGCCCCGGTGCTGTGCCCGACATGCTGGGCGATGCAGTCGACCGGATAGATGCCATTTACGAATCCGCCTTGGTTGAGGGCAAATTGCAGCCCGATCCGACTTTGCGATTGGGAGCATCGGGCGAGGTTGATCCGGCTCTGCAGCGCCTGATTGAAATTGGCCGCGCCATCCGCGCCCGCGAAGCAGCTGCCGCGAACGCTGCAGAGACTGCCGCCACTGCGGAGGCAAATATCGCCTCGACCGGCACGGAAACGCCCGCACCAATCGCTGCCAGCAATTATGTGGTGCAATTCGCCTCTCCCGATGCGGCTGCGTTTGGGGAGGCGCTGTCCGCTGTGCGCGGCTCTACCGGGGTGCGCGGCGTTGCAGTTACCAGCACCGCGATGGGCGGCACCTCGGTCATGCGCGTTACCTATGCCGGCAGTCTTGATGAACTGGCTGCGTCGCTGCGATCGCGCGGGTTCACTGTGCGTCAGGGCGCAAACGCTCTCGCCATCAGCCGTTAAGCCCTGCGGTCTGCGCGATGGCAAAAACGGCTTCTCCAACCCGGCAGATCGCCCTCCCTCTCGTCACCCGCGCAGCAGGAGAGGCGCAGCGCATCGTGGTGGGCAATGCCAACGCGCATGTTATCGACGCGCTTCGCGACCCGGCTGGCTGGCCGTTCAACAGCGCGGTCCTGACCGGGCCTGCGCGCTCGGGAAAAACCTTGATCGGGCGCTGGGCCGCAGCGCAGGGCATCGACGTGATCGACGGAGCAGACCGGCAGGATGAAACCCGCCTGTTTCACCGCTGGAACGCCTCGCAACAGGGCGGATCAAAGGCGGGTGAGCCGCTGCTGATGATTGCAGATGAACAGCCTTGGGAAATCGCTCTGCCCGACCTTGCCTCGCGCCTAGGCGGTTCGCTCCAGCTGGAGATTGGAGAGCCGGACGATGAGATGGCTGCCCAGTTGATCGAGGGATTTGCTGAACAGCGCGCATTGTCGCTGGCCGATGGTGCTGCCGAATATTTGGTGCCCCGCACAGAGCGCAGCTTTGCCGACCTGGAGGCGCTGGTGGCGATGATCGACCGTATCAGCCTTGAACGTCAGTCGGCGGCCACCATGTCTGTGTGGAGAGCAGCGTTGGAAGCGTTGCAAGGGCCCGAACAACAAAAACTGTTGTAGCCCGTGTTTGCAAATCCGCCCGATTGGTGGGAGTAAAAGCGCAATGTTCGACACGCTCAAAAGTTATCTGGACTCAATCCGTGCCCGTGATCCGGCGCCGCGCTCGCGCTTGGAAATCCTTTTATATCCCGGCGTTTGGGCCTTGGGCTTCCACCGGATTGCGCATTGGCTGTTCGATGCGAAGCTGTATTTTCTGGCGCGGATGATCAATCATATTTCGCGCGTGTTGACCGCCATCGATATTCATCCGGGCGCGACAATCGGGCGCAATTTCTTCATCGATCACGGCTTTACGGTGATTGGCGAAACCGCCGAGATTGGCAATAATGTAACGATCTATCAGTGTGTGACGCTGGGCGGGACCAACCCAACCAATGGCAAGGGCGGCAAACGTCACCCGACTTTGGAAGACAACGTCATCATCGGTTCCGGCGCGCAGATTATTGGCCCCATCGTCGTAGGCGAAAGGGGCCGGGTCGGAGCCAATGCCGTGGTCATGGAGGATGTGCCAGCGGGGGCCACGATGGTCGGTTTCAAGGCGCGCTCCACACTTGTCCCGGCGGAGGAGTGGATCAAGGAATTCATCCCATACGGAACGATGCCCGATTGCGAGGATGCAGAGGGGAACCGCATCGATTGCATCGAGGTGTTGCAAGACGAGCTCGCATCGCTGAAAGCCGAAATCGCCGAGATCAAGGCGGGCGGCGCGCATGGCACCCAATTGCCAGAGCAGACATCCCTTGATCTTGATCCCAAACGCAGCGGAACCAGCGACTGATGGCGTCAGGACCGCAGGGTAATTCTTCGTCAGGTCAGGTTGTTGCTTTTCCGGGCCGCGCAGGCGGGCAGGTGGGTTTTGAGCGCCTCGAATTGCAGCGCATCATGGATTTGTATGGCCGCATGGTCGCAGCCGGGCAGTGGCGCGATTATGCGATGGATTTCGATCGGAACGCCGCCAGCTTCGCCGCCTTTCGCAGGGCGACAGAACGTCCGCAGGCGCGCATTGAAAAGCGCCCGTCGCTCAGGAACAAACAGGGCATGTACACGCTGTTTGGCGAACATGGTCAGGTGCTTAAACGCGGTCACGATCTTGCCGGCGTCCTCGCGCCGATGGAGCGGCGCCTGATGAAATCGGTCGACGATTAAGCGATCTGCACGTGTCTTACATAAGGCGCGGGATCAGGTCGCAGGCGTAGCCGCCGACAGTTCATGGGTTACCGGTAACAGATCGCGAATGTCGCCGGGCAGTGCCGCAACCACGCTTTTGCGGATCGGTTGCCAGAACGCTGACAGGCTGAGCAGAGCCGAACCGATGACAAACGCGGTCAGCGCGAAATTCAGCTCCACCGCTCCAAATTCGCGGAACAGGAATGTGAGCGCAAACAGCACATAGGCGAGGGCCGAAACCAGCAAGGCGCGGCGATCAATTGCCAGCGCGAGCAGGCCGAAACCGACATACACCGCGAGCACGCCAAACGCTGCGCCGACGCCGATATTGTCGCCGTCCGTCACTCCGATAAGGGCAAAAATCGGATGCGCGATCATCGGGGCGGCTAGAAGGTGCAGCCAGAATGCGACATCGCTGCGCCGCGTCGTGCGTTCGCGGTCGGTAATGTCCCAGCGCATGGCAAAGGCAAAGACTGCAAGCCCGGCGGCAAAGACCAGCCCGAGTAAAAAGTCCGTGTTCAAATTGTCGGGTCCGACACCGGCGGCTATCAATCCTATCGTTGACGCCGCAACCGCCGCGGTGCCAGCTGCGATTGTGATCGGAACGGCAAAGCGGCGCCAGTGCAGGTAAGCCCCTCCGGCCGTGATCAGCGCTGCGGACGAAATAGCGATGGCACCGATACGGTCACCGCCACTCTCAACAAAAAAGATGCCCATGCCGAGCATGGTTGCGAAAGTGCCTCCGACAAAGGCGAGCAGCAGCAGGATTGAGGGAAGCGACATTCGGCGGCGCCGGGTGAAGAATTCGGACAGCGGCCATGCGGTCGCGGCAACCAGCAGTCCGGCAAACGAAATTTGCAGGGCATCGTGGAGGTTTTCAGCCTGCTGCCACGCTTCCACTTGCGCAGGCGTTGTGCCGGGAGCGGCTCGAACCAGCTGCCAGGCATCACTCACCGGAGCGAGAACGCTGGCAATGGCTTGTCCAATCGCGCCGGTAGCCAGAAGCAGGATAACAATCCCGATCGCGACGAAAATGTCGTTGAAGCTGTTTACGAGGCGAAAGTTCTCTTCCGAGGAACGCGGCAATTCGCGCACTTGCGTCATGTGCGCGCGAAAACTTTGCGCAGCCTCCGGCGTGATTGCGCCGGCTTCGACGGCTGAATTAAGATCGTCTTCGCTATACATCGGGCCTAGCCTCCCATCGCTTAGACGAGAGAAACTAGGCCCGGTGTATTACTGTGTCAATACGCTTGGACGCGTATCGGATGTGGGTCGATCAGCCGCGCGCGCTGTCAGGACCGGTGCCGGTCACTTTCTGCATCGCTTTCAGGATCGCGCCCGATTGCTCGCTGCCCGACTGCGGAGCGACGAGGTTGGTGAACGAGCTGATGTCGTCCCAACGATCAGCGAAACCTTCGACCGTGCGCTCGCCATCTTTCAGCCACACCGCATCGTTCATCACCACCCACGAGGAGTGGAAACCGCCAGCGCCAGCGCCGACGATTGCGTTGGTCGGCGAATCTTCGCTCACCAGGAAAAGCGCGGCTGGAACAACGTTTTCAGGTGCGAACAGCTTGAATGCTTCTTCTGGGAAGAGGTCTTCGGTCATGCGTGTACCAGCGACCGGGGAAAGCGAGTTGCAACGGATGTTGTACTTCGCGCCTTCAAGCTGGAGCGTCTTGGTAAGACCGGCGAGACCCAGCTTGGCCGCGCCGTAATTGGCCTGACCAAAGTTGCCGAACAGACCGGTTGAGGATGCGGTCATCAGCACGCGGCCATAGGACTGTTCGCGGAAGGTTTCCCAGCATGCCTTGGTCACGAAAGCCGACCCAGTGAGGTGAACTTTCAGAACGAATTCGAAATCATCCGGGGTCATCTTGGCGAAAGTCTTGTCGCGCAGGACGCCGGCATTGTTGATGAGGACGTGGACGCCGCCCCATTTTTGCTTGGCATCGGCGACCATCTTTTCCATCTGGTCGTATTCCGTGACGCTGCCGCCATTGGCCATCGCTTCACCGCCAGCGGCTTCGATCTCAGCAACCACTTCGGCAGCGGCATCGGATGTGCCGGTGCCATCGCGCGATCCGCCAAGGTCGTTGACGACAACTTTTGCGCCGCGCTTTGCCAGTTCCAGAGCGTAAGCCTTGCCCAGACCTCCGCCTGCGCCGGTGACGATCGCTACCTTGTCTTTGAAATCGATGCTCATGGGGGTCTTCTCCTGCTTCTTGTGTATCCCGCTTTACGCGGACGTAAACTTATCTGCGCGCTCGGTGACAGTTTTTACCGTATGTTGCAACAGGCCGAACGCCGCTTACCCCGCGCCGTAACGGCACATCGTGATGCTACAGCGTCTCTAGCGCCGGAATCAGGTCCGCCAGCGAATCAATCACCGCGTCTGCGCCAAGGTCATGCGGAGGTTTGTCGCAATAGCCATAGGCGGCAGCGATGACCGGTATACCGGCCGCCTTGGCCGCATTCACATCATAGGTGGAATCGCCGATAAACGCCATTGTCCCGCCGCCGCAGCGCCTCTGCGCCTCGATCAGGGGGTCAGGGTGAGGCTTCGACAGATAGCGTCCGTCCAGCCCTTTTCCCATGGAATTGCCGCCGATGACCGTTTCAAACGGCGCGATAAAATCGAGCTGTGTCAGGATCGAGCGGGCGAAGTCTTCAAATTTGTTGGTGACCACCGCCACTGTGACCCCGCGTGCCGCCAGATCGGCCACGACTTCGCGCGCATGGGGGTAGGGGGCGGAATGCACTGCGTTGTGATCAGCGTAATAGGCCAGCATCTGTTTGTAGAGCGCGCGGAAATCATCTTCGGGCATTCCGCCCTGCGCATCGACGGCGCGTTGCAGCATGATCTTTGCCCCGCCACCGATCAGATCCTTGCTGCTGTCGATTGGAACCAGATCGAACCCTCCAATTTCAAGCGCATGATTTACAGCAGTGCCGAGATCGCGAAACGTATCAAGCAGCGTTCCATCGAGATCAAAGCCTACCACTGCAAAGGGGAAATCCGCCATCAAGCCTCCTGATTGTGTGCCACTTTGATCGCCGCGTGAAGGAACCGCCTTCAATCTGCAAGGATTTGATGGCAAGCGCGCCGTGCAATATATTCCTTTTCCAACAGGGCCAGCCAATCCGCCCGCCGATGGGACAACCGATGACCGATTTTGCTGCCATTATCCTTGCCGCTGGCAAGGGCACCCGGATGAAGAGCAATCTGCACAAGGTGCTCCATCCCATCGCGGGCAAACCGATGCTGATGCACATTCTCGACAGCTTTGCCGAATTGCAGCCGCAGCGCACCGTTGTCGTGGTGGGTGACCGGCGCGAGCAGGTGGACGAAGCCCTGTCTGGCCGCGATGTCACCACTGCATTGCAAGACCCGCAGCATGGCACGGCCCACGCAGCCTTGCAGGCGCGCGAGGCCTTGTCGGGCTTCAACGGCAACATCTTGGTGACATTCGGCGACGTACCGATGGTCAGCGCGGCAACGGTCGAACGGCTGATCACCTCGCTGGATAAAGGCGCGAAGGTCGCGGTGCTCGGCTTTCGCCCGGCCGATCCGCTCGCCTATGGCCGCGTAATTGCAGATAGCGACGGCACGGTTCGCAAAATGGTGGAATTCAAAGACGCGAGCGAGGAAGAGCGCGCTTGCGACCTGTGCAATTCCGGCCTGATCGTGGCGCACTCCGATGATATGTGGACGCTGCTGGACGGGGTTGGGAATGATAACGCGCAGAGCGAATATTACCTTCCTGACGTCGCGACCGGCGCAATCGCGCGCGGAGACAGGGTGGAAGTCGTCGAATGCGATGAAAACGAGGTTGCGGGCATCAATTCGCGCGCCGAATTGGCCGCTGTAGAGGCGCAGTGGCAGGCTTTTAAACGCGAGGAGGCAATGGCAGGCGGCGCGACGCTTAAAGCGCCGGACACCGTATTCTTCAGCTGGGATACCCGGATTGGCAAGGATGTCATAGTCGAGCCGAATGTTGTATTCGGACCCGGCGTCACCGTTGCAGACGGCGTTCACGTGAAATCGTTCTCCCACATCGAAGGGGCAACGCTGGCCCGCGGTGTTCAGGTCGGCCCATTTGCGCGCCTGCGCCAAGGCGCGGTGCTGGAAGAAGACAGCTTTGTCGGCAATTTCGTCGAGATGAAAAAGGCCACGCTAGGCAAGGGCGCAAAGGCGAGCCACCTGTCCTACATTGGCGATGCGACGGTCGGCGCGAACGCGAATATCGGCGCAGGCACGATCACCTGCAATTACGATGGCTATTTCAAATATCACACGACCATCGGAGAGCGCGCCTTCATCGGATCGAACAGCGCATTGGTTGCCCCGGTCACGATCGGACCTGATTCGATTGTCGCCGCAGGATCGACTGTCAGCCGCGATGTCGGTGCTGGCGAGCTGCGCATGGTCCGCGCCGACCAGCTGGTAAAACAGGGCTGGGCTGACCGGTTTCACGATACGATGAAAAAGAAAAAGGCAGCGGCGAAGGACAAAAAATGACCCCGATCCTGTTTACCGCCAGTGCCAAACATGAGGAAGCCCGCGCTTTCTATGGAGAGGTCATGGGATTTGTGCTGACAGACGACAATCCGTTCTCGTTCGAGTTTGATGCGGCGGGAACCATGCTTTGGGTTCAAAAGGTGGAAGAATTTGCCGCGCATCCCTTCACGCAGATCGGCTGGGGGGTGAACGACATCGTAGGCGAACGTGATCGTCTGGTAGAGCACGGTGCAGAATTTCTTCGGTTTGAGTTCATGGAACAAGACGAACGCGACATCTGGACGGCGCCAGATGGAGCGAAGATTTGCTGGTTCCGTGATCCGGATGGAAACACGCTTTCGCTTACGCAACGGGCAGAATGAGCGACGAGCACCTTTTCTGCTGGCTATGCGGACGCCCTTTCGAGACGCTTGTCCAATGGCATCACCCGGTCCCGAAATCGAAAAAAGGCCGATCCACAGTCCCGGTCCATCCGATTTGCCACAAAACGATCCACGCAAACTTCACCAATGCAGAGCTTGCGCGGATTGGCGATGACTCGGGCTCAATGCTGAGGGATGAGGCGGTGGCAAAGTTCGTGCGCTGGGTCGCCTCCAAACCGCCCGATTTCCACGCGCCCACCCGCCGCTGAGCCTCGCGCCTCCGGGAACCTTTGCGCTGCAAAAAGGCTGGTGAAGCATAGCATCATCAGGAGATTACGAATGGGTATCGGTAAATATGTCGCCGCAGGCGCAGGTATTGCAGTTGTCGGCGCGGTCGCGGCCTATGCGCAATACCGCGATACAGAGGTGCCCGCGTACGAAATGATAAAGCAGGAAGCCGAGTTTGAAGTTCGCCAATACGCCCCGATGATCGTTGCCGAGGTCACACATACCGGCACACGCCGTCAGGCCAGCAGCGCGAGTTTCCGACGGCTTGCCGCCTATATCTTCGGACAGGACAGACCGCAGGGCGGCGAAGAAATCGCCATGACAGCGCCGGTTTTGACCGAGAAGGTCGATCAGAATGAGCAAATCGCGATGACCGCCCCGGTTCTGCAGGAAAGGACTGGCGGTGATACGTGGCGGATGCGGTTTGTGATGCCATCGAAATACACGATGGACACGCTTCCCGCAGCGCCATCGGACATCACTTTGACCGAAATGCCTGCACGCCGGATGGCGGCGGTCCGGTTCAGCGGATATGCGCGCAGCGACGCTTTGGCGCGGATGGAGGCCAAACTGATGGCCTGGATTGAAGAACAGGGACTGACTCCTGTCGGCTCTGTTGAATACGCATCCTATGATGCGCCAATGGTGCCCGGGCCGATGCGCCGGAACGAGGTGCTGGTGGAAGTGGCGGCCGAGTAACAGGGACCCCTACGGGGCGTCCCGGCCGCCATATCCAGCGATCAATTACGCGTTTTCAAGCTCACGCGCTGTGCCGGGCTGCACGCCGCTTTCGCGTTCCCATTGTTCAAACTCACTGCGGCTCAGCAGATAGCGTTCGCGCGCCTCGTGAAAGCTGATCACGCGGTCGTGAACGGCCTGAACAACATCGGCCTTTTTAGACTTTGACCAATACACACGGTGCGATTTGGGCAGACCATACTGCTTGATGGCATCGGCGATGGAAAGATGACGGGGGTATGCCATGCTTCGTACTCCTTGGGTTTAACCCAGTGCCTGCGGGGTGAGTGGGGGGTGCGACACTGAGCTGTTGGAGTGACGTTTGACTTTTGCACTTAACGCGAACCTACCAAGCATGGTTAATATCGCGTTGATGCCACCCTTTGTGTCTGGCCTGCGATGAAGTGAAGCAAAACTGTCGGATGATTTTACAGTCCATTGATTTGCCGCATAAAAAAGGGCGGCCCGCCAAAGCGAGCCGCCCCTACAATTTGGCATCAAAACGGCTTTAACCGCCGCTGTTTTCGTCCATCAACTGCTGCATCAGGTAAACATATTGAAGCGCCTGCAGCTTTGCACGCTGTTCGTTATCGACGCCGCCGGAATGTCCGCCGGTCATGTCTTCAAAGTAATAATAGGGCTGACCCAGCTCTTTCAGTTTCGCGGCGCCTTTGCGCGCGTGGGCAGGATGCGTGCGGTCATCAGCGGTCGATGCCCACAGGAACGGTGTGGGGTAATCCTCGCCCTCGACGATCTTCTGATAGGGCGAATATCCTTCAATCCACTCACGCTGCTCTGCAATGCGCGGATCGCCGTATTCGCCGATCCACGACGCCCCGCGCCCAATCAGGTGATAGCGCAGCATGTCAAATAGCGGGATTGCCACGATTGCCGCGTTGAAGAGGTCCGGGCGCTGCGTGAACGCCGTGCCGACCAGCAGGCCGCCCTGCGATCCGCCTTGAATGCCCAGATGCTCAGGTGAGGTGAAGCCTTTGTCCACCAGATCCTGACCCACGGCGATAAAATCGTCCCACGTGCGCTGTTTATTCTCGCGGATCGCGGTCTGATGCCAGCCGGGGCCAAATTCGCCCCCGCCGCGCAGATTGGCGAGGACATAGGCGCCGCCTTTCTCCAACCACAGCTTGCCCGTCGAACCCATATAGCCGGGAAGGCGGGGTATCTGGAAACCGCCATAGCCGCTCATCAGTGTGGCGGTGCTGCCGTCCATTTCCATGCCTTCGGGCTTGACGATAAAATACGGGATTTTTGTCCCGTCAGCGCTGGTCGCCTCGTGCTGCTCTACTTCCATACCGGCTTTGTCAAAGCGGCTGGGCGAGGTCTTCAGCACGGTCGGCGCGGCGGTGCCGTCGGTATAATACAGCGTCGTCGGGTTGAGGAAATCAGTGACCGTGAACATGATCTGGTCGGTTTCGCTGGAGCTTGCAGCGATGCCGACAGTGGCGTTGTCGGGCAGATCCACCTGTTCGCTCACCCATTCGCCGTTCACAAAGTTGAACTGCAACACCTTGCCCACGACATTGTCGAGCATCCCGACGAACAATGCGTTCCCGGTGATCGCTCCGCCGCGCTTCGTCTGGCGTTCTGCTGGCGCCCAGACGAGCGTCTTGGCCGCGCCATTGGGGTCGGCTTTCCATTCTTCCAGATTGACCGCAATCAGGCTGTCCGCCGGAAACGTCTGGCCGTCCACTTCCCAATCGACATCGGTGGAATAAAGCAGATGCCCGTCCACGATGCCGTAGGGTGAGGCTTTCTTCGGAATATCGAGCTTTACCCAGTCATCGTCGATCGAGACGAAATATTCGCTTTCATGGAAGCTGACGCCGCGAAAAGCGGTCATCGCGTGGATCGTGCCCGTGTTGTCGCGCAGCAGGCTCGCTCCGGCCCACACATCGCTGCTTTCGCCGCGGAAGACCTCCGGCGCATCGGCGAGCTCGGTGCCCCGTTTCCAGATACGGCTGGTAAAGGGGTATTCGCTGTCGGTCAGCGTGCCTTCGCCAAAGTTGCGGCCTACCAGCAGGGTGTCTTTGTCAATCCAGTTGACGCCGCCCTGGCTCTTGTCCTCGATGGCAAAGCCGCCCTCGACAAAGCTTTTGGTCGATGTGTCGAATTCGCGCATGATGGTGGCATCCTCGCCGCCGTCGGACAGCGCGATCATGCACATGTTGAGCGCAGGGGGGAGGCAGGTCGAGCCCTTGTAGACCCATTCCTTGCCCTCTGCCGCTGCCAGCGCGTCGACATCCAGCACGGTTTCCCATTCGGGTGTCTCGGTCTGATAGCTTTCCAGCGTGGTCCGGCGCAGCAGACCTTTCGGATTGTCCTTGTCCTGCCAGAAATTGTAGAGGCCATCAGGGCGGAAGCTGACATACGGCACGCGGTCTTCGCTGTCATAGATCGCCAGCGCCTCCGCCTTGAGCTGTTCAAAGCGCGGATCAGCTTCGAGCACGCCCAGCGTGCGCTCATTTTCGTTCTCGACCCATTCGAGCGCTTTTTCACTGCGCGCTTCCTCAAGCCAGATATACGGGTCCTGTTCAGGGCCGGGCACGCCGGTTTCATCCATGTGATCGTCGGCGGCTGCGCCGGTGGCTGCGGTGATCGTCATGGCAGCTGCCAGTGCGAGTGTGGAAACAAGTTTCAAACGTCCTCTCCTGCGGGGAATTTGTGCAGGAGATAGTGGCTTGGCAGGGACCGCTTGTGAAGGCCAAAATGTGCCGCTGGACAAGTTTCAGCCAGGTTCTGCCGACGGTTCCGCCGGCTTGCCAATCGCGAATTCACGGCCATCCAGCCAATTTACGTATTTTCCTGCGAGCCACCAGACCGCAACGACCAGGGGGGCGGACAGCATACCGTCCGTTGCATAATGCCAGCCAAGGTGGATGGAGCCGATGTAGATGACCACTGCATAGGTCCACCCGACGGCTGTCAGAATCTTCGATCCCTGCTGCTGAAGCCAAAGCGCAGCGGCAACCGAAATCGCGACATGGATCGAAGGCATGGCCGAAATCCCGCTGATCAGATTCGGGTTATCCATCGTGGCGATCAGCGCATCTTTCACCATAATCACAGACGGGGCGCTGTCCGAAAGGACGTCCAGCATCGGATCGAAACTGCGGTCGCCATAGAAATCGCCCACCATCACCGGCCCGACAGAGGACAGCGCCATCGCCAGCCCGCCGCCAAGGATCAGCCAGACGAATTGAAGCACCATGGCAAAACGGATTTTCTGCGCCTCGTCAAAAGCGAAAGCGACCCAGATGGCGAGGCCGATATGAACGACGTGCCACGCATTATACAGCCACACGATGGGCTGCGTGGCCCAGCCGAACAGGGCATGTGTGATGCGCCACGGATCGGTGCCGAAGAAAAGGGCGCGGTCCAGATCGACCAGAAACGGATCGAGATAGAACGGGACCACGAACGGGATGGATTTCTTGAGCCCGCTGAACACCTCAAGCGACATCGAAAGCGAGAAATACAGCGCCGCTGCCCATGCGACCTTGGGCCAATGGCGTCGCAATTCCTCTCTTAGCTGTTGAAAGGGGTTGAGGTCCCTTGCCAGGATTGGCCTCAGGAGGAAAAAGATCACCAATATCGGAATGAAGGTCACTGCGAGTTTCAGGAATGCATCGCCGCGATTGTTGTCCGGTACCGGCGCGAGCAAAGCGATCAGCGCGATCGCGACGACGGTCATATAGCCTACACTGATGCCGCGAATAATCATGACGAGTGCCTAACAGCTCCGGTAACTGGCAGAGCGGGCGGACGATTATTCCGCCCGTTTCTGCCAAAAAAAGGGCGACCCGCGGGCCGCCCAATTCAAATCGCATTGTTTGGTAAATATCTGTTTAACTCTCGACGTGCTCGGCAAGCACGGTCAGCCCGTTTTCGCCGACTTCGGCAAACCCGCCGCGCACTTCGATTGTTTCGGGCGCTGCGCCTTCGGTCTTGTAAACCTGCACCGCTCCGTCGCGGATTGTGCTCATGAAGGGCGCATGGCCCTCCAGAACGCCGAATTCACCCTCGCTGCCGGGCACGACGACCATATGGACGTCTTCGCTGCGGACCTGCTTGGCCGGGGTTACGAGTTCAAAGTGAAGGGGCATCTGACTTAAGCGTCCTCAGCCATTTGGGCGGCTTTTTTCTGCACGTCCTCGATGCCGCCGACCATATAGAACGCCTGTTCTGGCAGGTGATCATATTCACCTTCGACAACGGCCTTGAACGATTTCACGGTGTCTTCGAGCTGGACGAATACGCCGCTAATGCCGGTGAAGACCTCTGCCACGTGGAACGGCTGCGAGAGGAACTTCTGGATCTTGCGCGCGCGGGCAACGGTAAGCTTATCTTCTTCCGAAAGCTCGTCCATGCCGAGAATGGCGATGATGTCCTGCAGCGACTTGTATTTCTGCAAAGTCTCCTGGACCTTACGAGCTGTCTCATAGTGCTCTTGACCAACAACGCGCGGTTCGAGAACGCGGCTGGTGGAATCGAGCGGGTCAACCGCCGGGTAGATGCCCAGCTCGGAAATCGCGCGGTTCAGCGTGGTCGTTGCGTCAAGGTGAGCAAACGAGGTTGCCGGTGCAGGGTCGGTAAGGTCATCGGCAGGCACGTAGATGGCCTGAACCGAGGTGATCGAACCCTTGTTGGTCGAGGTGATGCGTTCCTGCAGGTTACCCATGTCGGTCGACAGGGTCGGCTGATAGCCCACTGCCGATGGAATACGGCCCAGCAGCGCGGACACTTCCGAACCGGCCTGCGTGAAGCGGAAGATGTTGTCGACGAAAAACAGAACGTCCTGACCTTCCTCATCGCGGAAATATTCCGCCATGGTCAGACCAGAGAGAGCAACACGCGCGCGCGCACCGGGAGGCTCGTTCATCTGACCGAAGACGAGGGCCACTTTCGAACCTTCGCTGGTGGCGACACCGTTGTCATCTTTCTGGATAACGCCCGCATCGAGGAATTCGTGGTAGAGATCGTTACCTTCGCGGGTACGCTCACCCACACCGGCGAACACGGACACGCCGCCGTGGCCTTTTGCGATGTTGTTGATGAGTTCCTGAATAAGAACGGTTTTACCAACGCCAGCGCCGCCGAACAGGCCGATCTTTCCGCCCTTTGCGTAAGGCGCGAGCAAGTCGATCACCTTGATGCCGGTGACGAGGATCGCGGCATCGGTCGACTGGTCGACAAATGCCGGTGCCTCGGCGTGGATTGGCATGGTTTTATCCGCGCCAACGGGGCCGAGTTCGTCGATCGACTGACCGATGACGTTCATGATGCGGCCCAGTGTTTTCGGGCCGACCGGCACAGAAATCTGCGCACCGGTCGAAATCACTTCGCTGCCGCGGACGAGGCCCTCGGTCGCGTCCATCGCGATGGTGCGGACGGTATTTTCGCCAAGGTGCTGGGCAACTTCGAGAACAAGCGTCTTGCCGTCGTTCTTGGTTTCGAGCGCGGAGAGGATCGCCGGCAGTTCGCCTTCGAACTGCACGTCGACGACAGCGCCGATGACCTGGGCGATAACGCCGTTGGTGGTCTGGTTGAGGACTGGTGCGGTGGCCATGTTGTGTTCCTTAGCCTTAAATTAGAGCGCTTCTGCGCCAGCAATAATTTCGATGAGTTCGGTGGTGATCGCTGCCTGACGGCGGCGATTGTATTCGATGTTGAGGTCTTTGATGAGCTCGCCAGCATTGCGCGTCGCGTTGTCCATCGCGGTCATCGAAGCGCCTTGCTCCGACGCCTCGCGTTCGAGGAGCGATCCGAACAACTGCGTTTTCACGTAGCGCGGCAGCAGCTCTTCGAGGATTTCCTCTTCGCCCGGTTCATATTCGACCACGGCATCGCTGTCGTCAATCGCTTCGGGTGAGGGAACAGGGATCAACTGATTGACAGTCGGTTCCTGCACCAGCGCCGATTTGAACGTCGGGTAAATCAGATGCGCGACATCGAATTTGCCGTTTTCGAACATATCGATCAGCTCGGCTGCGATTGCATCCGCCTCTTCGAAACCCGGTGTCTTTACCGTGCTGGTGTCGAAGTGCTTGCCGATCTTGCTTTCAAAGTCGCGCTTCAATGGTGCGCGGCCTTTTTTGCCGACGAGGTAGAATTCGATCTCCTTGCCATCGGCCAGCAATTCCCTCGCCTTGAGCTTGGCAGCTTTGACGATGTTCGAATTGAGACCGCCGCACAGCCCTTTGTCCGTGTTGACCACGACCAACAGGTTGCGTTTGTCAGACCCTGTTCCGGCCAGCAGTTTGGGTGCGCTGTCGCCCGAAACCTTGCCGGCCAGGCTGGCCATGACCGCGCTGAGACGTTCGGCATAGGGCCGACCCGCTTCGGCAGCGGCCTGCGCCCGGCGAAGCTTCGCCGCAGCGACCATCTGTTTGGCCTTGGTGATCTTCTGGGTGGATTTAACCGACCCGATCCGATCCTTGAGTTCCTTTAGCGAAGCCACTGAGGCGCTCCTTTACGCGAACTGCTTGGCGAATGCTTTGAGAGCCGCTTCGGTGCGGTCCTTCACATCGCCTTCGAACTTCTTGCTCGAACGGATATCGCCAAGCACATCGGCGTGTTCGCCGCGGAAGAAAGCGAGCATCTGCTCTTCATATTCGCCGACGCGGTCCACGGCGACATCATCGATGTAACCGTTGGTGCCTGCAAAGATCGACACGGTCTGCTCTTCGAATGGCATGGGCGAGAATTGCGCCTGTTTCAGCAGCTCGGTAAGGCGGGCACCGCGGTTAAGCAGTTTCTGCGTCGCTGCATCAAGATCGGAGCCGAACTGTGCGAACGCCGCCATTTCGCGGTACTGCGCAAGGTCCAGTTTCATCGAGCCGGAAACCTTTTTCATCGCTTTGGTCTGGGCGGCACCGCCCACACGGCTGACCGAAAGACCGACGTTAATGGCTGGACGGATGCCTTGATAGAACAGGTCCGTTTCAAGGAAGATCTGGCCGTCGGTGATCGAAATCACGTTGGTCGGAATATAGGCCGACACGTCGCCTGCCTGCGTTTCAATGATCGGCAGCGCAGTCAGCGATCCGTGACCTTCGCTCTCGTTCATCTTCGCAGCGCGTTCCAGAAGGCGACTGTGAAGATAGAAAACGTCACCGGGATATGCTTCACGACCCGGCGGGCGGCGCAGCAGCAGCGACATCTGGCGGTAAGCAACGGCCTGCTTGGAAAGGTCATCGTAAACGATCACGGCGTGCATGCCGTTGTCGCGGAAAAATTCACCCATTGCGCAGCCGGTGTAAGGCGCGAGATACTGGAGCGGTGCAGGCTCGGAAGCGGTAGCGGCCACAACGATGGAATATTCCATGGCGCCGTTTTCTTCGAGCTGCTTCACGATCTGAGCAACCGTCGAACGCTTTTGACCAACAGCGACATAGATGCAGTACAGTTTCTGCTTCTCGTCATCGCCCTTGTGCGCGTCTTTCTGGTTGATGAAGGTATCGATTGCGACAGCCGATTTACCGGTCTGGCGGTCACCAATGATGAGTTCGCGCTGACCGCGGCCAACCGGGACGAGCGCGTCAATAGCCTTGAGGCCCGACTGCACTGGCTCGCTCACCGATTCGCGCGGGATGATGCCCGGCGCTTTTACTTCGACGCGGCTACGCTGGGTCGTTTCGATCGGGCCTTTGCCGTCAATCGGGTTGCCCAGTGCATCGACCACGCGGCCGAGGAGAGCTTTGCCGACAGGAACGTCAACGATGGTTTCGGTCCGCTTGACCATATCGCCTTCTTTGATCTCGGCGTCCGAGCCGAAGATCACGACACCGACATTGTCGGCTTCGAGGTTGAGGGCCATGCCCTGTACGCCATTGGCAAATTCAACCATCTCACCGGCCTGAACCTTGTCGAGGCCGTGGATGCGGGCGATCCCGTCACCCACGCTGAGAACGGTGCCGACTTCGCTGACTTGCGCTTCGGTTCCGAAGTTGGCGATCTGGTCTTTGATGACCTTGGAGATTTCTGCGGCGCGGATTTCCATATTCGTAGTCCTTTAAGCCTTCATGGCCTGTGCAAGCGAGTTAAGACGGGTGCGGATCGAGGCGTCGATGCGCTGCGATCCGATGGTGACGACGAGGCCGCCGAGCAAGTCGGGGTCTACATCGGCTGAAAGCATGACAGTACGGCCTTCGCGGGCCGTCAGCTTGCCTTTTAATTCATTGAGCTGCGTATCGCTCAGCGGGTGCGCGCTGGTAACTGTTGCGGTGACTTCACCGCGCTGCGCAGCGGCGATCGCTCTAAAAGCGGCGATCATACCGTGCAGCGATGCCAGACGGCGGTTCGAGGCAAGCACACCGAGAAAATTGGTGGTCAGCTCTGTCAGGCCAAGATGTTTTGCCACGGCGCTGATGGCCTGCCCCTGCTCGCTGCGCGAGAGTTGCGGGTTGGTGGTGGCGCTGCGCAAATCGTCCGATTCGCCTAGCGCGTCCTGCAGCTTGGCGAGATCAGATTCGACGGCAGTAACCGTCCCGGCCTCGCTGGCCAATTCGAACAGGGCTGAGGCGTAACGGCCTGGCAGGCTAGCCTGAATACCGGCGGAAATATCCACGCGTTTCGATGTCCTTTAGGATCTTCGAGAATAACGATGCATCGCTTCGCACGAACGGGCTGCTCAAAGGCATCCCCACGAAGCTGGCGCGCGCCTAGCAATGTCTTTGTGATTCCGCAAGCGAAGCGGAGACACTTTGTTGTCGGCACACGCCCCGCTGCGGCCTGTCTCATTCGCTTGCACCCGAAAACAAAATATGCACAACTTGCAAAGAGGAGCGAAAACGCTCTCGGGAGAGGAATTATGCAGTTTACACCGATGGCCCCGAAATGCGGGGTAGAGGTATCCGGCGTTGCGTTGGCCGATTGCACCGATGATCAGATGAATGAGATCAAGCAGGCCATTTACGAGCACGGCGTTGCTGTCTTTCGCGATCAGGAATTTTCGCCGGAGGATCACATCACGTTCGGCCGCCGGTGGGGCGGGATCGATGTGAACAATTATTTCCCGCTTCAGGACGACTTCAAAGAGATCGCCATCGTCAAAAAGGAAGCGGACCAGTCGACCAATATCGGCGGAGCATGGCACACCGATCATTCCTATGACCAGATACCGGCCATGGGATCGGTCCTAGTCGCGCGCGACTTGCCTCCAACCGGCGGCGATACGGAATGGGCGCATATGGGTGCGGCCTACGATGCGCTGCCCGATAATCTGAAGCAGGAAATCGAGGGGCTGGAGGCATTTCACACCGCCGACCACGTCTATAAAGTAGACGGTCTCTATGCGCAGACCGACATGGGTAAAAGCCTGCGCGGACAGGACCTGAAGACGGGCGCGGTGCATCCGGTGGTGATCCGGCACCCGCACACCGGGCGAAAGCTGCTGTATGTGAACACCGCTTTCACGATCAATTTCGTTGGGCAAACCCGCGAAGAGAGCTTGCCGTTACTACAACGTCTCTGCGATGCGGCGCTCATCGGTGACAACCAGTACCGCTTGCAATGGAAGCCCGGCACGGTTGCGATCTGGGACAACCGGACGACGTGGCACAATGCGATCAACGATTATGCGGGTCACCGGCGCGAAATGCACCGGATCACGCTGTCGGGTGAGGCGCTGGCGGCATAGAGCATACCCGTTTCGGTGCGCAGTTATCCCAGCGTCCGCGTTAACCAGATGACCGGCGCGAGCGACAATATGCCGAACCCGATGGCGACCATCCACCAGCGCCGGGCGAAGATCATGGCAAGGAACAATAGCCCGGCAAGCGTGTCGCCTGACACTCTCATCGCAAAATCGGCGAATGAACTGGATTCGGGCCACACATTTGCAAACCAGCGAATGTTGATTGTCCAGAAAAACAGAGACATCAAAATCCACTGATACTTGCGGTTCTCCTGATAGTATTCACCAAGATCCAATCCCTCTTCGGGGATCGCGTCAGGCAAGGAAACGGCCGCCAGCAAAACCAGCATGATCAGCTGGAACATAATCGGCAGAAAGGCGCCGAGCGTTATCGAACCGCCTGCATTGTTAGCGACACCCCACCAGTATGAAATGATCGTCAGCAGGACGAAAAACGCAAACAGCGGCTGCGCCCAATGCCAGCGAACTGTCCTCGACCGCAGAACCTTGTTGAGATGATCGAGTTCAAAGGCGATGGCCACGCCAAGAACGATGGATGCAAGGACGAGAGCCTGTTCCACCGGTTACAGCCCGGTTTCGTCCAGGTTCGTTGCAGACGCCTCGCAATTATAAACCAGCCGTTCGTTCGGGCGTTGCGGTAGCTGGGCGATTACGGCGGATTGCTGTTCCCCCAGCAGACGGGCCGCATCCAGCACGCCGCAGGCTGGCGGCGTATATTCTCCGCGTGCCTCACGTGCGGCCTGCATGGCTGAACGACTGAGCAGATAGCGATCGCTGCGGAAGGTTCGCGTTTCCGGGTCGTAGGTGTTGACCGAAACCGCTGCTTCTTCGCCGGGGACAAGCACGCGGGTCCAATCGCCGCTCGTAAGGCCGTATTGTGTGCGGCCATTGACGCATCCGTCAGCCGCCCATGAAAATTCGACATCGTCTTTCCGGCCGCTGGTTATACGGCTGCGTTCGGGGATGAGCGTGCAGATCAGCGTCCCGTCGCTGGCAAACGATGTGGGCGGTCCTGTTCCACCGCTGCCATTATTACCGCCCTCGGCCTGCTCCATCGCGGCTGCAACGCGGTCTTCAATCTCGGAATAGCCGGGGCGCGTGATCCAGACGAGAATTGTGCCGATGATGGCGGCTGCCGCGACACCTGCGGCGATCATCGAATTGGACTGCGCGTGGCTGTTTGCCTCAGGGTTCATCCGGGCCGATTGGCGCAGCTGGATCGCGGCATAGCCTGATCCGATGCCGACCAGCAGCAGAATCAGCGCCATCGCCATGGCATTGTCGCGTTCTTCCATGACGGAAAGCTGGGCGGCCATGCGCGCTTCGCTGCGGGCTTCCCGCATGGCGTCCTCGCGCGCTTCGACCAATGCCCGCGCCTCGGCCCGCTGCGCGTCGAAACGGGCGCGCTCTGCCGCATCAAGATCCTCTATCGAACGGCAGGGCAGTGCATTGACCTGCGGCTCGACATCGTTGGCACGCAAAAACGGGAGCAACTCGCGCAGGGAAACAGCGAAATAAAACTCTGCGTCGGACCCGTTGGAATCCGCTCCGAATGAATTAACACCCAACACGCGCCCGCAGCCATCGAGCAGCGGTCCACCGGAATTCCCGCGCGCAATCGGCGCGGTGTGCAGGATTGTGTCGAATTGCCGGCTGGGCCGCTGGCCGGACAGGAAACCGCGGCTTTTTACAGGTGGCTGCGCCTTGAAAATGTCGCTGATCTCCAGCCCCTGAGCAAGATCGACGTTCATTGGGTAGCCCACAGCGGACACTCCGCTCATGTCGCCGCCTGAACTGCCGTCGACGCCGCCTGCAATCGTGAGTGCTGGCAGCGAGAGCGAGCTATCGATGATTTCCAACAGCGCGAGGTCATTGCGCGGGCTGACCGAAACAGGCCGGACAAATGCGCCGTCATCACCTTCGCTAGGCACGATCCCGATCCGCAGGGTGTCGTCCTGCAAAGCCTCCCGAATGACATGGGCGTTCGTGACGATGCGTGTCGGCGTCACGGCAAAACCGGTGCCGTGCGTGACCGGCACGAGTTCCTCACCGTCCTGACTGATGATTACTACGCGCACTACGCCGCGCGCGGCGGCATCGATGTCACCTGGATCGGCGCGGAGCGGGGCGGCGAGCAGGGCTGTCAGCACCACCAATATTTTCAGAAAATTGTTCATCCCGTTCCCCTTTACCCACCGTGCTACATTGACCGCAAGCTTCGGGATGCGCTGTAACCACGCTTGTGAAAAAAGCTGCTTCATGATGACCCCGCAAACTTTGAGCGATGATGAACGCTGGCAGATTGCCATGGCAAAGGATCGCCGGTTCGATGGCGCATTTGTGACCGGGGTGCATTCGACCGGCATTTATTGCCGCCCCTCATGTCCAGCGCGCGCTCCTCTACGAAAGAACGTGCGCTTTTATCTGGACGCATCGGCAGCCGAGGCGGCGGGGCTGCGCGCCTGCAAACGGTGTTCCCCCAATACGCAAAGCGCGGAAGAAGCTTGCGTTATGGCGGCCATCGCAGCGATCCGTGCGGATGGCAGGATGACACTGGATCAATTGGCGGACCTGACCGGATATTCGCCGACACACTTCCAGCGCTTGTTCAAACGCACGGTCGGCCTGTCTCCTGCGGCATTTGCGCGGGCGCTGCGTGAAGAGAAAGCGCGTGAAGCATTGGAGGGCGGGGCAAACGTGACCGACGCGCTTTATCAGGCGGGATATTCCGCTCCCTCACGCTTTTACGAGGATACGAAAGGACGGCTGGGAATGCAGGCGAGCGACTGGTGCGATGGCGGTAAGGGCGTGCGCATCCATTGGAGCGTGATCGATACGTCGCTGGGCGCGATGCTGGTCGCCGCGACGGATAAAGGGGTGTGTTGCCTGTCATTCAACGAAGCCGAAGAGGAACTGCGCGCACGTTTTCCCAAAGCTGGGCTCGTGCAAGCTGGTGAGCAATTCAAGGCATTGTTCAAGAGGGTCACTGCCATCGTCGAAGATCCCACGCTAGATAGCGCGAACATTCCGCTCGACGTGAAGGGCACCGCGTTTCAACAGCGCTGCTGGGAGGCCCTTCGCCGGATTCCGGCTGGCGAGACGCGCTCTTACGGGGAACAGGCGGCAATGCTTGGCAATCCAAAAGCAAGCCGCGCCGTGGGCAGCGCGAACGGCGCGAACAACATTGCAGTGCTGATCCCGTGCCACCGCGTGGTGCAGGCGGACGGATCAATCGGCGGATACGCTTACGGGCCGGAAATCAAAGCTGAACTGCTGAAGCGCGAAGGCGAAGGATAATCATGACAAAATCGGAATTTGCAGCGCTGCATACCGGCAGCGCCCCGCTCGTGTTGTTCAACATCTGGGATGCGGGCAGCGCACGCGCCGTTGCCAAAGCCGGTGCGAAGGCCGTCGCCACCGGCAGCCTGTCGCTGACGGGAGCCCAAGGAGTGGACGATGGAGAGGCGCTGCCGATTGCGGACCTGCTAAAGACTGTGAGGCAGATCGCCGCAGCTACCGCACTGCCTCTGACCGTCGATTTCGAAACCGGCTATGCGTCCAGTCTTGTCGAACTTGCTGCCAATGCGAAGGCGTTGCGGGACGCTGGCGCAATCGGTTGCAATCTGGAAGACCGAGTTATCGGCAGTTCGTCCTTGCGCGACCCGCAGGAGCAGGCTGAACGGATCGCCGCACTCGATCATGCAGGGTTATTCGTGAATGCGCGGACCGACATTTTTCTAGGCCCCTTGATGGCCGGAGAAAATCCAAATTCCAGCGATCTGGTTGAAGCCGCCATTGTGCGAGCAGAGATTTATCAGAAAGCCGGCGCAGGATGCTTTTTTATACCCGGATTGAGCGATCCTGAATTGATCCGGAGGGTTTGCCAAGCGATCGCTATGCCTGTGAACGTGATGCGATTGCCCGGTATGTTAGGCAATCGCGAACTTCACGAACTTGGTGTTGCCAGAATCAGCCACGGTCCCGCACCGTGGCGGGACGCGATGGCAGCTCTTGAGGAGGCAGCGCGCGAGGCTTTCGACGACTGATGCAGCCATCATTCCCGCGCGCTTTTGGTTAGCCTTCGAATTCGGTTTCCAACGTTATCTCGCAATTGAAAAGCTTCGAGATCGGGCAGCCTTCCTTGGCTTTGGCGGCGAGCTCTTCGAATTCCTCTTTCGTTACGCCCGGCAGCTTTCCCGTGAGTTTCAGCGCGCTTTTGGTGACGTCAAAGCCGCCCTCACCGTCACCTTCAAGCGTCACGTCACAAGTCGTATGCAGCGTGCCGTTTTCGTGACCGGCTTCTGCCAGCTGGAAACTCGTCGCCATCGTAAAACACGCGGCGTGCGCGGCGGCGATCATCTCTTCGGGATTGGTGCCTGCTGCGTCCTCAAACCGGGTTTTGAAACCGTAGGGATTGTCGAGAGCGCCTGATTTGGTCGAGACGTGCCCTTTGCCATCCTTGCCCATGCCCTCATAACTTGCTGATGCGGAATTGATGGTCTTCATGATCGATTTCTCCTTCGGGAAACCAACCCCCGGCGCGGACGGATGTTCCACTACCTGGAAAGCGGATTGCGAGCGTTCATTTGCGCGCGGTTCAGGTGTCTGATGCGTGGACCTCAGCTAGCCGGACAAACGGAGCGAGCAGTTCGTCCTCGCTGGCAGTTTCGATCTTTCCGGCATCGACATCGCTGACCGACCAGAAGATTGAGGGCGCTTCATCATCCAGCATCGCCCAGGATGCGAACATCCGTTCGTGTGCTTCTTCTTCCAGCAGCAGGCGGACATTGGTGTGCCGATCATCTTGCTCAATCCGGGCGAAGAGTGCGTCGATTTTGTCCGCGGGGCCTTCGATCAATTGCAGATAGATATCATGGCGGCAGATCAGCGCCCCGCTGATGTCATCGCGCGGATTGTTGCGCCGGGCCTGCAACAGAATGCCTGCCAGCATGGAATTGTCGAAGCCAAATGGCTGCGACCTGTAAATAAGCCGCTTTTCCATAATTCTTCTCCGGTAAATGCTGGGCTGGCGAGACTACGCTAACAAAGGCGCTGTGGACAGGTATGTTCGCAGCGCGTCAGTCCAGTTTCGGCGGAAAACCCGGCTCGCATTTGGCCATGGCGTTCTGATAGGCTTCGCGCGATCCGATGCGCTGCAGGTACGCTTTCAGATTGGGCATGTGGTCGATGGTCATATCGTTGAAGGCGCGGCTGGTGGTCAGCTGGAAAACCATCATGATGTCGGCTGTGGTTAGCTGCGATCCGCCAAAGTAATCCGCTTCCCCCAGCCGAGTTTCGATCTGCTCCCATGCATTGGTCACGCGTTTCATCAGCGGCGGCGGCATATCCGCGCCCACCGCGTTCACCGCGATCTGCATCATGCCATTGGTCATGAAAGTCGCGTTGGCAAAGTGGAACCAGTACAGGTGATCGGCGAAATCCGCATGATCCGGGCCGGGGACCAGAGCGGTATCAGGCGCATATTTGCCTACGATATATTCGACGATCGCACCGCTTTCGCCCAGCTTCGTCTCACCATCTTCGATCACCGGAGCGATCTGCATCGGATGGATCGCCTTTAACTCTGGCGGGGCGAGCCGCGTTTCAGGATCGCGGTTGTAGAGTTTAAGATCGTAGTCGAGCCCCAGTTCCTCGCAGAGCCAGACGATCCGCTCGGATTGCGAAATACGAAGGTGATGGATGGTGAGCATTCTTTCCTCTCAACGGTTGGCGGCGTTAAGCCCGCCTTCAAGTTGCAGCGGCGATGCAGCAAAAAAAGCGAGGGGGAAAGGGGCCGATGCATTTCAAGGCAGCAATAGCAACGGCAGTAACGGCGATCTTGACCTGCGGCGGATGTGCGACGGTTGGTCTGCCTGCGGCTGCTCCGGCAGAACGGACCATCATAAGCCGCTATAGCTGCCAGCTCGAATACACTATCGTGGGCGGCACGATAAGGGCAAACGCTGAGCTGAATGAGGACGGGACGCTCTACGCGCAGTCAGGCATCCGCTGGGAATTTAGCAGTGAAGGCTCGTTTACTCCAAGTCTGGCAGACCCTCGCTACAAAGTGCTTCCGCCCCGTTACATACTGGCGTGGCCCTTAAACAGTGACGGCGCGATCGATCCCGCGCTTGGGCAGATATATGTCAATCGCCATGTCTTTCCCGCTGATCGCACCCAATCATTGCCCGAACAGGTTCGCATCGGCCTTCGATCCAGTCTTGCTCAACCCGGTTTTGGCAATGCAAGGTTTGGCACCGATCCCGTGCCGGCGACAGGATCGCTCAATTTCTTTGCGTCGTTGGTTGAGGCGGTGGCCTTGGGTCGAGGGGGCGGGGCGCTGTTCGGCATCGTTACCGACGCAGATGGCGCTCTGCTGGATTACTGGTCGATGGATTACGCGCGGTTTGAGGCCGTGAGAGCCCAAGTCCCCTCGGCGCAGGCAAGGCTAGAGATGCTGCGCGAAAATTTCCGCGAAGAATGCATGTTCATCGAAGATGTCGAGGCAAACCGCATCTATCTAACCGACAATTCCTAGCCGCGCGCCCAAGACTTGTCAGCAGGTTCCAGCTGATCAAGAAACCCTTGAGCGCTGTCGAGATACGCCTGCTTTTTCGCATTATCCATCCGGTCCCAGTTCGAATAGATGCGCCCGATCCGGTGGTTGCTTGCCAGCCGGTCGCGGTGGCGGTCCATGAAATGCCAGTAGAGCGGGTTGAACGGGCAGGCATCCTCGCCAGTTTTCTTGCTGACCGAGTACCGGCATTCCTTGCAGTAATCGGACATTTTGTTGATGTAATTTCCGCTGGCCGCATAGGGTTTGGTCGCGAGTTCTCCGCCATCTGCGTAAAGGATCATCGCAGAGACATTGGGCAGCTCCACCCATTCATAGGCGTCCGCATAGACAATGAGATACCAGTCCTGAACCTCGCGAGGGTTGATCCCTGCTAGTAGGCAGAAATTGCCGAGCACCATCAGCCGCTGAATGTGATGGGCGTGGGCATCTTCTCGGGTCGAGCGGATGCAATCGGACAGGCAGCGCATATCGGTCTCGCCGGTCCAGAAAAACTCTGGCAAAGCGCGCTGCGCATTAAGTTTGTTATCGCTGGCGAGGCCCGGCATTTTCAGCCAGTAGAACCCGCGAATGTACTCCCGCCACCCGATGAGCTGGCGGATAAATCCCTCGACCGAGTTAAGCGGAGCTGCGCCGTCTTCGTAAGCCTTCTCCGCGCGCTCGCAAAGCTCCAGCGGGTCAAGTAGGCCGAGGTTGATGCTGGTCGACAGCATCGAATGATACATGTCGTCGGACCCGTGGACCATCGCGTCTTGATACGGGCCGAATTTCTCGATCCGCTGCGCAAAAAACGCATCGGCGGCCTTTTCGGCATCGTCGCGCGTGACCGGCCAGCGGAACGGCTCCAGATCGCCGAAATGATCACGGAATTGGTCAGCGACCAGATCCATGATTTCGCGGGTGATTTCGTCGGGGTCGAAATTGGGGACCGGTGGCGGGTTCATTTCCTCCTTGGGCGGTTCACGGTTCAGCTTATCGAGGTTCCACTCGCCGCCCTTGGGTTTGCCGTCATCGTTCATCAGCAGGCCGGTCTTGCGCCGCATTTCGCGGTAGAAATGCTCCATCGTCAGATGTTTGCGATCCTCGGCCCAGTCCTTGAATTCGGCGTGCGAGCAAAGAAACCGGTCATCGGGGAGGACTTCGACCTCGCAAGCGAATTTATCCGGCCATTCCTCAATCTGCTGCTGCACCCGCCATTCGCCAGCCTCGACGATATGGATGGCGCGCGGATCATGACGTTCAGCGGCGCGCGCGACCTCTCCGGTAAAGCTGCCTGAATTGTCTGGATCGGTCAGTTTGACGTAATCGACGCTCCACCCCGCATCGCTGAGTTCATCGGCAAAATGCCGCATCGCCGAAAAGATGAGCGTAATTTTTTGCTTGTGATGTTTGACGTAGGTCGCCTCATCCCAGACCTCCATCATCAGGATGACGGTGTCGTCTTTGGTCCGGCCCCGAAGCGAGGCGAGTGTGCGGGTCAATTGATCGCCTAGGATCGGGACGAGTATCGGATTGCTGGCCATACGGCGATAATGCGCAGCGTCTGGTTTTGTGCCTCAGACGAAACTGTAGGGATCGATATCGACGCCGATCCTGACGCCGGGCGCAAATTGATGCGCGTCGATCCAGTCGCGCAGCACCTTTTGCAGGCTGGCGCTGCGGCGCGCGTTCACGAGGAACCGGTAGCGGTATCGTCCGCGCAGCAGGGCGAGCGGGGCAGGGGCAGGGCCGAGGATGTAGAGATCTTCAAGCTCGGGCCGCGTATCGCCCAGCCTTACGGCCGCCTCGCGCGCTTCTTTCTCGTCCTCGGAGGAAAGGATTATCGCCGCCCACCTGCCAAATGGCGGCGCGCCTGCATCGCGGCGTGCCTCTGTTTCGGCGGCGTAAAAGGCATCGCGGTCGCCGTCTGCCAGTGCGGCGATTACGGGTGCGTCGGGATGGCGCGTCTGGATGAGAACCTCACCGGGTTTTGATCCGCGACCCGCGCGTCCGGCAACCTGCGCCACCTGCTGATATGTCCGCTCCGCAGCACGCAGGTCGCCGCCCTCTAGGCCCAGATCAGCATCGACCACCCCGACCAGCGTCAGCTCGGGGAAGTGAAAGCCTTTCGTTACCAACTGCGTACCGACGATGACATCGATTGCCTTTGCCTCAGCCTTGGCGATGAATTCCGCCGCGCGTTCGGGGTTGCCCAGCGTGTCCGATGTGGCGACCGCTACGCGGGCCTCGGGGAACAGCTCCGCCACCTCATCCGCGATCCGTTCAACCCCCGGACCGCAGGCGACGAGGCAATCGGGTTCGCCGCATTCCGGGCAGGTTTCGGGCACGCCGGTTTCGTGGCCGCAATGATGGCAGGAAAGCCGAGCGGAAAGCCGGTGCTCAACCAGCCATGCGCTGCAATTGGGGCATTGGAACCGGTGGCCGCAATTGCGGCACAATGTCAGCGGCGCGTAACCCCGGCGGTTGAGGAACAGCAGCGATTGCTCGCCGCGCGAAAGCCGTTCTTCCAAAGCATCGACTATCGGCTGCGACAGCCATTTGCCGGCGCCCGGCTTTTCCTCGGTCAGGTTGACCAGTTTGATCGCAGGCAGCTGCGCACCGCCAAACCGGCTGGGTAGCTCCAGCAATTCATACGTGCCCGTCTGCGCCATATGCAGGCTTTCCAGCGCCGGTGTCGCACTGGCCAGAACCACGGGGATTTGTTCGAAGCGGGCGCGCATGACCGACACATCGCGGGCATTGTAGCGCACGCCCTCGTCCTGCTTGAAACTGACCTCGTGCGCTTCATCGACGACGATCAGGCCCAGATTGGCGTAGGGGAGGAACAGTGCCGACCGCGCGCCCACAATGACCTGCGCGTTGCCGTTTGCGATGGCCCGCCACGCGCGCCGCCGCTCTGTCGATTTGAGCGACGAATGCCAAAGGACAGGCGCAGCGCCAAACCGCTGTTCGAACCGGACGAGGAAATTTTCCGTGAGCGCGATTTCGGGAAGTAGGACCAGCACCTGGCGGCCCAGCCGGATCGCTTCTGCCACAGGCTCGAAATAGGTTTCGGTCTTGCCGGACCCGGTCACGCCGTCGAGCAGCACGGGTGCAAACTTGCGTGCCTCGACCGCTTTCACCAGTGTTCTTGCAACGCGCAATTGATCATCGGACAAAACGGGCTGATCAAAATCAGGGTCCGCTGGCGGATAGGGCCGGTCGATCGCGACCGTCACAGGCTCTATCAGACCAGCGCCGACCATTCCGCGAAGGACGCCTTCGGATACTTCGCTGGCCCCCGAAAGCTCCCTGATTGTGCCCTGATGCCCGCCAAGCATTTCGAGCGCCTGTTTGCGCTGCGCGGTGAGGCGGCCAGATGGCTCCGCGCCGCTCAGCCGGTATTCGGTCATGGTCGCCGGACCGCCCAGCGCGCCGCCACTGGAAAGCACCATGCGCGCTACGCTGGCGAGGGCGGCGCAGTAATAGTCTGCGGTCCATTCAATCAGGCGGCGCAGCGGCGCAGAAAGCGGCGGAACAGCGACCACTTCCCTGATTGGGCGCAATTTTTCGGCAGGAACCTCGCTACCGGGAAGCCGTTCACTTTCCCACACGATCCCGGTCACCGTGCGCGGGCCAAGCGGCGCGATGACGACATGGCCGGGCACGACCTGGACGCCGTCGGGCACGCTGTAATCCAGCGGGCCGAGCGCGGCATTTAGGACGAGAAGACGGACGCGGTTCATGTGCCGCTGCTATATGGGGCCGGTAAGTGCCAGACGACAAGGAAGCGATGATGGATATAAACGGACTTGATACCTCGACCTTGGGACGGCGCGCGCTGATAAAGGCGGGTCTGAAGGGCGGGATCGGTGCCGCAGCCGTCCTGGCACTGCCCGCTTGTTCGACCTATCCCGGTTTCAGTCTGACAGAGGCGGTTCGCCGATTGCTGCTGTTATCGAGCGAGCGCGCCTTTGCCCGCCTGACCGAGGATGGCGGGTATTGGGATGATCAGGTTGCGCGGCTGGGCCTTGGCAATCTGCTGGGCACCCGCGGCGACGTGCTTTCGCGAATATTGACCTCGGCCCTGTTCACCGACCGGCTTCAGGATGCGTTTGCGGATATCGCCATCGAAGGGTCGTACCGCGCCGCACCGATCGTGACAGAAGCAGTCAGAACAATCGGAATCGCCAACGCGGTCGATCTGGTGCGCGGCGGCCCGGAGGCTGCCACTCAGGCACTTCGCGGGGAGCTGGGCGGCCGTTTGATTGACGAAATGGTGCCGGAACTTGGCGAAGCGATCCGTATTGCGTCGGACCCGCTTGTCGGACAGCTTATCAACGCAGCGACGGGCACCAATGTAAGCGGCATCGCTCAGCGGCTAGCCGGAAATGTCGACGACGCGATCTGGAACGAGATGGGGATCGAGGAAGCCGCCATCCGTGCCGATCCGAAGGCAACTGGCGATCCGATGCTCATCAGTGTCTTCGGCGTTGGCACAGCTATATAGGCTGATCTAAAAGCGTGCCGTGACACCCAGATCCATGATGTGGTCCATCCGGTCTTCACCGTCTCTTACGACATATTGGTTGAGATAGCCGGGCGTGAACGACACGCCCTCTGCCAGCGGGACCGAAACGCCTGCAAAATTGCGCCAGACAGCCACGCCGCCGCGGTTAAAACGGGTTTCGTTCACTCCGACGAATGGCTCTGTGTAAAGCACCAGGCTGTTTTGCTCACTGATCGGCGCGCGCAGTTGGATCTGGTTGCGGTAACGAAGGCCGGTGTCGCCGCCCTCTTCGAAGAAGCGTTGTTCAAAACGATTGCGCGACGTGAGGCGCAAACCCCGGCCGTTGTCGATCAACGTGAATGTTGCTTCCTGATAGGTTCGGTGCTCGTTAATTTGGGTCGGGCCAACCGGATCGGTCAGGATATACGCGTAGCCGCCGCCGATCGTGGTCTTCGCGTTCAAACGATATCCGACGAAGGATCGCAGCAGCAATTGGCCCAACCTGTCGGCGTCCTGCGTGAGGCGTTCCTGAGCTTCTGCGCGAACGAACCAATCGCCTTCTTCATCAATATCGACGAACACGAACTGCCCGCCCCAGACGTTAAAATCATCCTCTGCCGCAGCAGCAGGCAACGCCATAAATGCCGCGCACATTGCTCCGAACATTGCCAGAAAACGCATCTTTATCTCGTCCCAATTCAATCAAATGCCGCAAGATTGTGATATTATACCATAACCATTTCTCGCTACACCGGTTCCCATGTCGAAAAGCAGAAGGTTGAACAGCGCAGCCGCTGGCCTCTCGCGGGTGCCTGTGCCATCCCGTCACCCAGCGAATCACACACGCGCCTTGGGAGCTAAGACGCCATGAAATTCTTCGTAGACACCGCCGAAATCGCGGACATCAAAGAACTCGCCGCGACCGGCCTGCTGGACGGCGTGACCACCAATCCCTCGCTCATCGCAAAATCCGGACGCGATTTCATGGAGGTGACGAAAGAAATCTGCGGGATCGTCGATGGTCCGGTCAGCGCAGAGGTGGTCGCGCTCGATCACGAAACGATGATGAAAGAGGCAGAGGTGCTGCGCAAGATTGCGGACAATGTCTGCATCAAGGTGCCGCTGACGGTCGATGGGCTTAAAACGTGCAAGGCGCTGACCGAAGATGGCACGATGGTCAATGTGACGCTGTGCTTCTCCGCCAATCAGGCATTGCTCGCGGCGAAGGCGGGTGCAACTTTCATCTCGCCATTCGTAGGGCGGCACGATGATAACGGGTTCGACGGGATGGACCTGATCGAGGACATTCGGCTGATCTACGACAATTACGCCTATGAAACCGAAATCCTGGTCGCGAGCGTGCGCCATGTGACCCACGTTCTGGAAAGCGCGAAAATCGGCGCAGACGTGATGACCGCGCCGCCGAAGGTGATCCACGGTCTGTTCAAACATGTGTTGACGGACAAGGGGATCGAGGGGTTCATGGCCGACTGGGAAAAGACGGGACAGAGCATCCTGTAATCCCTATCTGGTCTCGCAATGGCAGAAGAAACCCCTCTCGATAAGTTCAAGGAAGCTCTCACCGGTGCATCGCGCGCGCTCGCGAAAGATGCCGAGGTAGAGGTTGCGTGGAGCGCCGATGTGCCCGGCGCATCGGGCAATCGTTTCCGCGTCCCGCTTCCCGCACGCGATCTGCCGGGCGACCAAGTGACCGAGGCGCGCGGCTATGCTGATAGCTTCGCGCTCAAACTCCGCCACCACAATGCCGGGCTGCACGCGGTGAACGCGCCGCCAGAGCCGGTGGCGCGGGCCTGCTATGACGCGATTGAACAGGTCCGTTACGAGGCGCTGGGTGCGAACCGGTTTGGCGGGATCAAATCGAACCTGGATGCAGCGACCGAGCTGCGCCTGAGCAGCGATGACATCATCCGCGCTCAAAATTCCAGTGAAGTCCCGATCCAGAGCGCGCTTTCGCTGTTGCTGCGCGAGCAGCTGACCGGCGAAGCGGTGCCTGACCGCGCACAGGCGGGCGTGGCGATGGTGCGGGAATTCATCGAGGACAAGATTGGCGATGACTTCGCCGCCCTGTCCGACACTCTTGGCGACCAGCAGGCATTCCAGAAACTGACGCTGGATATGCTGCGCGAACTCGACCTCACCCGCCCGACCGACGCGCCCGAAGACGACGCCAGCGATGAAGGCGAGGACGAAGACGGCGCCGAAGACGAACAGAACGGCGACGATCAGGAAGAGGGCGAGGGCGACCCGCAAAGCGCGGAAATGGCCGGTGAAATGGCCGAGGGCGAGGGCGAGGGTGAAACCGACACCGAAATGTCGGGCGAAGAGGAAATGCAGGAAGGCGAGCCGGGTGAAGACGGCGATGCCTCCAACGCGCCGGTGCGCCCGAACCGCCCGCAATCCGACATACCCGACAGCCTCGATTACAAGGCTTTCACCGACCGGTTCGACGAAGAAATCGAAGCGCCCGAACTGTGCGATAGCGAGGAACTGGACCGGCTGCGCGCCTATCTCGACAGCCAGCTGACGGGCCTTCAAGGCGTAGTTACGCGGCTAGCCAACCGGCTCCAGCGCCGTTTGATGGCGCAGCAGAACCGCAGCTGGGACTTTGATCAGGAAGAAGGCGTTCTGGACGCGGCCCGCCTGTCGCGCGTGGTTGTATCTCCTGGCACGGCGCTGACTTACAAGGTTGAGCGCGACATCGATTTTAAAGACACGGTGGTCACGCTGCTGATCGACAATTCCGGTTCGATGCGCGGACGGCCAATCAGCATCGCCGCGATCAGCGCCGACATTCTTGCGCGTACGCTGGAACGGTGCGGGGTGAAGACCGAAATCCTCGGATTTACGACGCGCGCATGGAAGGGCGGCCAAAGCCGCGACGCATGGCTGGCCGATGGTAAGCCGCAGGGGCCGGGCCGTCTCAATGATTTGCGCCACATCATCTACAAACAGGCCGATGAGCCGTGGCGCCGCGCGCGCCGCAATCTTGGCCTGATGATGCGCGAAGGGTTGCTAAAGGAAAATATCGACGGAGAGGCGCTGTTATGGGCGCATTCCCGCCTGATCCACCGCCCCGAGGAACGCCGCATCCTGATGGTGATATCCGACGGCGCGCCGGTCGATGACAGCACACTGAGCGTAAACAGCGCAGGCTATCTCGAAGCGCATCTGCGCGGAGTGATCGACTGGGTCGAAAACGTCTCGCCCGTGCAACTGGTCGCCATCGGCATCGGCCACGACGTAACGCGGTATTACCGGCGGGCCGTGACGATCATGGATGTCGATCAACTCGGCGGCACGATCATGGAGCAGCTTGCGGAGTTGTTCGAGGATGAGAAGGGCCAAGGAAAGGGAGCGCGGCGGCGGTGAGCGACATTGATGTATTGCTTATTGCATTAGGGGTCACAATGCTGGCGGTCTCGATACCCGCAATCATTCGCCCAAACATGCTTCATAAACAATCAGTGAGGAACCGCGACGCACGACTATTGGAAATTGAGGCTGGTGCGCCCGAGACGTATTTTGAAGAGAAGCGCGAGTTGGAAGCATACACTCCACGATACAATCCGAGCAATCGAACACTTCGCGCTTTCGGCGTGGTGGGTTTGATCATCGGCAGTTTGTCTATTTTTTGGGGTTTGTAACAATGAACGTAACCGAAGCCGTCACTTCCCGCCGCTCTGTCCGGCAATATCTCGATAAACCGGTTGAGCTTGAGAAAATCCGCCGCGTTATGGATACCGCGCGCTGGGCGGCTTCGGGTTGCAATTATCAGCCTTGGGAGGCGGCGATCCTCACCGGTCAGCCGCTCGCCGATCTACAGGCGAATATCACCACCACGCCTCCGCAAGAGGCCGAGTATGACTGGACCGCGCCAGCGCAGGAGGATGCATACAAACAGCGCCTCAACGCCGTTTCCAAGGGTATGTTTGGCGCCATGAATATTGCCCGCGATGATGGCGAGGGCCGGATGAAGGCGATGATGCGCAACGCCACCAGTTTCGATGCGCCGGTCGTCATGTTCACTTATTTCCCGCGCCTGATGAAAGAGGCGCAGTGGTCGGACACCGGCATGTGGTTGCAAACGGTCGCGCTGCTGCTGCGCGAAGAGGGGCTCGACAGCTGTTTTCAGGAATACATGGCTCTGTATGCCAATGTAATCCGCGACCATCTCGGCCTCGACCATGACCGATATATGCTGTTTTGCGGCATGGCGATTGGATACCGTGATCCTGACGCGCCGCTCAACACCTATGACCGCGAACGGGTGCCGCTGGATGAACAGGTCTCTTTTCTGGGCTGGGAGTGATCCCGATCAATCGTGACCGCGCTGGGATTCCGAGACTTGTCTGACAATATCTGGATCACGCCAGATCATCACTCCCATCGTGATAAACCACCCAAGCATCATGCCTGCCAGCATCCGCTCATACGCTCCGTCATACGCCGTGGGCACGAGAAATAACAACGGCCCCAGGATCGCCCACAGCACACCGCCTGCATACAGCACGATACCGAGCGATTTGTTGATCTCCCAAAACTGTCCGGCGGTCATCAGGACGGTAAGCGGAAATGCAACGCCCAGCACATAGACGAGCCGGTAATGGATCACCGGACCATCGCCAGTGGTGTATGCCTCATAACCCGCGATCAGCGCCAAGCAGATCGCGACGACTACCAGCAGCCACGATCCGATCTTCCAGTCGAGCCTGTCGATACGCCAGCGCAGCAGTCCATATGTGGTTGCAATTACGCCGACGACGAAAGCGTATATTCCGATATCGGCGATCTCATCCACGATGCTTTCACGTTTGCTTGCCGCAAGGTCGCTGATAGTGTCACGGATCATCCCGACCTGATCCGACAGGCCGGTTCCGATAAAATCCATGACCACCGCGATTGTGCAGCCAGCAATGGCTATTCCGCCGAGTGTCCGTGAGAGTGTATCGGTTCCTGAATCGGTGCTGATTGTTGCCTCCTGTTGCGCCCTTGCGCGGATTGTCGCATGGCCGGGCCATGTCGAAGAATCCGCTAAAACTGTTCAACAGTCTCAATCGCCAACTGGAGGAATTTGTTCCGATCCATCCCGGCGAGGCGCGCGTTTATACGTGCGGGCCGACGGTCTACAATTATCAGCATATCGGTAACATGCGGGCGTATATCTTTGCCGACACGCTGGGCCGCACGCTGAGCCAGCGCGGGCTGGATTTGACCCACGTCATCAACATCACCGATGTCGGCCATTTGACCAGCGATGCGGATGCGGGCGATGACAAGATGGAAAAAGCGGCGGCAGCGCAGGGCAAAAGCGCGTGGGACATCGCGCGATATTATCAGGAAGTGTTCGAGACTGATCTTGACCGGCTGAACGTACGCAAACCGGCCCATCCGCGCGCCACCGATTACGTCGAAAGCATGATCGAATGGGGTAAGCAGATGCAGGAAAAGCACTGTTATGAGTTGGAAAGCGGGCTGTATTTCGACGTCTCTACCGTGCCCGAATACGGGCGGCTCGCGCGCGCTGTTACCGAAGAGGGCGAGGGCCGGATCGCCAGCGTCGATGGAAAGCGTAACGCGCAGGATTTCGCGATCTGGCGCAAGACACCGCCGGGCGAAACACGGCAGATGGAATGGGATTCGCCGTGGGGTAAGGGCGCGCCCGGCTGGCATCTGGAATGCTCCGTGATGAGCGCGGAATTGCTCGGCCACCCGTTTGACATTCACACTGGCGGCATTGATCACCGCGAAATCCATCACCCGAACGAGATCGCGCAAAATCAGGCGCACAATTGCTCATCTGACAGCGCGGCGCGCATCTGGATGCACAACAATTTCCTGATCGACCGGTCCAAGGGCGAATTGGGTAAAATGTCGAAATCGAGCGGCGAATTCTTGGTGCTGCAAACGCTGGTTGATCGCGGTTACCATCCGCTCGCCTACCGCATGATGTGTCTGCAGGCGCATTATCGCAGCGAACTGGAGTTCAGCTGGGAAGGGCTGGACGCTGCGCTTACGCGGCTTAAACGGATGGTGATGGTGGCCGAGCGGCTCGCCGATGCTCCGTCAATGCCGGTCGCCGAACATCCGAAATTCGCCGCACCGCTGGCCAAATTTGAAGAGGCTGTAGCGGACGATCTCAATACGCCACTCGGGCTCACCGCATTGGAAGACGCGCTTGGCGTGAAGAAAGTCGACGCCGGTATCAAACGCGCCGTGGTCGAACACATGGACGCGGTTTTTGGCCTCGGACTGTTTGACCTCACTCGCGAAGACCTCCGCATCCGCCCGAAAACCGCCGAGATAACAGAGGTCGAAATCGAGACCGCACTGACCCGCCGCAAGGCCGCGCGCGGCGAAAAGGACTTTGCAACCTCGGACACGATCCGCGATGACCTCAGCGCAAAGGGCGTTGAGGTGATGGACGGCGATCCGCTGGGCTGGGAATGGAAATTAGCATGACGACACTCGCAATATCAGGCCTCATCCGCCCGCTGCTTGAACCCCAGTTGCCCGATGACGTCGATGTGCGATGGTTCACGACCCATGAAGAGGCGCTGGAGGCGGTGAAGGGGGCGGAGGTCGGTTGGTTCGATTCCAACAACAAGGATGATATGGTGAAGTCGTTGATGGCGGCGACCGATCTCAAATGGCTGAATTCCATCTATGCAGGGCTCGATTTTCTGCCGATGGATGTCCTAATCGATCGCGGCATCACGGTCACCAATGGCGCGGGCATCAACGCCATCACCATCGCCGAATATGTGGTCATGGGGATGCTCAACATCGCCAAGGGATACCGCGATGTTGTGCGCGCGCAGGATCGGCGCGAATGGCTGCTGGACAGTCCGGGCAAGCGTGAACTGGCTGGATCAAAGGCGCTGCTGCTGGGGTACGGCGCAATCGGAAAACTGATCAAGCCGCGCCTTGAAGCCTTTGAGATGGACGTAAGTGTCGTCAGGCGCTCTGGCGGCGAAGGCGTGCTTTCGCCGGATGAATGGCGGAGAAAACTAGGCGAGTTTGACTGGGTCATCCTTGCCGTGCCGGCCACGCCTGAAACCGACCGGATGATCGGCGCTGATGAACTTGCGGCGATGAAATCCGACGCCGTCATCGTCAATATCGCGCGCGGAGCCGTAATCGACCAGTCGGCGCTGGAAACTGCGCTGCGGGAAAAGGCGATTGGCGGCGCGTTTCTGGACGTTACCACGCCTGAGCCATTGCCCGCAGATCACCCGCTATGGACGCTCGACAATGCCCATATCAGTATGCACCTTTCCGGGCGGGCGCAGGATCAGATGTTCATCCGAAGTGCGAACCGCTTTCTCGAAAATCTGGAAAAATACCGCAATGGAAAGCCGGTCGGCCCGGTCTTTGACCCGGTGAAGGGTTATTGATCGCGGACACCTCTCCCTCGGACCGGCCTGCCTATCGGCGCGGCACGATCTTCATCTCGTAAGGGATGAACAGCAACACCTCACCCGGCCCTGACCGCGCCCATTGGACCGGCATATTGAGGCCGGTCAGCTCCACGGTAAATTCATCGCCAAGCGTATCGGCCTGCCTTTTTGAATCGGCAGCGATCTGGGCGATGATGGCATCGCGATAATTGTCCGGGCCAACGACCGATAGCGTTCCGTCGCCTGATATGTCCATTTGCGCGCGGCCCACTTCGGGCACAGCCTCGACGAATGCTTCGATGCGGGCCTGTGCCTCGCTGATGGGCGTGTCAGCCAGCGGAGCCTTCACCAAAAACCGGATGAATTCACTATCGGGGCGCCGGTCGCGGGATAGCTCCAGCTCGTCCGCGTTATCCTCCGTCACCTGGGTTACGATGTAATTTCCCTGCGCCAGTTCCACACCCGCGCCGCTCGCAGCACGGATCGCGCCGAACAGCATCGCGCGGATTTCCTCTTCGCGCTGGTCCGCGTCGCGGGTGTCGCCGCGAATGATCACTTGCTGGACGAGGAAATCAGCCTCGCGCCGCAGCCCCACTGCCGGGCGATAATCGGAGAAATCATCGTTATCGATCCGCGATGCCGTGACGACGATCTCTTGACTGCGCAAATCCTGCGCCGCCGCAGGCGCTGCTACAGCGGCCAATGCGGCAGTCGTGAAAAACACAATGAGTTTTCGCATGATAATCGGCTCCCCTCAGGCAAACGCTAACCTGTTTGCCTGAGGGGTCAACCGTTCAGCTTTCTTCCAGCAGCAACAGAACCGCCGTCACGACCATACGTTCATCATTGCCGCCAAAGCGGTGATCGACCTCGCGCACCGCCGCCTCTGCGACCAGTTGTCCCGGTATGGTGAATTCGTGATCGGGGAGCACAGTGATGAAGTCCTCCCCGGCGGCAACTGCGCTTTTGCCGTCGAAATCCAGCATGATCTCGTGCCGCGTGCCTGAAAACGTAATCGAAGCCCACGGTTTCTCCTCGTGCGAGAGAAGGCTTGCCTGACCCTGCGCCACTGCAAGCAAAGCCTCCCGCACACGGTCTGCGGTCGTTCGCCTTGGGCGATAACGTCTGGGGCGCATTGATGGTGCTGTGGCAGCTTTGGCTGATTTCGTCTCGAATGGCGCTTCGGCGGCCGTGTTGGGCATGAACGTTTCGATCAGCATGGAGCCAGTTCCTTTGTTTCAACGGATTGCGAGGCGGCTTCGAAATTGGCCATCCACTGCAAAGTGCGGGCCTCCGTTGCAGGGCGCGGCATTCGCCCCATGCGGAGATCTAGGACAAAGCGCGGATCGTGGGCTGCAAGGCGTCCAAACTTTGTTGCAGGCATGTCGTGGTTGCGCAGAAACTTTTCGACTTTTCGGATCAGCATCTTTTCCCTCATTATGGATTGAAATCATTGGCGATTCACTCGCCGTTCGGTAGATGTTCCAATCGAAATCCTACTTGTCTAGGAAAAATCCTATGGTATAGGAAAACTTAAGGGGGCAGACATGGCGGGAACGCCGGTTTTGCGAGGGAATGATCTGGTTATGTCCGAATTCAAGATGACGCCGGAGCGCGCAAAACTGCTCGAGCTATCGCGCGCAAAGGGTGTCAGTCTCAGCAAAATGTCCGAATTGATCGGTCGGAATTCCGCGTATCTTCAACAATTTATAAAACGCGGCTCCCCGCGCAAACTGGAGGAGGGGGACAGGATGAAACTAGCCCAGTTCTTTGGTGTGTCGGATGACGTGTTGAGCGATTCGCAGGAAAATTCCTACATTGAGGAAATTGGCGCTGCCGATTCGAACTACATAGAAGTGCCCAGATTGAGCGTGGGTGCCTCCGCAGGGCCGGGTGCGCTTTCATCACAGGAGACGCCGTTTGACACGTTCCGGTTCTCGCGCCGCTGGCTTGTCGAACAGGGGCTGGAGCATGCGCAGCTATCGGCGATCACGGTCGAAGGGGATTCGATGGAGCCTCTGCTCAATGATCGCGACGAGATACTTGTCGATTGTTCGCCGCGCCCCCTGCGTGACGGCATATATGTGGTGCGGCTTGGCGATACGCTCGTCGTGAAGCGCGTTGCCAGCACGGGGGGAGGGCGGTTGGCCCTGCTCAGCCAGAACCTTGCCTATCCGCCCGTCAATGTGATGGCGCAGGACGTGGAAATCATTGGCCGCGTCGTATGGAAAGGCGGGCGCATTTAACGGACAGGCGGATATTGGAAGACGGCGCGGCGTGTAAAACCGCGAGGGAGCCGATCAACGCCCTTGTCTCGCATTCTGGCAGAGGCCAAATAGGCGGCATGACTGAAGCCAAACCTACCCCGCCCATGAAAGCCGCCATCATTCCCGTCACGCCGCTGCAGCAGAATTGCTCGCTGATCTGGTGCACGAAAACGATGAAAGCGGCGCTGACCGATCCCGGCGGCGATCTCGACAAGTTGAAAGAGGGCGTGGCCAAAGCTGGCGTGACGCTCGAGAAGATCCTGATCACCCACGGCCATCTTGATCATTGTGGTCAGGCCGGAATGCTCGCCGATGAACTTGGCCTGCCGATAGAGGGGCCGCATAAAGACGACCTGTTCTGGATTGAGCAGCTCGACAGCGACGGTGCGCGCTACGGGATGGAGGCCAGGAGTTTTGAGCCGACCCGCTGGCTGGAACACGGCGACACGGTGACGGTGGGCGAACTGACGCTGGATGTGATCCACTGCCCCGGGCATACACCCGGTCACGTCGTATTCTTCCACGAGCCGAGCCGTTTTGCGATCGTGGGCGATGTCCTGTTTCAAGGCAGCATCGGGCGCACCGATTTTCCGCGCGGAAACCATCAGGATTTGATCGACGCCATCACCCAGCGGCTATGGCCATTAGGCGAAGACGTGATGTTTATCCCCGGACACGGCCCGACAAGCACGTTCGGGCAAGAACGCAAGACGAATGCGTTTGTCAGCGATCACGCGCTGGCCTGAAGCGGATCGGGCAGCGGCCGCCTTATCGTTAAAGGATGTCGGCGCCGATCAGCACTGCAGCGACAGCCAATCCAATCAGCGTCAACATAGTTATGATGGTGCCGAACATGCGGCCCTTGCCCAGCTTTCCGCCATCCATTCCAAATCCGTGCATGATGCGGCCGATGATGAAGATCAGCGCTACAAGGCCAAGCCATGATCCGCCTTTCCCCGACAACTCGATCACCGCGAGCAGGATAAGGACGAATGGTGCGCTTTCGATGAAGTTTGAATGGGCGCGCATACTGCGGATGACGCTTTCGTTGCCGCCGTCGCCGACCGACACTTTCTCCGACAAGCGGACCCGGCCCACACGCACCATAAGCCAGACATTCAAAATAGCCGCCGCAGCTGCCGCCGCGAGCGTTACTGGAAGTAAAGTCATGCCGTGATCCCCTCTTTATATATCACGCGCCGTGCTAGTGAGGGTTCGCGCCGCTTGCAACGTGCGAATTTTCCGCTATAGCGCGCGGCTTCCCGCCAGCTTTCGGCCAGGACGCTCGCCAGCCTTGTGCTTGTGCGATCAGCGACCTTGCCCTAGAGGCGGTTCCAAGACGTTACGTCAATTGACCGAAACACACGCATTTATTTGAGGAAATGGTGCCGCCATGGCTGTTCCAAAGAGAAAAGTATCCCCGCATCGCCGTGGCAATCGCCGCGCGCACGATTCGCTGAAAGTAGAAGCGCATCACGAATGCAACAATTGCGGTGAGCTGAAACGCCCGCACAATCTCTGCCCGCATTGCGGCTATTACAACGGGCGCGAGGTTGTCGCTGTCGGGCTGTAAGGCCTACAGACGATGATATCGGAGAACCTGACATGAGCCTGCCGCGTATCGCCATTGATGCGATGGGCGGCGATGAAGGCGTGCGCGTCATGATAGAGGGCGCGGCGCTGGCACGTCGTTCTCACGATGCGTTCAATTTCCTGCTGGTGGGTGACCAGGCGCGGATCGAAGCCGCGCTTGAAGATCATCCGAACATGCGCGGCGCATCCGAAATCCTCCATTGCGAGGATGTGATCAGCGGCGATGAACAGCCGAGCCGCGCAATCCGCCGGGCGAAAACGACCTCCATGGGCCTCGCCGTGAACGCGGTGAAAGAAGGCGCGGCTGGCGCGGCGATCAGCGGTGGCAACACCGGTGCGTTGATGGCGATGAGCAAGATTGCCTTGCGCACCATGCCCGGCATTGATCGGCCTGCGCTTGCAGCGCTTATGCCAACGCTTGAGCCGCACGACGTGGTGATGCTGGATCTGGGCGCCAATACGGAGGCGGATGCGCGCAACCTTGTGCAATTCGCCGTCATGGGCGCGGCGTATTCGCGGATCGTGAATGGTTTTGAAAAACCGACCGTTCGTCTGCTCAATATCGGCACCGAAGAGATTAAAGGCACCGATGCGCTGCGCGATGCTGCGGCCCGCCTGACTGCCGCCAGCGAAGACCGCAATGGCGGCCTAGAGATGAATTTCGCCGGATTTGTCGAATCCGACAAGATCAATCGCGGTGAAACGCATGTCGTGGTGACTGACGGATTTTCCGGCAACATCGCGCTCAAGGCTATCGAAGGGTCTGCGCGGTTCGTGACTGATCTGCTGAAACAGGCGTTTACCAGTTCGATCCGCTCCAAGGTTGGCTTTCTGGTGTCGCGCCCGGCGACCGAATTGCTGCGCCACCACCTCGACCCGAATAATCACAATGGCGCTGTATTCCTCGGGTTGAACGGCGTGGTTATCAAAAGCCACGGCAGCGCCAATGCAAAAGGCGTGGCGCATGCTGTGACGGTCGCTGCGCGTTTGCTCGAAAACAAACTGACCCAGCGCATCACCCACGATCTGGCTGAATTGGGCGAGGCAGCTTTCCAGAACAATGACGGCGCCCCAGTGTCCGAGGCTGGACCGGCCAAATGATGGGCGCGCGGCTGCTCGGTTCGGGATCGGCTCTGCCAAAGCAGGTCGTGACCAATGCCGAACTCGCCGCGCGGATCGACACCACCGATGAATGGATCGTAGAGCGGACCGGTATTCGTCAGCGCTATATCGCCGGAGATGACGAGACTACGTCCACTCTCGCAGTGGATGCAGCGCGTGCGGCGATTGCCGATGCTGGGATAGAGGCCTCTTCAATCGATCTGATCGTCGTGGCAACTGCCACGCCCGACAACACCTTCCCGGCGACCGCGACAAAAGTGCAGGACGCGCTTGGCTGCAATGGCGGTGTGGCTTTCGATGTCGCGGCGGTTTGTTCCGGCTTTCTTTATGCGCTCGCCACCACCGATTCGCTGCTGCGTACCGGCATGGGAAAGCGCGCTCTGGTCATCGGAGCGGAAACTTTCAGCAGAATTCTCGACTGGGACGATCGGACGACTTGCGTCCTGTTTGGCGACGGGGCGGGGGCTGTCGTGCTCGAAGCACCCGGCGAAAACGATCAGCCGGGCACAGAAGGGCCGGGCATCATCGCGAGCAAGCTGCACGCCGACGGTGCCCAGCACGATCTGCTATATGTTGATGGCGGTCCGTCGACCACGCAGACGGTTGGCCATCTTCGCATGAAAGGCCGCGAGGTCTTTCGCCACGCGGTGGTCAATCTTTCGAGCGTCCTTGGCGAAGTGCTTGAACAGTCGGGCTTTACCGCTGACGATATTGACTGGATTGTCCCGCATCAGGCGAACGCCCGAATCCTCGACGCGACCGCGCGAAAGCTTGGCATTGCGCCCGAAAAAGTGATCGTCACGGTTGATCAACACGCCAACACTTCGGCTGCATCGGTGCCGCTGGCGTTCGACGTGGCCCGCCGCGATGGCCGTATCAAAAGCGGCGATCTGGTGATGTTCGAGGCGATGGGCGGCGGCTTCACCTGGGGCGCGACCTTGATGCGGATTTGATCCGCGGGTGTCGGATTTGTGCACAATCCATGGATTTTGAACAACTTAGTTTGCGGTTGCGATTAAAAACCGTTATGCTTCATCAGCTTCGTGCAGGGTCGCACCGACGAAGGAGTAAAGCGTATGATGCGTTCAGTAGGGACTTTGACCCGGGCTGATCTGGCTGAGACAATCAACCGCAAGCTGGGATTTAGCCGCGCAGAATCGCTCGATATGGTGGAATCGATTCTCGACAAGATGTCGGATGCTCTCTCCAAAGGGGAGAACGTGAAGATATCCGGTTTCGGCAGTTTTGTCCTGCGGGACAAGAACGAACGTATTGGCCGCAATCCCAAAACCGGGATCGAAGTGCCGATTACGCCGCGCCGTGTGATGACGTTCCGCGCGAGCCAACTGCTGAAAGAACAGATCGCCAAGGGCGAATAAATCACGAGCGGGCGCACTGCTTTTTCGCGCCCTGAGGGTTAGGGATTATGGCGGACTTCGATGACGGCAAAGACGATGGCGCATTGCGCACCATTGGCGAAGTCAGCGAGGCTCTCGATATCAAACCCCACGTGCTGCGTTACTGGGAACAGCAATTTGCGCCGCTCAATCCGCTGAAACGCAGCGGTGGGCGGCGCTATTACCGGCCCAGCGACGTCGCCATCGTTGAAACGATAAACCGCCTCGTCAACGAAGAGGGGTATACCCTTAAAGGGGCAGAGGCGGTTTTGCGTTCTGCGCCCAATTCCGAACATGATCGCCGATCAGACGACCGCCGCAGCACCGATAGGCGTGCAGGGGGCGGGGATACGGCTGGAGGCAGCGTCGGTGACAGCACTCTCAAACCAAAAATTGACGCAGCCTTGCCCCGGCTGAAGGCCTTGAGGGCGAAACTGGAAGCTGCAATCGAGGCGTGAGGTGAAAGCCGCGCGGCGCGTTATTCCGCCGCCATCAACGCCGCTTCGCCCAAGTCCACGCTCACCAGGCGGGACACCCCTTTTTCCGCCATGGTTACGCCGAATAATCGGTGCATCCGGCTCATTGTGACCGCGTTGTGGGTTACAATGAGATAACGGGTATTGGTGGTCGCCACCATGGAATCGAGCAGGTCGCAGAACCGTTCGACATTGGCATCGTCCAGCGGCGCATCGACCTCGTCCAGCACGCAGATCGGGGCGGGATTCGTCAGAAACAATGCAAATATCAGCGCGGTCGCGGTTAGCGCCTGTTCGCCGCCAGATAGCAGCGAAAGCGATTGCAGCCGCTTGCCGGGTGGCTGCGCGTAAATCTCCAGGCCGGCATCCAGCGGATCGTCGCTATCGATCAGCGCCAGATGCGCCTGCCCGCCTTGAAACAGGCGGGTGAACAGTTCGCGGAAATGGCCGTCGACTTCCTCAAATGCAGCCTTCAGCCGTTGGCGCCCTTCGCGGTTGAGATTGCCGATGGAGCCGCGCAGCCGGTTTACCGCTTCGGCTAGCTCGGCCTGTTCGCCTGCATTGGTGCCATGCTCCTCCTCGATCCGCGCCAGCTCGTCTGCCGCGACCAGATTGACGGGGCCAATACGTTCCCGGCTGGCGGTGAGGCGGTCCAGTTCCTCGGTTTCCTGAGAGGAATGTTTCACAGCCTCTTCGGCAAAATTGAACCGTTCGCCCAATAGCGGCGGCGGGCATTGGAACCGTTCCCCCGATAGCCGCGCCATTTCGCCCCGGCGCTCTTCTTCGCTCTCTGCGCGGGCTGCCAAAGTCGCTCGGCCCTCGCGCGCCTGTGCCAGTTGCTCGGTCACGTCGCCCAGCGCGCGGTCGGCAACTGTCAGCGCCTCTTGCACCGTGTTTTTAGCATTCTCGGCGGCGGCGAGTTCGCGCGTGAGCTTTTCGCGCATCGCATCGCCTTGCTCAATTTCTGCGATAAGGGCTGCTGGCTTTACGGCGATAACCGCGCGCTCTTCCTCGATTTCTTCAAGCCGTTTGGCGGTTTCAGCCATGCGCTGCGCCGCTTCGCCAGAACGCGCCTGCCAATTGGCATGATCAGCCCGCTGCGCAGCGAGCCTTTCGCGCGATACGGCCAGCCCCTGATCGTGCGCGGCCAGTTGCGCCATGGCGGCCTGCACTGCGGATTTCGCTGCCTCGTGCCTGCTGCGCGCCGCCTCGAGCGACGCGCGGCCCGCCTCGGGTGAGGGAAGGGCGGATTTCTGCTGCTGCGCGGTTTCCAGTTCATGGGTCGCAGTGCGTACCTGCTCTTCAAGGTCGCTTGACGCGCTGGCCAATTCCTCCAGCCGCGCTGCAATCCGTTCTTTCGCGGCCTCCGCCTGATCGAGCGCACGCAAGGCCTGTCGTTCGGCATCGATAGCGCCTGCGATCGCGCGTTCCTGCGCGACCAGATCCATTTGCAGCACGCGAAGCTCCTCGCGCGCTTGTGCCTCGCCTGCCTCGGCGGTTTGCGCCTTGGCGCGCAGGTCTGGCAGCATCGCCTCCAGCTGGGAAAGGCGGTTCGCCGCCTCGAGCATCGCCGCCTCGGCAGAGCCTTCACCGCGGGCGACAAATCCGTCCCAACGGCGCAGGTGGCCGGTTTTGGTAACGAGCCATTCGCCCGGGCCAAGTGTGCGCCCGTCATCGGGTTCCGCAACATGGACGAGCGAAAGGCGGGAGCGCAATTCAGCCGGGCATTTCGTAATGTGGCTCAATAGACTGTCCGCAACTTCGTCCGGGGCATCGCTGCCGGTCCAGAACCGTCCGTCTTTCGCCTCTTCGGGAGAGCCAAGGGGCGATTTGGCATCACGGCCTAGCACTGCGGCCAAGGCGCGTTCGTATCCCGATGCAACGCTGACCTTGTCGAGAGCGGCTGGCAGACCTTCGCGGCCCGCCGCACGCTTCGCGCGCGCATCACGGTCACGGGCGAGGGCGGAATATTCACGTTCGACCCCCGCAAGCTCGGCCTTCGCGGCGGCAAGCTGAGCGGCTGTTTCATCGCGTTTGTCTTGCAGCGCGCTTTTGCGCGATTGATCCGCCTCCAGGCGTTCGCGCAGGCGTGTCACTTCCTTCGCGGCTTCCTCGGCGGCATCCTGTGCTGCTGTTACAGCGTCATCGGGGTCCTGCCCGCCTGACAATTCGGCGCGGGTTGCCGCGATCCGATCACCTTCGCGCGCCAATCGGTCGAGCCGCGCCTGGGCCTGCGCAATGGCTGCCTCGGCGACGCGCCATTCGGCCTCGACCCCGGCATGGTCGGCGGTTGCCTTGGCCAGAGCGAGTTCTGCGGTCCGGCTGGCGCGCTCGCTATCCTCGCTTTTTGCGGCGAGGGCAGGGCGCGCGCTCTCCGCCTCTTCTGCTGCTTTCTGACTGGTTTCAAGGTCGCTTGCGAGCGTCTTGAGCGCCTCTGCGGCGTCGGATGTCATGCGGTCGGCTGCAACGCGGTCCTCTTTAAGACGAGTGCGTTGTCGTTCCAGCCCGGCCAGGCGCTGTTCCGCCGCTTCGAGTTTTTCTGACAGGGCGGCCATACGGTGCCCATGCGCGTTGGCATCATCGCGGCGGTCGATCAATTCATCACGCGCTTTGGCCAGTTTCTCTGCTGCGTTTGCCTGCGTCTTCTGCGCGGTTTCGGTCGCGTTCTGCGCCTCAGCAACGCGTTTCTCCGCACCTTCTGCGGCGGCGCGGGCTTCCTTTGCCGCCTTAGCCGCATCGCGCCACCGGGCAAACAGCACGCGCGCCTCTGCTACGTTGATCTGATCTGTGAGGGTTTTGTACCGTTCAGCTTGCTTGGCCTGCCGTTTGAGCGAGGCCATCTGCGTGTCGAGACCTGCCATCAGGTCTTCGAGCCGGGCAAGGTTGGCCTCGGTCGAACGCAGCTTGCTTTCGGCGTCTCTGCGCCGGACATGCAGACCGGAAATGCCTGCTGCCTCTTCCAGCATCTTGCGGCGCTCGGCCGGCTTCGCAGCGATGACCTGCGCAATCTTGCCTTGGCTCACCAGCGCTGGTGAATGCGCGCCGGTTGCGGCATCGGCAAAGGTCAGCGCGACATCTTTTGCCCGCACATCGCTGCCGTTGACTCGGTAGGCGCTGCCAGCGCCGCGCTCGATCCGGCGGGTGACAACCAATTCCTCGCCGTCATCATCCGCGGCGTGCAGCACGACCTCGGCAAAGGCGCGTTCTGGGCGGGAGGATGTTCCTGCAAAGATAACGTCCTCCATCCCGCCCGATCGCATGGATTTTGCAGAGGTTTCCCCCATGACCCAGCGGATCGCTTCGAGAAGGTTGGATTTGCCGCAGCCATTTGGCCCGACAACCCCGGTCAGGCCGGGTTCGATGCGCAGTTCAGCCGGCTCTACAAAGCTCTTGAATCCACTGAGCTTAAGCCGGCTGATCTGCATGATCGTGCGTGGTCCCCCTGCGCCGCGTTACCGTGCGCCGGCGTTTTGCAACGCGGCTTCCACGTCGTTCCAGCTGATGCCGTCGATCCGGCTGTCGTTCAGGAAGAAGGTCGGCGTGCCCGAGACCTGCAGTTCATTGGCCTGCTCGGCCGAATTGTTGGCGATTGTCTCAATCGTCTCGACATCGGCGAGGCAGGCGCGCGCCTGATCCGCTGAAACGCCGCGAGCGGAGAAAAAGTCGATCAGTCCAGCCGCTTCCCCGATGGCGATAAAGCGTTGCTCTACCGGCAGTTCGCCGGATGCCTCGTATTGGGCGGCGTTCTGCTGGACGTTCTGGAAGATCCCCTCGAGTGCACCCCATGCCTGGTCGGACAGCGGCTGCATGTTTTCTTTCTGACCGCAGCGGACCAGCGTCGCGATGGCGAGATCGATGGGATCGCGCACCAGATTGCGCTGTTCAAAGCTGACGACGCCGGTGGACACGTAATCGTCCTTGAGTGGCGGCTTTCCGGTTGCGGAAAATTGCGCGCACGCTCCGCAGGTGTGCGAGGCGTATTCGACCAGTTTCAGCGGCGCTTCGGGATTGCCGAGAACATAGCCGCCTTCGTCGCTGACGGTCACTGTTTCGGTCCAGCTGGTGCCGTCAGGCGCAGGAATAGCGGCGATTGCTTCGCCGGCTTCATCGCCGCCCGTTTCTGCATCGGCGCCGCATGCGGCCAGCATCAGCGGGGCAATCAGGCCGAGCGAAAAAGTCATGCGGGCCTTGGTCGGAAAAGCGATCGAGATCATGGGAAAAATTACCTTTAGTCTTTCAAGGAGGATAAACGGGTGTTTCTGGTGGCAACAATAGCGCGCAAATACCTGCTTGTGCAAAAATCCGGCAAAACTGCCATCGTTCGACGATTTGGGCCATTTGAGCCCGATACAAGATACGCGCGGCGTGAGTGTGTGACTATTCCTCCACCGGCTCCGGTTTGAAACGCTCGGCGAGGATCGGATAAAGGTCATCCCATGAATGGATGCCCTCCATGAGTTTGCCATTGAACAGGAAATGCGGCTTTTCAAACCCATCAGCATCGATTGGCAAACCAAATTCTTCGGTATCGGCCCTGCTGTTTGCTAGCAAACGGGCCGCTTCGCCGCGATCGGACAGGCAGCGGCCAATATCCATTTGCGAATACCCCCGGCGGCGGGCGAGCAGGTCATCAAAATCGAGCGCGTTTACCAGGCTTCTGCGTGAAGGAATGGTGCCGTGCGACCAATTGACCCGGTTAAATGCAGAGGCCCCGTTCCATGCGTCCATCCAGCGTTTCTGTTCGCGCATGAATATCGCATGGTTTACCTTGAACTTCGCAGGCTCTCCGCACGATGCCAGCAGGCTAAGCGGCAGATCGGCCGGATGATTGAAACGGGGCCGGATTTCGAGATTGAGTATGCCCGGCGCGAGCAGTGCCAGATCAAGTTCCGGGTCCCCGCGAAACGCAAATTCATAGCATCCCTTGCAGGCATAACTGACGAACATGACAAGCCGGGCCTCCGCCTCGGGATTGCCAATCAGGTGGCCGCGTTCGGTTTCCTCGACAGTGGCATGCCATGCTTTTTTGCTGGTCAGGTCTTTGAAGGCGCTGCGTTCGTCTTCAAGGCTTTGCGCGGCGGCAGTCTGGGACAGGCAGAGCGCAGCGAGACCTGCCGCACCGATTATAGCTTTCATTGCTCGCCCCTGTCCTTTTTCTCTTTCGCATCGAAACTGCGCGCCAGCGATTCAAGCACAGTGCGCAGTTCCGGGTCGCCGATATCGCGCAGGCTGTCCCCCAGTTCCATCGGGATCGGCTTTAACGAAGGCGGCGCCTTGGCAGGCTTTTGACCATGGGTAGGCTTAACCGCGCCTTGCCGGATTTTGACACGCACGACGGCGCTGTATCCGAAGAAGCGGTTCACGCGCTCCATGATTTCTGGCGTGACCTGCTGGATCAGCGGCGCGTGGGCCGGGCTGACGACCAGTTGCAAGATACCTTCGGATTTTTCGCCGGGAGGGAAACGGATCGCCTCCGGGCTGCAAACGCGCGCATGGCGCGGGCCGACGATTTCGGGCCAGCGGGTCACGACAGAGCTTTGCACGAAACCAAACCGGCGAAAGGCTGTCCGACCGATTTCCGGCATCAGGTCGCCAATCGCCTTAGGCCCGCCGCCGCGAGGGCGGGTATAGGGCTTGGGACTTTTTTTCGCCCGTTTGCCAGCCTTGTTATTGTCATCGCTTCCCATGTCGCGAAAAGCCATGCCATAGGGCGGGCGTGACTTCCATGCCCGATACACTCTCTTCCACGCTGCTGGATTGGTACGATAACCATGCTCGCGCCCTGCCATGGCGCAATCCGCCGGGGGAGCCTGCGCCGCAGGACGCGGCGTGGCCTTACCGCGTGTGGCTGTCGGAAATCATGCTCCAACAGACAACGGTTGCAGCGGTAAAGCCGTATTTCGAGAAATTCACCCGTATCTGGCCGAGTGTCGAGGATTTGGCTGCGGCTTCCGATGATGAGGTAATGGCTGCGTGGGCGGGGCTTGGCTATTATTCGCGGGCGCGCAATCTGGTGAAATGTGCGCGGATGGTGGCAGAAATGGGCGGCTTTCCTGCAAGCGAGAACGAGCTTCGCCAGTTGCCCGGTCTGGGCGCATACGCCGCTGCAGCAATCGCAGCCATTGCGTTTGGCGAGTGGGCGGTGGTGGTTGATGCCAATGTCGAACGGGTGGTTTCGCGCCTGTTCAACATCGCAGAACCATTGCCCGGCGCACGCAAACCGATCCGTATCAGGGCGGAGGAGATCACGCCGGATGACCGCTCGGGCGATTTTGCGCAGGCCATGATGGACCTCGGCTCCAGCATCTGCACCACGAGATCGCCGCGCTGCCTGCTGTGTCCGATTGGAGATTATTGCGAAGCCAGAAAAGCGGGCGATCCGGAGCGGTTGCCGGTAAAGCCTGTCAAAAAGCCCAAACCGGAACGGACCGGTACGGCGTTCTGGATTGAACGCAATGATCACGTCTGGCTGGTCACACGCGAGGGGACAGGAATGCTGGGCGGGATGCGTTCATTGCCCGATGATGGTTGGACCGCTCGCGCCGACGGGTCAGGCACCGCACCGATAGCCGCCGATTGGCGCAATGTCGGAGCTGTGCAGCACACTTTTACTCATGCACATCTGACGCTGACTGTGCAGCACGCACAGGCGGAAAGCGCGCCCGATGGGGAGGGCGAATGGTGGCCTGTTGCCGATCTGGATCAGGCCGGACTGCCAACCCTCTTTGCGAAGGCGGCTAGGCTCGCGCTCGCCTGAGCGCGCTTAGAATATGCCGCCGCCGATAGACAGCCGGACGGCCGCAACAAACAGGACGATGAGGCAGAAATTGCGCCCCGACGTGCTGGAAGACAAGGCGCCGAAAATCACCCCGATGATGATCAGGGGCAGCGCCAGCCAGTTCCCCCAACCCAGAAACGGGATCGTAGCAGGAATGACAATATCGAGCGATATCAGGCCAAACAGCCAAGCGAGTAAGTTAAACATGTGTGTTATATGGATAGCACACCGCGCAAAAACAAGTCTTGATTGACCACTCAAGCCAAACGTCCCACACAGCGATCAATTGAGTCCCCCTTGAGAGAGAACCCCATGGCATTTCGCAATTTCGACACCACCGACCTTTCACGGCGCACGCTTTTCCGGGGCGGCGGTTATCTTGCGGCCGGTGCGGCAATGGCGGCATTGCCATTTGGCCGCAGTCTGCTGGCGCACGATGTCAGTCAGACATGGCCCACTGTCGCGGCCCTTGCCGACAAATATGTGTCCGAGCGCAAGGTTGCGAACCTTTTCCTGACATTCGGCAACGGTCAGGAACCGCACGCACACACGGTCGGCGGGGGAACGCTGGGTTTTGGCCGGCCGGCGCAGGTCGATGAAAATTCGCTCTACCGAATCTACTCCATGACCAAGCCGGTTACCGGCATGGCAATCATGATGCTGATTGATGACGGGGTGCTGGGTCTGGACCAGCCGCTTCACGATGTGATCCCAGCGTTCCGGGATATGCAGGTGCTGGTCGATCCGGCTGGTTCGCTGGCTGACACGGTTCCGGCTGCGAAGCCTATCACGATTCGCCAGTTGCTGACCCACACGGCGGGGCTGGGTTATCTGATAACCAGCAAAGGTCCGCTGCTTGAGGCGTATCAGCAAAACGGCCTCGTCGGCGGCCGCGTCAGCCGAATTCCGATACCGGGCATCCCGATTGTCACACCTGCACCAAATCTGGAGGAATGGGCCGATCGGCTCGCCGGTCTTCCGCTGATGTATCAGCCGGCGACCAAGTGGAGCTATTCCTGCAGTATCGACCTGCTTGGCCGCGTGATCGAAGTGGCATCGGGCATGGGCTTTGAAGAATTCCTGTCCGAACGGATTTTCACGCCCTGCGGTATGGACAGCACCTGGATGACAGTGCCCACCAGCGAATTGTCCCGCATGACGGACAATTACGGCATTCTCGGCGGCTTCCCGCTCCCGCTCGACCCGGCAGAGGCCACGATCTACACCGATGCGCCCAGCGTCCCTTCGGGCGGCGGAGGACTTGTGTCTTCTCCCCGCGACTATGACCGGTTCCTGCGGATGCTGCTCGGCTATGGTACGATCGATGGCACCGAAGTGATGAGCGAGATGGCCGTGCGCGTCGGCACCTCGGACTTGCTACCCAAGACGGTGGATACGACCGGATCGTGGATCGCTGGCGAAGGGCACGGCGCTGGCGGACGCGTGGTCAACGGGACATTCGGCTGGGGCGGCGCTGCCGGTACATTGGCGGCGGTCGATTACAATCTTGGCCTGCGGACCGCGTTGTGGACGCAGTATATGCCGACCGACACCTACCCCATCAGGGAAGAGTTTCTCGCCGCATTGCAGAAAGACACCGCTGCAATGCGCACCAATATGGGGGCGTGATGAACCATCCTGCCCATCCAGAGCTGGCCCGCACAGGCCCGATTGCCTTTGCCGGGTCGCCAATAGACCGCGCCGACCTGATCCGGGTTGATCCCGACGCACTGGCCGCGCGGATGGACTGGCGCGCAAAGGTTCTGATGCTCGATGGACTGCTGCCGCAAATTGACGAGATGGGCGGTCTCATCTGGGGCACGCTTGCCGATATCGATTCCGATGCAGAACTGGTTTTCCTGGGCTTGCTGGATGAGAAGGCCTGTTTCGCTGCCGTTCCCGATGATGGAGCGACGGGGCCAGCCTATGCAATGCCGCGCGCATGGGCTGCGATCCAGCAGCTAAGCCCGCCTGATCTCGCCATTTATGGCGGCGCGCGCAGCCTGGTCGATTGGCACGCGCGGCACAAATTTTGCGCCAAATGCGGCGCGGGCACAAAACCTGCCAAAGGCGGCTGGCAGCGCACTTGCGGTGCCTGCGGCGCACAGCATTTCCCGCGCACCGATCCTGTCACGATCATGCTGGTCGAAAACGCTGAGGTGAATGGCGGCAGCCTGCTGCTGGGCCGTCAGCCACGCTTCCCGCCGCGCAGTTTTTCCGCGCTCGCGGGCTTTGTCGAACCGGGCGAGACCATCGAAGAGGCGGTCGCGCGCGAGGTTTGGGAAGAGGCAGGGCTGCGGGTGCGCGATGTCGAATATATCGCCACCCAGCCGTGGCCATTTCCCAGCCAGCTGATGATCGGATGCTATTCGAAGACCGACGAAACCGACATCACTCTGGATGTCGAGGAGTTGGAAGAGGCGCGCTGGTTCTCCCGCGAAGAGGTGGAACACGCAGTGCAGCATTCGCGCGGATACGAAGGGGACGGGACCGAAACTGCCTTCACCGCGCCGCCGCCTACGGCCATCGCGCACAGCCTGCTGAAATGGTGGCTGGAGAAAACGAAATGAGTGCAGCCCAGCAGCTGACCATCGACATCTATTCCGATGTCATGTGCCCATGGTGCGCCATCGGCTATGGCCAGCTTACCCAGGCTTTGGAACAGCTGGACGGCGAAATTGAGGCGCAAATCCGCTGGCGTCCGTTTGAACTCAACCCCGATATGCCGGCAGAGGGTGAGGAGCAGGAGGCGCATCTCCAGCGCAAATACCGCCGCTCCGCCGAAGAGGGCGCTGCGGTGCGCGGGCAGATGAAGGCCATTGCGGAAAAGGCGGGTGTGTCGCTCGCATATGATGGTGATGAAGCAGAGGCTCCGCCGGCGATGATGTGGAACACGCGCGATGCGCACAAATTGCTGACCTTCGCGCTGGAACAGGCTGGTCCCAGTGTGCAGACGCAGTTGAAACTCGCGCTGTTCCGCGCGCATTTCAATCACCGGCGACGGATCGGGGAGCGCGCTGTCCTGCTGGATATTGCTGCGGAAAACGGCCTTCACCGCGAAGCTGCAAAGGCCGCGCTGGACGATGCCGATCTGGAGGCGCGGGTCATTGCCGAAGAACGCGAGGCGTGGGATCTCAACATATCAGGTGTCCCAGCGATGATCGTGAACGGCAAATTCATGATACCCGGTGCGCAGGCCCCCGATGTTTACGTAAATGCCCTGCGCCGCGTCGCTGAAAAAAGCCGCGCCTGAACTGGCTGGCCGTTGATCGGGCAGACACGGCGAGCCGCCACAAACCGCTTGCCGTAAGGGAATGAGCGGTTAGGCTTACCACCGGGATTATCTCATGCGCCTAGTGCCTCTCTTTACAGGAGCGTTTTGATGACCATTGCACCGAAAATCCGCCTCACCGCAGCCGCCGTATCGCTGGCTTTGCTTGCCGCGTGCGGAGCAGAGCCTGCGAGCGAAACAGAGGCGGTTGCCGCAGCGGACGAGCCGGAAGTGATTGACCAGCGGCAGGACAATTTTGAAAGCATCAGCGACGCATTCAAAGTGATCCGCACCCAGCTGGAAAGCGGCGAGCCTGATTTTACCGCCATCGAAACTTCGGCGGCTGACATCAGCGAACGCGCCCAATTGGTCAGCGGCTATTTCCCCGAAGGCACTGGCGTCGATGACGGCTACGACACCGAAGCCTTGTCCACGATTTGGGAAGACCCCGCAGGCTTTGAAAAGGCCGCGCAGAACTTTGTCGATGCGAGCGCCGAAATGGTCACCGTCGCAGCCAGCGGAGACGCGGTGGCTGTCGGCGAGCAGGTGAAGACGCTCGGCGGAACATGCAAAGGCTGCCACGACAAATTCCGTCTCAAGACCGACTGATCCGGCTGGCGCATCATGGCCACCCGACCGGTTAAAGTCTGGGACCTGCCGATCCGGCTGACCCATTGGAGCTTCGTCGGCCTCATATTCGCGATGTGGTACACGGCTGAAAACTCGCTGTGGTGGTGGCATACGCGGCTTGGCGTGACGCTGTTTGCGGTGCTGCTGTTTCGTATCATCTGGGGATTTATCGGCACCCGGACAGCGCGCTTTTCAGACTTTGTGCGCGGGCCGGTCAGGGTATGGGCGTATCTGCGCGGGCGCAGCGGCGTATATGACCAGATGGGCCACAATCCGCTGGGCGCATTGGCGGTGCTGACGCTGCTCGGCGTGATGCTGACGCAGGTCGGGATGGGGCTATTCGCTGGCGATCCCTATGACGGCGCGACCGGTCCGCTCAATTCGCTCGTCGGTATTGCGACCGCCGACACGCTGACCGATTGGCACGCCGATTTCCTGTATGTGGTGCTGGGCATGGTGGCGCTTCATATCGCGGCGATCAGCATCTATTCGTTCATCCGCCTCGATGACCTTGTCGGCCCGATGATCACAGGAAAGCGCGAGGCTCCGCCTGAAATCGAAGGGCTTGGCGCGATGCCATGGGGCAGGGCGGCAGCGGCTTTGGCCGTTTCCATCGCTGCGGCGGTCTGGGTGTGGTTCGGGGCACCGCCGTTTGGTTAGATCAGCCCGAGCCGTTCCAGTTTCGCCGCCATTTTGCCGGGCAACACATCGCCAACATCCTCGCCATCAGCTAAGTCAGCCGGCGCATTGTCATCGGTGAGATAACGCCAACCCTGATGTGCGCGCTTTCGCTTTTGATGCACACGGACGAGTTCCGGTTTGAGGTTGATGTTCCAGCGGCCATCAGGCGTTTCGGTGAAGCTCAGGATTTCCGAGCGTGCAACCAGCGAATGGTTGAGTATCCAGTAAAGCGATCCGCCGACCATCTCTTCATGCCGGGTCGGGCGATACTTCGTGGTGAGCGCGATTTCGCTGCGGTTCTTGTACCAGCCAGCCAGATCTTTCCAGCTTTTCGCACCGAACGCGATTTTGGTCATGTGAAGCGGCATGTGTCTCAATCTGGCGTCCCCACAGGAGAGATCAACCCATCGACACCAGCCCGCTAACAACAGCGAGGCCCAGAAACGCAAAAAAGCCCATCGAATCGGTGATCATGGTCACAAAAACCGATGATGCGACCGCCGGGTCCTGATTGAGCCGCTCAAAAATCACCGGGACGAGCACCCCGGCAAGCCCGGCGACTGCGATATTGATGATCATGGCTGTCGCGATGACGAGACCCATCAGCGGCGAATAAAGCAGCCCTGCAGCAACACCGATCAGCACCGCCACGGTCGCGCCGTTCAGCACGGCCACGCGCAGCTCGCGCCACAGGATGCGCCGCGTGTTCGCGCGGGTCAGCTGGTTGGTCGCGATAGCGCGCACGGACACAGCCATCGTCTGCGTGCCTGCATTTCCGCCAATGCTCGCGACAATCGGCATCAGCACCGCGAGCGCAACCAATTGCTCGATAGCCGCGCCGAAAAACGCGATGATGGCAGAGGCGACCACTGCCGTGCCAAGGTTTGCGATGAGCCAGCGCACGCGGCTGGAATACGCCTCCCGGATCGGCTCGTTGATGTCGCCATCACCCGCACCGGACAGCAACAGGGCGTCCTCGCCCGCTTCTTCGGAGATGATGTGCACGATATCGTCCACGGTCATCTGCCCGACGAGCCGCCCGCTTTCATCAACCACAGCAGCAGAAATCAGCGCATATTTCTGGAACATCAGCGCGACTTCCTCCTGATCCATCCCTGCGGGGATCAAGGTCTGGTCGCGTTTCATCACGTCGGTCAGCTTGACCGTGCGCGGTGTCGTCAAAATCCAGTTGAGTGCGCATGTGCCGACCGGGTGATGCGCGGCGTCGATCACGAAAACTTCGTGGAAATCATGCTCCAGATCGCCGTTTTCGCGCAGAAAATCGATGAGGTCGCCGATGGTCAGATGCTCGGGCACCGCCATGACATGCCGGTTCATCAACCGGCCCGCTGTTTCCTCCGGATAAGCGAGCGCGGAATTGACCGCGGCCTGCGTTTCAGGGTCCAGTTCTGCGATGATCGCTTTCTGGTCATCTTCGTCGAGATCTTCGAGCAGCTGGACCGCGTCATCGGTTTCCAGCTGTTCCGCGATGGTGGCGACTGCGCCAGGTTCGAGCGCCTCCATCATCACTTCGCGGACGTGATCGTTAAGTTCGGCGACCACATCACTGGTCATCAAATCGCTGATGGCGGTCGCAAGCAGCGCCCGTTCATGATTGTCCAGCAATTCGATAAGGTCGGCGATATCTGCCGGGTGCAACGGTTCTACGAAATCGTAAACCGCGCCCTTGTCGCCTGCCTCCAGAGCGTCCCGCACGCCCCGGATATACTCCGGTTTTAGCCGGTTTTCCTCGTCATGGCGTTCATCATCGATTCGGTCATCGGGACGCACTTCTTCATCGATAGCGTCCGCCACCATCGTGTCGTGATGAAGATGCCCCGGATCGATCATGATTGCGGGTTTAGAACCGCCAAACCGAAAAGCAAGGCGGGCTGTGATCTGGGCTGGTGACTCTCGCCGCCAAATCTTTATAGGGAGCCGCAAATACAAGGAGATTCAACAATGGCCGACACACTCACATTCACCCTCGACACCGGCGATGGCGCGACCAAGGACGTGGTTATCAAACTGCGCCCCGATCTTGCCCCCGGCCACGTCGAACGCATTACCGAACTGGTCGGCGAAGGCTTTTACGACGGCGTTGTGTTCCACCGCGTGATCCCCGGCTTCATGGCGCAGGGCGGCGATCCGACCGGCACCGGCATGGGCGGCAGTGACAAGCCTGACCTGAAAGCGGAATTTAATAGCGAACCGCACACTCGCGGCACCTGCTCGATGGCCCGTACACAGGTGCCGGACAGCGCGAACAGCCAGTTCTTTATCTGTTTTGACGATGCGGAATTCCTCGACGGGCAATACACCGTATGGGGCCAGGTCACCGAAGGCATGGACCACATCGACGCCCTGCCAAAGGGTGAGCCACCCGCACAGCCGGGCAAGATTGTGAAAGCCATTGTCTCCTGATCATCACAGGACTGGAAAGGTGACGCTGCGCCGCGCGCTGGCTGCGTTTTCGCTGCTGATATTGAGCGGCTGCGTCACCTATCCCGACATTACCCAATCGCGCTCCCCGTGCCGGTCTGAACCGGGCGGGTGGTGCGCATTTGTGCGCGATGCGGCGGTTGATGCCTATCCTTTCGCGATGGCCGCGACCAACGCTTACACCGGCGACGATGATCTTTACGGCAACCTTGGCCCTGCGCTGACCCAGCTGGACCGGCTGGAAATTGCCGAGGAAGATTCCGAAAAGGGGTTCGGCTACGAGGTATTCGAACAATTCGGCCCGCCCGGTGATCGCGGAGAGCGGCAACCGATTGCCCGCATAATGGCTTTTCGCGGGACCGATTTCGACGGGTTCAGCGATATCTTTTACGGCACGCTGCGCGATGATCAGGCCGACATCGCGATCCGGTATTTCAAAGCGGAAATGGCGCGCTGGGACGATGATGTTCCCTGGGTCGTGACCGGACATTCGCTTGGCGGGGCGCTCGCCACGGAAATTTCGATCAAGTATCCCGAAGTCGCCGCCTACATGTTCAACACCTCCCCGTTCTATCGCGGCGATGCGATGACGAATGACACGCGGCGCACGGTCTTTAACGAACGCGGCGAATTGCTCCGCCGCTTCTCCCGTTTCAGCGAAGCACCGGCAGCCGAAGAATATGTGATCAATTGCGCGCCCGAAGCGGGCCGGATTACCAAGCACAGGATCAGGCCGCTCGCCGATTGCCTCGCATGGATCGCCGCCTATGGCAGCGAGGATGCGGGCGCAGTGGTGGCGGCCAATGCGGTTTCCAAGCCAGAGGTAGAATGCGGCGAGGCGGATAAGCCGCACCCCGGTGTCAGCCACCGCCCGCTCGAACCGTGTGTCCATAGGTCGCGGCGCGAAAAGGATGACTAAGTCTGCGCTTCACCGCTCGCTGCACCAGCTTGCAGACGCTTTGAAGGACGCAGCAGAGCCTTGGTGGATAATCGGCAGCGCAGCGGTGGAATTGCACGGCGGTAACCCTGACACGATTTCCGATATCGACGTTCTGGTGTCGCGAAAGGATATCGATGCGCTTTATCGCCGCCTGCCGCTGACCGACACGCCCGATAACGGCAAAACCATGTTCCGTTCCGCGCGCTTTGGCTGGTGGTCAGAACCGGAGGTCGAGATTGAGTTCATGCACGGTCTGGAGGTTGAGGCGGACGGCAAATGGGAACCGGTCGAGCCTGAAACCAGACAGGCGGTCATGGTCGATCATCGAGAACTCTTCGTCCCGCACCGTGATGAGTTGATCGAAATTCTCACCCGGTTCGGGCGCGAGAAGGATTTGCGCCGTGCCGCCAGCCTCGCAAATGCGCACCGCACCGATTGATCCCGCCGCGCCTTCCCGCTAAACGCGCCGGCATCATGAAACCGACCGATACTCCTCCCAAGACCTACCGGGTCAAAAGCTTCGGCTGCCAGATGAACGTCTATGATGGCGAGCGTATGGGCGAATTGCTGAACGAAAAAGGTTTTAGCCAGGCGCCCGATGGTGAGGACGCCGATCTGGTGGTGCTGAATACCTGCCACATTCGCGAGAAGGCTGCGGAGAAAATCTACTCCGATATCGGCCGCCTGACCAAGGGTAAGACCCAGAAGAAAGCGCCGATGATCGCGGTTGCCGGCTGCGTTGCTCAGGCCGAGGGCGAAGAAATCATGTCGCGCGCGCCGTCCGTTTCGATGGTGGTAGGGCCGCAGGCCTATCACCGCCTGCCAGACATGTTGGACAAAGCGGTGAAGGGCGAGCGGGCAACCGATACCGACATGCCCGCAATCGCGAAATTCGATAGCCTGCCAGCGCGTAAAAAGCGGTTTCCGACCGCGTTTCTGACCGTGCAGGAAGGGTGCGATAAATTCTGCACTTACTGCGTGGTTCCGTACACGAGAGGCTCGGAAATCTCCCGTCCATTCGGCGATCTGGTCGATGAGGCAATGCGCATTGTCGACAATGGTGCGCGCGAAATCACGCTGCTGGGTCAGAACGTAAACGCGTGGAGCGGTGACGATGCAAAGGGCAGATCAATCGGGCTCGACGGCTTGATAAGAGAACTTGCCAAGATACCGGATTTGCACCGCATTCGTTATACGACAAGCCATCCGAATGACTTCACTCCCGGCCTTGTCGCGTGTCACGGTGAGGTGGAAAAACTGATGCCATACCTGCATCTGCCGGTGCAATCCGGCAATGACCGCGTGCTCAAAGCCATGAACCGCCAGCACACCGCCGAAAGCTATCTCAGGCTGCTGGAGGAAGTGCGAGCAGCGCGGCCCGACATCGCGCTGTCGGGTGATTTCATCGTTGGCTTTCCCGGAGAAACCGAGGCGGAGTTCAAAGACACCCTCAGCCTCGTCGATGAGGTTGGCTATGCGCAGGCATACAGCTTCAAATACTCGCCGCGTCCCGGCACGCCTGCTGCAACAATGGACAACCAGATCGCGAAGGAGGTCATGGATGACCGTCTTCAGCGCCTTCAAGAACGGTTGAACCGCAATCAAAAGGCTTTCAACGCGTCCAAGGCAGGGCAGAACTGCACCGTGCTGGTCGAGCGTAAGGGCAAATTTGAAAACCAGTGGCTCGGCAAATCGCCATGGCTGCAATCGGTCTGGTTCGAAGGCGATGTCACGATTGGCGATCTGGTCGAAGTGAACCTTGTCGAAGCTGGTCCCAATTCGCTTGAAGGGGCGCTGCGAGAGGTCGCGGCGATCTGAACCTTCGCATGACAAGTGCGTTACTTTCCACTGTTTGAGGAGTGTCACCAGCTTGCTTTGCGTATGTTTGCGCTTACCTTTCCGACTCAGAGCGGCGCGTCATGGTGCGCCGACATGAAAAGGAACCTATGGGCCGCAGACCAACCCGATCAGCCGATCCCAAGCGTGAGCCAAAGCTCTCGCCCGATCCCACACCCATTCGCGAATCGCGCCGTGCCAGCGTCGAAATCAGCTTTGATGACCAGTCGCTGCTCGGCCCGCTTTTCGGGCAATTTGACGCCAATCTGGTGCAGGTTGAGAACCGGCTGTCGGTAATGATCCATGCGCGCGGCGACAAGATCCTGATCGAAGGGCCGGAAGACAACGTCGCCAGAGCCCGCGATACCCTCAACACGATGTATGACCGTCTGGCCATGGGTCAGGATCTGGATGCTGGCGCCATCGAGGCGCTAATCGCGATGTCGAACGAGCCGACGCTGGAAGGCATTATCTCGGGCGAAAAAGATGCGCCGCCGATCATGATCCGCACGCGGCGCAAAACCATCGTGCCGCGCAGCGCGACGCAGGTGACTTACATGCGCAGCCTTGCGCGCGATGACATTATCTTTGCGCTTGGCCCGGCAGGGACGGGCAAAACCTACCTCGCTGTGGCGCAGGCCGTCAGCCAGCTCATCACCGGCAGCGTCCAGCGTCTGATCCTGTCGCGTCCAGCGGTGGAGGCAGGTGAAAAGCTCGGCTTTCTGCCCGGTGATATGAAAGACAAGGTCGATCCGTACCTCCGCCCGCTCTACGATGCGCTGTATGATTGTATGCCGCCCGAGCAGGTCGAGCGCCGCATCGAAAGCGGAGAGATCGAGATTGCGCCTATCGCGTTCATGCGCGGCCGCACGCTTGCCGATGCTTTCGTGATTCTGGACGAGGCGCAGAACACGACTAAGGAACAGATGAAAATGTTCCTTACCCGCTTTGGCCAGAACAGCCGGATGGTGATCTGCGGCGATCCGCGTCAGGTCGATATTCCGGGCGGCGACCGCATGAGCGGGTTGGCTGATGGTGTGGACAAGCTGGAAGGCATCGATGGTTTCGGTACAATCCGCTTTACCGCCGCAGATGTGGTGCGCCATCCGATTGTTGGCCGGATAGTCGAGGCGTACGAAGGGCCGACGCAGTAACCTTGCAGCTCGACATCGACATTAAGGGTTGGCCCGCTGGCAGGTGGAAGGCGCTTGCCGAAACAGCCGCCAATGCGGTGGCTGAGGGCGAACCTGCGCTGGATAACGCGCGGCTGATGGTCAGCGCGCTCTTCACCACCGATGGCGAGGTGCACGCCCTCAATCGCGAATGGCGAGAGCGGGACAAGCCGACCAATGTGCTCAGTTTTCCGATGCTTGAGCGAGACGAATTGCTCGATCTCGCATCCGAAGGCCCGCCGGTCATGCTTGGCGATATTGCGCTGGCTCATGAAACCTGCGCACGCGAAGCGCAGGAGAAGAGCGTCATTCTGGAGCACCACTGCGCGCATCTGATCGTTCACGGCCTGTTGCACCTTGCCGGGCACGATCATGTCCACTCGGACGACGAAGCTGAGGAAATGGAAGCCCTGGAAACGCGGATACTTGCAAAACTGGGTATTCCGGACCCATATGGGGACCGGACATGACAGGCGCACATATGAGGGCCACACGAAACTAATGCCCGATTCCCAATCCCCCGCCGGAGACGCGGAGAGTAGCAGCGGGCTTTGGCTCGCGATCAGAAAAATTCTCGGTGCCGGTGATGGCGATCGCAGTCTGCGTGCGCAGCTTGAAGAAGCCATCGACGAGCATGAAGATGAGAACGTCGGTGAGGCCGACAATCAGGACGGCGGCGGCAATGGCGACCTTTCCCCGGTTGAACGCCAGATGCTGCGCAACCTGCTGCATTTCAGCGAACATGACGCCGATGACGTGGCCGTTCCGCGCGGCGAGATTGTCGGTGTGGATGCCTCGACAAGCTGGAAAGAACTGGTCGAGGTGTTCAGCGAAAACGGCCATTCACGCCTGCCTGTCTACCGCGACAAGCTGGATGATGTGATCGGCATGATCCATATCAAGGACGTGTTCCCCTTCCTCGCCAATGGCAAACAGCCCCCGCGTGACTGGACGGTGCTGATGCGCCAACCGCTTTACGTGCCGCAATCGCGCGGCGCGCTGGATGTGCTGGCCGATATGCGTGCGCGCCGGGTGCATCTGGCGATTGTTCTCGACGAATTTTCAGGCACGGACGGGATCATCACGATTGAAGATCTGGTCGAGGAGATCGTCGGCGAAATCGAAGATGAGCATGACGAAACGCCCGAGGCGCTGATCGTGCCGATTGGTGACGGGATGTGGGACTGCGATGCCCGCGCTGAACTGGACGATGTGGCAAAAACTGTGGACCCGCACCTCGCGGAAGTGGAAGAATCGGTCGATACTCTTGGCGGATTGACCTTTGTTCTGGCAGAGCAGGTACCACCGGTCGGCGCGATTGTGGAACATCCCAGCGGCTGGCGAATTGAGGTAACAGCGGCGGACGAAACCCACGTCAAACGTCTGCGTCTGCACGCACCGTGCCCTCCTGAAGCTGCGAGTGAATTGCAATAAACGCACAAAATTCACTTTTTTTCGGTTCGTCCTTCGATTTTTTGCATCCTTTATTTTGGTAACGCGTATCTTCTCGCGAAGAGGAGAATGTCTGATGCCATCACGCCGTTTGCCACCCCTGCGCGCATTGGAAGCGTTCATGCGTACGGTCCGTCTCGGATCGGCCCGCGCTGCGGCTGAGGAGATCGGGCTTAGCCCGTCGGCATTGTCGCGCCGCATCACCAATCTGGAAGAATTTGTCGGGAAAAAACTGTTCACCCGCGCCCGCCAGTCGATGCAGCTGACAGATGAAGGGCAGGCGTTTTACGAGGCGGTGAACCCGCATCTGGAATCGCTGACCCGCGCGGTTGAAAGTCAGTCTGACAATATATCGCTGCTGCGTCTGCGCCTCGGCGTGTTGCCGCTGTTCGGCAGCCAGCGCCTGTTCCCGCGCCTCGCAGAGCTGCGCAAGCGGCATCCGCTGCTTCACATTGATATCGACACCGGCCCGCATCTTGAGGACCGGGTGGGCGATACTCTGGACGCGGCGATCATTCTGTCGCGCGGCCCCGCATCAGGGCTGCATGCGGTCAGGCTCGACCACAATCTGGTCCACGCCATCTGTAGCAAGGATATTGCGCGCACCGTCGGGGATGAAATCACGCCGGAAAGCCTCGCGCGTCAGACATTCCTGATCCACAACGAACTGCCTGAAAGCTTTACTGCGTGGAAAAAAGCGCATGGCCTGGAGAACATGGAGGCCGCCGCTATCGACCACTACGATTCGGGCCTTCTCATGCTGGAAGCGGCTGCGCAGGGTCTGGGCATTGCGATTATGCATGATGACCACATGCGCCGCGCGGCTGACAACCGCCTGACCCATCTTTCGAACGAGAGCGTGGAAAGCCCATACAGCTATTGGTTCGTGTGCAAGCCAACCGCATTGGAAGCCCGCCCTGTGCGTCTGTTCCATGACTGGCTGGTAAGGGCCGGGCTTTAGAGCTGTTGCCTTACAGCTCGGTTTCGCTGGGCACTTCGGGACCGCGGCTGGCGACATAGCGGATGGGCGGCACATCGTGCGCAAACTGCCTCACCGGCTTGCCCAGCGCTTCGCATAGCGCCTCTTCGATACGGCGGCGCGCCTCTGCACCGATAGCTTTGCGTCCGCGAAAATCGGCGGGGCTGAACGGTTCGAGGAAGTGCACTTTCAGCGGAAATGTCCCTTTGCGCGCCAGGACGCGTTTGGCGTTGTTCAGGCCGCCTTCCTCACCGATCCAGCCAATCCATTCGGCAACCGATCCGTAATCGAGCAGCACCGGCTGCACCATCACACCGGGCGGTGGCGGCTCCAGCACGCTGAGCATACTGGTTTTGAACGGCAACAGCGATTGGCCGTCTGTGGTCGTCCCTTCGGGAAAGACAGTGACAGCCCAGTTGTCAGCCAGCGCCTCTTTAAGGGCATTGATTTGCTCTGCGACGCCGAGCCGGTGTTCGCGTTTCACAAACACGGTGCGATTGAGCGACGCGAGCCATCCGACAAGCGGTGCGCTGGCAAGTTCCGCCTTTGACACAAATGCTGTCCCGCTGGCCCCTGCCAGAGACAGGATGTCGAGCCATGAAACATGGTTGGCGACATAAAAGACATCGCGTTTCAGGTGAGTGCCGTGCGTCTCCACCTTCGCACCCGAGATGCGCGCGGCATAACGCAGGAAGAGCATGGGGAAGGGCGAGCCGTAGGCGAAAATGCGGTAAATGTAGTGCAGCGGCACGAACACCAGCATCAATATCGCAAGGCAGGTCGCCCGCACCGTGATGCGCAGCCAGCCGCCTGCGGATAACGGGGTATCCTCTCCCCTTGCAGCGGCGATGCGCAAATCCCAGACTTTCTCGCTAGACCCGTCCACGCCGTATTCGACCGGATCGTCAGTCATCGCGCGAAAGCCTGACGCCGTACAGTTCCATCCGGTGATCGACCAAACGGTAGCCGAGTTTTTCCGCGATCTGACGCTGCAGCGATTCCACTTCGGGATCGACGAACTCGACCACCTTGCCGGTTTCGACATCGATCAGATGATCGTGATGCGCCTCTGGCACGGGTTCATAGCGGGACCGGCCATCGCCGAAATCGTGCCGGTCGAGGATGCCGGCCTCTTCAAACAGCCTGACGGTGCGGTAAACGGTCGCGATGGAGATTTTCGGATCGACCGCAGAGGCGCGCTCGTGCAGCAGCTCGACATCGGGATGGTCATCGCTTTCAGACAGCACTTTTGCGATCACCCGGCGCTGCTCGGTAATCCGCAGACCCTTTTCAGCGCACAATTGCTCAAGATCGATCTTCTGGTTCAACTATCACTCCGTCGCCAGTCACGCCGCATTACATCGCGTATCACAGCCTGAAAAGAAAGCACCCCGCCTCTTAGACGAGACGGGGTGACTTTCTCAAGTTGGCTTGGCATCGCCTGCCCACAGCCATTGCTGCAGATGCAGGCGACCGCCGGCCTATTTCTTGCGGCCGCGTCCACTGCCCGGCTTCCTGCCGAGACCGATTTTCTTGGCCAGATCGCGCCGCGTTTCCGCATAATTTGGGGCAACCAGCGGATAATCCGCGGGCAGCTCCCAGCGCGCCTTGTATTCTTCCGGAGACATGCCGTGCTCTGTTGAAAGGTGCCGTTTGAGCATCTTCATTTTCTTGCCGCAATCGAGACAGACGATGTGATCTTTCTTGATCGAGGAGCGAATCGTCACTGCCGGTTCTGGCCGCGGTTCGTCCGCCGAATTATCATCACCCAGATTGGACAGCGCCGAATACACATTCGTGATCAAAGCCGGCACGTCTTCTACTGTCACGTTGTTATTGCTTACATGTGCTGCAACAATATCGCTGGTCAAAGTGATCAGCGTCTCTTTCATTTCGATTTCCAAGTCGTCCATGAGAGTTCCTCAATTACATTGTATTTCAGGATATTGTTTCCTGATTGGGCGGTCATGAATGAAGGTCAGGGGCAATGCAAGTCCATCGAATAATTGTCACATCCAAAGATACATTATTACATAGTCGGAAGGTTGCAGCCAAATGTAATGGCATCGATGCGGCTTCCATCATTTAGCTGGTAATAGTTGGGCCGTTCGCCAATTGGTTCGAAACCGAACTTGCGGTACAAATGGACCGCCGGGTTGCCGCGGCGCATTTCGAGGAAGATGCGCGCGGTGCTGCGGGACCGTGCCGACGGGATGAGGTGCTGGATCAACGCCGCGCCAAGCCCGCGCCCGCGATGTTCCGGCCTCACCGCGATCAGCAGCAATTCCTCTTCATCGGCGGCATGGCGGGTCATTACGAACCCGGCAGCCTGATCGCAGGTGCCGCAGGTGAGCAATCCGCCAGCTTGATCGACAACCAGCGCATGTGTGCTGGGCATGGCCAGCGCATCGGAAACCTGCCTGCGATTCCACGCTTCGCCGAAAGCCGGATCGAAAGCGGCTTCCATCACGGCCATTATATGATCGACGATGGAGGGGGCTGCGTTCATTTTACGCGGCGCTCTTTTTGCGGAACGGCATCTGCGCCGCGCCCGTAAATCGGTGTCATGTCTTTCGTAAGAGCATCGGATGGCAGGCGCAGACATTCGCGCGCATCGGGCAGACATTCGCGGATTTCGCGCTCTTGCGGCCCCAACAATTCGCCCAGCTCAGCCGCTCTGTTTCCTGCGATCACATCATGCGCGCCGCGTCTGGCGGCCATCTCGGGCGTGAGGGAGGCGAGGGGGCCAACCGGCTCTCCGGCTGCGGAGAAATCGGCCACGAACCATTCGCCGTGTCCGCCATTCATGCACACTGTAACAGGCGCTGCGTCTGCGCCCCGCGCCATGGCTGCGATGAGGGCGAGGGTCGGATAGCCAAACACCTCGCTCTGCCACGCCACGCCCAGGGCGCGGGCCGCGGCGATCCCGATCCTGACGCCCGTAAAACTGCCCGGACCTAGCGAGACAAGGATACGACCTGCGCGACCTTTATCAGGCAAATCGGCGATCATCGGCACGAGCCGTTCGGCATGTCCACGCCCGAGCACGCGGTGATCGTTCGCGATCAGGGTGCCACTTTCGAACAGGGCAATCGAACACGCCTCTGTCGCGGTGTCTATCGCCAGTGTCCGGTCCAACATGCTCATAGGGAGGCACTGCCTCAGCTTGTGCCGCCCTGCAAGTCAGAGATTCAGATCGAACGGCAAATCAAACGATGGAGTTGAATTTGCCAAATTCCGGCCGCGGGCTGCGGTCGAATATCGTTTCAGGGTCGCCGTATCCCACCGAGCAGATAAAGTTGACGCGGTGGCGCGGATTGTCGCCAAAGAATGTAGAGTTGACCTTGTCCGCGTCAAAGCCCGACATAGGGCCGCAATCGAGACCGACTGCGCGCGCGGCGAGGATGAGGTAGGCGCCCTGCAATGCGGAATTGCGGAATGCCCCTTCCTTGCGGCCTTCTTCGTCACCTTCGAACCAGCTTTTGGCATCGGTGTGGGGGAAGAGCCACGGCAGCTCTTCGTGGAAATCGATGTCATAACCGATAACGGCAGTGACAGGTGCTGCCTTGATCTTGTCCTGATTGCCTTCGGAAGCGCACTCGGAGAGTTTGGCTTTTTCTTCTTCGGACTTCACCCAGACGATGCGCGCAGGCTGCATGTTGGCAGATGTCGGGGCCATTTTGAGAAGGTCCCAGATGGCATGGAGCTGTTCGTCCGACACATCTTTATCCAGCCAGCCATTATAGGTGCGGGCATCATTGAAAAGCTGGCCGAGTGCTTCGTCGGACAGGGTGTGGTCGTGATATTGCTTTGTCATGAAAGTCCTTGAGTTCGGTGAGGGAGCTAAGCTGCTCTCACTTCAACGACTTCGGGCACATAATGTTTCAGCAGGCTTTCGATCCCCTGTTTCAGGGTTGCAGTGCTGGACGGACAGCCGGCACACGCCCCTTGCAGGGTGAGGTAAACGACGCCGTCGGAAAAGCCGCGATAGGCGATATCGCCGCCATCCCCGGCAACCGCAGGGCGGACGCGGGTTTCAAGCAATTCGTTGATCGCCGCGACGGTCTCTGCGTCTTCCTCGCGGTCCTCGACCACGAGCGTGTCGGTTTCCGACGGAACGTTGATCCCATCCGCGCTGCCGCCTGAAAACAGCGGTGCCTCCGAAACAAAATGGTCGAGCAGGATCGAGACGACCTGCGGTTTAAGCGCCGACCACTGCGAACCGGGGGCGGCTGTGACCGTCACAAAGTCCCAGCCGAAAAAGACGTTCACAACCTCGCCCGTGTCGAAAATCGCCTGTGCCAGCGGGCTGGCCTCTGCCGCTTCGGGCGAGGCGAATTCGCGCGTGCCGCTGGGCATGACGGTCTGGCCGGGCATGAATTTCAGGCTCGACGGGTTGGGTGTGGTTTCGGTTTCAATAAACATGAGTTCTAAATAGGGCACGCGGGACCTTGCGACAAGCAAGCTTTGCTATGCGATTTGTCACCATACATTCACTATCCCTTCATGGCTTGCGCTCCTATAGTACGGCCATGAACGTATTTTTCCGGGTCGCAGCCACCGTAACGCTTGTCGCTGCGCCATTCGCTCTCCTGTCTCCCGCCGCCGCTCAGGATGTGGCCGTAGCCGACGCAGCTGCTGTTCCGTCCATACCTGAACCGCGCGCGCTTCAGACCGGGGATGAAATTCCGTGGCTTTACGAAGGCAGCGATGTCCCGGTTGATGAACAATGGCTGTTCGGCAAGATGGACAATGGCCTGCGCTATGCCGTGCGCCGCAACGGGGTTCCGCCGAAACAGATGTCGATCCGCGTGCGGGTGGATGCAGGCTCGATGCACGAACGCGATTGGGAACAGGGGTACGCCCACCTCCTGGAACACCTGTTGTTCCGCGAAAGCAAATATCTGGGTCAAGCCGAAGCGATCGGCGCATGGCAGCGGCTGGGTGCGACGTTTGGCAGCGATGCCAACGCGGAAACCAGCCCGACGCATACCGCGTACAAACTCGACATTCCCGATATCAATCAGGCGAAACTGTCCGAAAGTTTCCGTCTGCTGTCGGGTATGATCCGCGAACCCGTTCTCAGTGATGAAAACGTTGCGGCGGAACGTCCGATTGTGCTTGCCGAGAAACGCGAACGCGGCGGCGCTTCGGAACGGGTGGCCGATCTTACACGGCGCACATTTTTTGCCGGGCAGCGCCTTTCGATCCGCAACCCAATCGGGACGGTGGAAACCTTGCAGGGCGCGGACGGTCCAAAGGTTCAGGAATTTTACGACCGCTGGTATCGCCCTGAAAACACCGTGATCGTGGTCGCAGGCGATGCCGATCCGCGCGTTCTCGCAGGACTTGTCGAACAATGGTTTGGCGATTGGGAGGGCACTGGCGAAGCGGCCGTTGCACCCGATTTTGGCGATCCTGTCGCCCCCGAAGGAACCGTAACAGCGGCGGGCAGCGGCTGGCCGATTGGCGAGCTTGCTGTCGGCGTCGAACCCGATCTTCCGCGCAGCCTGACATATGCGGTGATGCGTCCGTGGCGCAAAGTCGATGATACTATCGTTTACAACGAAGGGTTGCTGCTGGATGCGGTGGCGCAGGCGCTGATCAACCGCCGACTGGAACAGCGCGCCCGCGCAGGTGGATCATACCTTTATGCGCAGGTCCAGCAGGACGACATTTCCCGCTCAACCGATGCGACATTCGTTACCTTTGCGCCGCTGACCGATGACTGGGAGGCTGCGCTTGCCGATGTGCGCAGCGTCATTCAGGACGCGATCAACAATCCGCCAACGCAGGAGGAGATCGACCGTGAAGCCGCCGAATTCGACGTGGTGTTCGCAAATCAGGTCGAACAGGCGAGCGTGGAGGCGGGTAGCCGTCTTGCCGACAATTTAGTCAACGCGGTCGACATACGAGAGACGGTCGCTTCTTCGCAGACCGTGCTCGATGTGTTTCGCGGGATGAAAGACCGCTTGGTCCCCGAAGAAGTGCTGGAGCGCACGCAAAAGCTGTTTGAAGGCGACGTCGTGCGGTCCGTCTATGTGACGCCTGCAATCGGAGAAGCTGATCCCGAAAACCTGAAACTCGCCCTCGCGAGTGAAGTTGACGAGGACGGGTCCGCCCGGCTTGCTGCGCAAACAATCTCCTTTGATGAATTGCCCCCAATCGGGGAGCCGGGGACCATCGTGGCGGAAAAACCGCTCGGCGTGCTCGAAGTGGAGCAGGTCGATTTTGCCAACGGGGTGAAGGCGCTTTTGTGGTCGAACAATGCAGAGCCGGGACGCGTCACCGTCAGGGTGCGTTTCGGCGCTGGGTATCGCGGTTTCGATGAAAGCACCGCCGTCTACGCGCCGCTGGGCGAAGTGGCGCTGGTGGGATCAGGCCTTGGCGAACTGGGCCAGAACGAGATTGACCGGCTGGCCACCGGGCGCAAGCTCGGCTTTGACTTCGCGATTGAAGACGCGGTGTTTACTTTCACCGCGCAGACCCGGTCATCGGATGTCGCCGATCAGTTGTATTTGTTTGCCGCAAAGCTGGGCATGCCTCGCTGGGACCCTGATCCCGTAATCCGCGCCAAGGCTGCTGGGAAGCTTGCTTACAGCACGTTTGCCACCAGTCCGGGCGGTATCCTGAACCGTGACCTTGAATATCTCTCGACCGACAAAGACCCCCGGTTTGCCACGCCAAGCCCGGAAATGCTCGAAACCGTTACGCCCGAAGGTTTCCGCGCCGCGTGGGAGCCTTTGTTGAGGCAGGGGCCGGTAGAGGTGCTGGTCTTCGGCGAATTCGACCGCGAAGAGATTGTTGAAAAACTGCGCACGACATTCGGCGCGCTTCCTCCGGCTCAGCCGATCCCGGCAGAGATCGCAGCGCGCGTCCCGTCTTTCCCGGAAGTTGATGGCACGGCGACCGTGCTGAAACATCGCGGCGATGCCAATCAGGCAGCGGCGGTGATTTCCTGGCCAAGCGGCGGCGGCATGGACAGCATCCGCGAATCGCGGCAGCTTGAAATCCTCACCCAGCTGTTCAGCAACCGGCTGCTGGATGCGCTGCGCGAGCGTGCCGGGGCAAGCTATGCTCCGCAGGCGTTTTCGAAATGGCCGACCGATATTCCCACCGGCGGGCGCATCACCGCTCTCGCCCAGCTAGAACCGGACTTCGTGCCGATCTTCTTTGCCGAGGCGGACCGTATCGCAAAGGATCTGGCGACCAACCCGCCCACGGCGGACGAACTGGAACGCGTAACCGAACCGCTAGGCCAGCTGATCCGGCGTGCCTCGACTGGCAACCAGTTCTGGCTGTATAATCTGGAAGGGGCGACCACCGATCCAAAGCGCGCTGAAATGCTCCGCACGCTGCTGGTAGATTTCTCCCAGACCAGTCCGCAGATCATGCAATTCCTGGCAGACCGATATTTCGGGCAGCGCACGCCAATGAAGATTGCGATCATCCCGGAAGGGCAGGAATTGGCAGAAGCGCCTGAAGTGCCAGTGACATATTCCGCCCCGGCGGCGGTCAAACCCGAGGTTGTCGGACGCTGACAGTGACCGGTGCGATCAGTGTGAGCGCGAAATAATGTTGTCGCAAACACCTTTCGCGCTTTACAGATAGTATGCGCCCAATATAGCGGCGCGCTCTCAATTCAGATCAGAAGAATACGAAATGGCTCAAAACTGGAAACCGGATAGCTGGAAGTCTCACGAAGCGCGGCATTTGCCGCACTACGAAGATGCAGCCGAACTCGCAGAGGCGGAGGCGACGCTGTCGAACTATCCGCCGCTGGTGTTCGCCGGGGAAGCTCGCGCGCTTAAAGCCGACCTTGCCGATGTCGCCAACGGTAAAGCGTTCCTTCTGCAAGGGGGCGATTGCGCGGAAAGTTTCGCCGAATTCCATCCGAACAACATCCGCGACACGTTCCGTGTATTGTTGCAGATGGCAGTCGTCCTGACCTTTGCGAGCAAGCGCCCGGTGGTGAAGGTTGGCCGCATGGCTGGCCAGTTTGCAAAACCGCGCTCCGCCGCGACAGAGACGATCGGCGACATGACGCTGCCGAGCTATTTTGGTGACAACATCAACGGCATCGATTTCGACCCTGTGCAGCGCCGCAATGATCCCAATCGCATGGTGCGCGCCTATAGTCAGGCCGCAGCCACGCTGAACCTGCTACGCGCGTTTGCGGGCGGCGGCTATGCCAACCTGCAACAGGTCCACCAGTGGACGCTCGATTTCATGGGCCGCACGCCGTGGACCGACAAGTTTTCCGAGATGGCAGACCGCATCGGCGAATCCCTCGATTTCATGGAAGCCTGCGGGATCGATCCAGCAACCGTGCCGCAGCTGCAAGGCACCAGCTTTTACACCAGCCACGAAGGGTTGCTGCTCCCTTACGAAGAGGCGCTGACACGGCAGGATTCGCTGACCGGCGATTGGTACGCGACCAGCGCACATATGCTCTGGATCGGGGACCGCACACGCTTCCCCGGCAGCGCGCATATCGAATGGGCGAGGGGTATCGGCAATCCGCTCGGCATGAAATGCGGCCCGTCGCTGCAGCCGGACGATCTTATCCGGCTGCTTGATCAGCTCAACCCGAAACGGGAAGCAGGGCGAATGACCCTGATCAGCCGGTTCGGCCATGAAAAGGTTGAAGACGGCCTGCCCAAACTGGTCCGCGCCGTTGAACGCGAAGGGCATCAGGTCGTGTGGAGCTGTGATCCGATGCACGGCAATGTGGTCAAATCGGACACGGGCTTCAAAACACGCCCGTTTGACCGCATTCTGACAGAGGTGAAGGGATTTTTCGCTGTCCACCGCGCAGAAGGCACGCATCCCGGCGGCATCCATATCGAGATGACCGGACAGGACGTGACCGAATGCGTCGGCGGCGCGGTCGCGATCACCGAAGAGCGTCTGGGCGACCGGTATCACACGCATTGCGATCCGCGCCTCAATGCAGAACAATCACTGGAGCTGGCGTTCCTCATTGCCGAAACGCTGAATTCGGAGATAAATCAGGAGCAGGCGAACGCGGCCTGACCGCCAGAAACTGGCGGTAATTCAGGCACCTATAGGTGTTTTAACCCATGCTCGCGGTGCGCTTGGTTAATGCCCGTCAACTTAAAGCGTGGCCACCATGTTTGGCGGCCTATTCCATACTAACGCAAACGCGCCCGTGCTTTCCCCGGCTCCCTTCGACCCCGGCGGGACGGCCGTCGGTTACGAGGTCGTCCATACATTCGGCCCCGATATCCTGCTGCTGACATGCGCGATGCTGTTGTTGCTGATGATCGCCAGCATGGTCGCAGTCTATCTTTCGCGGCGTGAGGCCCAGTTTATCGCAGGGCTGGCCCGCACCCGTGCGCTGCGCCTCGAACAATTGATGCGCACGGTGTCACTGGCCGAGGAAATCTCCGGGCTTGGCATCTGGCAGTATGATCCGGCGACCGGCACGCAGCAATGGTCGAACGGCCTGCGCCGTCTGTTTGGCGTTGCCGGAACTGCGCCGTTTGTCGACGGAGATGTCGAAACGCTGCTGTTTGCAAACAATGTTGACCTGACCGGCGCGGTAAACGAACGGCTCGCAGAGCAGGAACCGTATGCGCTGCGCTTTGACATTTACGGGTTTGATGGCTGCCCCCGCTCGCTTTGCGTGGAGGCCTGCAATCTGCGCGACCGGCATGGTAAACCGGCAAGGGTAGTCGCCGTCGTCAGCGATGTAACCGAACAGATCGAGCATGTGCGTGAGCTGGAGTTTTCGCGCGCCGCTGCTGTTCGCGAGGCCACCGCGGCGAGGCAGCTTGCCGATACAGACCCGCTAACTGGGCTGGCTAACCGGCGGCGCATGATGCGGCAGCTCGATAACCTGATTGTTGGTGCACGGCGCAGCAAACAGGATCTGGCGCTGATCGTCTTCGATATCGATCACTTCAAATCGGTGAACGACACATACGGCCATCTCGAAGGCGACCGCATGCTCAAGGAAATAGCCCGGTTGGCGCAATATCAGGCCCGCGATGGTGATGTGATCGCCCGTGTCGGAGGCGAAGAGTTCGTCTGGATCGTGCCCGCCGCAAACGAAACCGCCGTGCGCGCGATGTCCGAACGCCTACGCAAATGCGTCGCGAATGAAAGCGGGACGGATAAAGTGCCTGCTGTCACTATTAGCGCAGGTATTGCATCTTTGATGGCGGGAGATACCTCGTTATCGCTGTTCGCCCGCGCAGACAGCGCTTTATACGAAGCGAAAAATTCGGGCCGCAACCGGGTGAGTCTGGCTGCCTGAACCGGCTGCCCGGCGCGCTTCACACGCTGGCGTGACTGGCCGGATCGGCGATAACCTCTCCCCAAGCCTTTCAATTGTCTTATCTTTGCGCCATGGAAGCTCATCAGATGGCGTTAATCACGTCGATGGAGACGGAGAAGGCAGTGCCTCAGATTGAGCGGCACGAGCGCGCAGATAACCCGGATGGCGAGACGCTGCCCGCTGATTTCAAACGAACGCGCGCGCTATCAGAGGCGCTGGTCGAGCCGCTAAGCGATGCCGATGCGACGATCCAGTCGATGGAGGATGCCTCCCCGTCAAAATGGCATCTGGCGCACACGACATGGTTCTGGGAAACGTTCCTGCTGCGCGATCATGCGCCTGGATACAGCCTGTTCAATGAGCAATACCCGTTCCTTTTCAATTCGTATTACGAGGCTGAGGGCGAACGGATTGGCCGTTTCTCACGCGGGATGTTATCGCGCCCCACTCTAGAGCAAATTCTCGAATGGCGCGCGGCTGTCGATGCAGCGATGGAGCCGTTGCTCTCCCGTTCTGATCTTGCCGATCTGATCGCTTTGGGCGTGGCGCATGAACAGCAGCACATCGAATTGCTGATGACCGATATCAAACATGCGCTGTTCCAGAACCCGACCGGTCCGGCGATGTTTGGCGGCGCGCCAGAGCCTGCGATGTCGTCTGGCAGTCAGGAGGATGCGTGGCACTCGCATCCCGGCGGCGTGGCGCTGGTCGGGGCGGATGATCTCGGTTTTTCGTTCGATAATGAAGGGTCGCGGCACCGCGTCCTGCTCGAACCCTTTGCAATCGCACGGCGTCTGGTGACGAACCGGCATTGGGATGAATTTATCGCCGATGGCGGATACCAAACCGCCGCGCTGTGGCTGTCGGATGGCTGGGCATGGGTGAAATCGAACCGTGTCGATGCGCCGCTGTATTGGCGCGGGGATGAGGCGTTTTCCCATCAGGGCTGGCATCCCCGCGACCCGGACGCGCCGGTCACGCACATCTCGTATTACGAGGCGGATGCTTTTGCGACATGGGCAGGCGCGCGGCTTCCCACGGAATTCGAGTGGGAGGCAGTTGCACGCGGACAAGAAGGCGAAATGCCTGCGCATGATCCGCTTGCCGGAAATCAGTTAAGCAGCGCACAACCGCCTTCGCCATGCGGGGGAGAATCGCTGTTTGGCGATTGCTGGCAGTTCACGCGCTCAGCCTATCTGCCATACCCGCGCTTTCAACCGGCGGCGGGCGCGGTGGGCGAATACAATGGCAAATTCATGAGCGGTCAGTTCGTGCTGAAAGGCGCCAGCTGCGCGACCGTTCGCGGTCATTCGCGCGCCTCCTACCGCAATTTCTTCTATCCCCATCAACGCTGGCAATTCACCGGCCTGCGGCTCGCAAAGGACCTTTAGGATAATGACGACCCAAGAAGGGCTGAAGCTGGTCGAACGCGATGAGACAGGCGTTGATACTGCATTCAGGGCGGACGTTCTCGAAGGATTGTCGCACGAACAAAAAGCGATCCCTGCGCGCTGGCTGTATGACGATGCGGGATCACAGCTGTTTGAGGATATCACCCAGCTGCCCGAATATTACCCGACCCGCGCCGAAACGCAGATCCTTAGCGATCAGGCCGATGATTTTGCCGAGATGATCGGACCGGGACGCGCCGTGGTTGAATTTGGCTCGGGCAGTTCTGTCAAAACTCCGCTGCTTTTGTCGGCCATCGATCCTGCCGCCTATGTCCCGCTGGATATCTCGGGCGATTTCCTGCGGGCATCGGCAGCAGAGCTTTCGGCAAAATTTCCCGGCCTGCCTGTCCATCCGGTAGAGGCGGATTTCATGCGCAAGGTCGAGCTGCCGGGCGAAGTCGCAGACATGCCCAAGCTGGGGTTTTTCCCCGGTTCGACCATCGGCAATATGATCGCCCGCACCGCGGTCGACCTGCTGCGCAATATGCGAGAGACGCTGGGCCTTGGCGCGCGGCTGCTGATCGGGATGGACCTTATCAAGGATGAGGATGTTCTGGTCGCCGCCTATGATGATGCGGCAGGCGTGACGGCAGAGTTCAATTACAACCTTGTCCGCCGTATCAACCGCGAACTTGACGGGAATATCCTGCTGGATGCGCTGGTCCACGAGGCCCGCTGGAACGATGAATTTGCGCGGGTGGAAATGCACCTTGTCGCGCAGCGCGATTTCAATTTTTCGGTATGCGACAAGGCGTTTTCGATGAACGCGGGCGAGACGATCCACACCGAAAACAGTCACAAATTTAATCGCCGCACATCCAACATGCTGCTGCTGGCGGCGGGATGGGAACCGCAGGCCCGCTGGCTTGATACAGAGGGCCGTTTTTCGGTGATGCTAGCCGAGGTAAAGCCGCCGCGCAGCGCGCCGTAAAAACGCTTCGCGGGAAACCTGAAACTTCACGCTATTCCGCGCGTTGGGCGCATATGGGATTACATCAGACGCACATTTGCATCATCGGTGCAGGTATGGCCGGACTTGCCTGCGCGACTCGTCTTGCGGAGGCGGGCCGACCTATCGCGATACTGGATAAAGGGCGCGGGCCGGGCGGGCGCATGTCCACCCGCCGCACCGAAATCGACGGCGAGACCGTTTCGTTCGATCACGGCGCACAATACTTTACGGCCCGAGATCCCGGTTTCATGGCTGCGGTGAAAGAGTGGGAATCAATGGGTGTCGCCGCGCCATGGCCCGCCGCCGGGCCGGATGCCTATGTCGGCATCCCCGGCATGAACGGCCCCATTCGCGGTATGGCGCACAGCCGAAATGTCCACTGGGCCATCCGCGCCGAACGCATTGAGCGCACGGATGCAGGCTGGATTGTTCACGCCGGTGACGAACAGTTCGAGGCGAAAACTGTCCTCGTCGCCATCCCGGCAGAGCAGGCGGCCGTGCTGCTTGAACCTGTCGCGCCGGAATTCGCCAGCGTCGCGGCGAAAGTCACCTCTGCCCCGTGCTGGGCAGTGATGGCCGGTTTCGCGGACACCATCGGCATCGATTCTGACACTGTGCGAAGCAAGGACGCACCGATTTCCTGGGCGGCGCGCAATTCGGCGAAACCTTCCCGCGCGGGCGAGGAATGCTGGGTCATCCACGCCAGTGCGCAGCGCAGCCGCGAATTGATCGATCTGCCAAAGGAAGAGGCGGCCAGCGTGCTGCTGGCAGACTTTTTCGAGCAAACCGGCACCGATCCGATCGAGCCGATCCATCTGGCCGCGCATCGCTGGCTATATTCCATGGCCGAGGCGGTAGAGGGCGAACCGGCGCGGTACGATTCGGCGAAACAGATCGGCATTGCAGGCGATTACCTGCATTCTCCGCGCGTCGAGGGGGCCTGGTTATCCGGTGTCAGCCTCGCTGAAAAAGTGCTCTCTCCCACATAACAGCTAGTGGACCCGCGGCGCCGGGCGACCTTATCCCGCTCCTCTCAAATTTGGGAGATGAGTGATGCAGAACCTGTTCGATCTGTCGGGAAAAACCGCTGTTGTTACCGGCGCAGGGCGCGGGATTGGTGAAGGGATCGCCGTCTTGCTGGCCGAAGCGGGAGCCAACGTAGTGTGCGCAGCGCGCTCCGCCGATCAGATTGAGCACACGGCCGAATTGATCAACGCCAGCAATCACGGCGGACGGGCCATCACGCAGACAACTGACGTGTCCAAAGCGGAGGATATGAACGCGCTCGCCGCGCGCGCGGTCGATGAATTCGGCAGGCTTGATATCTGGGTCAACAATGCCGGCGGATCGCTGGTATCGGCGCCGCTCGCTGAACTGGACCCGGCAGAATGGGACCAGACGCTGGCCGTTAATCTGTCGTCCGTATTTTATAGCGTGCAGGCCGCTGTCCCGCATCTGGGGGAGGGCAGCGCCATCGTAAACATCTCCTCGCTCGCAGGCGTGGAGCCCTTTCCCGGAAGCGCGCATTACAGCGCGGCGAAGGCCGGTGTGAACATGCTCACGCGCACTTTGTCGATGGAACTGGGGCCGAAAACGCGGGTCAATTCGATCCTGCCGGGCTTTGTGCCAACCGACACGGTGAAAAAGGCGCTGAATATGAAGGACGAAGATTTCGGCCCGCTGCTCGAACAGCTGGCGCTGCCCGCAGGCCGCTTGGGCACTCCGCGCGATATTGCCGCCATGGTGCTGTATCTTGTCGCGCCGTCGAGCGAATGGGTTACGGGCCAATGCCTCCAGGCATCGGGCAAGCCGTCATCGGGTAGTTGAGTTGTCCGAAAATATCTGGCTGGGGTGGCAGGATTGTCCGACGGACGGCTTTGCCACCGAACCTGCATGTCGCTGCGCGAGCAGGTTCGATCCTGTGACAGCTTGTCCGAAAATATCTGGCTGGGGTGGCAGGAACCCCAGACGGAAATCGCCCAAGTGTCTGAAAATCCACGTTTCCCATTCCAGCCCGGCCGCGGCTTACCACGGCAGGGTGCCACGGAAGGGGACCACGACAAATGTGTGGCATTCAGAACGTCACCCGCAAGCAGGGCACGTATTATTACCGTAAACTCATACGTTTAGGAGCTGATAAGCCTTTTCGGCTACGCCTCTCGCTCAAGACAACCAGCCGCAGGCGCGCTGCCTTGCTCGCGCCCGCGCTGACCTTGATTTGCGAGAGGGTCGCGATGAACATGATGAGCAAAATGGCGCGCGACGGACTGACCGGTGCGCAGCGGGCCGAAATCTACCGGCGCCAGATACTGGTCGAACGCGACCGTCTCGAGGCGATGCATGCCAGCCTCCATATTCTTCCACCCGATGACCATGAGGACATAGGCAAAGCGCTGACACTGCGCCTCGGTGCCAGCGAAATGGCCGCACAAGACGGCGCGATGCAGGGCAAGGTCGAGGACTTCCTCGTTGCCCGGATCGATCCCGACAATGACGATGAGCCCATCGTTATCGTAGCCTGGTCCGACTTGGCAGCCTCGATCGAACACGAGGGCGCCGAAGATGCCGCGGTGGCGAGGCTGGCCGAAATTGGCCTGGAGCAATCGGCGCTGCGCGAGGCCATGGCGCGCAAGGTCGTCAACGAAGCGCGCATTGTAGCGATTCGCGAGTTCCGGGAGCTGCTGGCAAACCCGGGTGCGGCGTATGCCCCGGTGCCCATCGCCGAATACGAGCCCGCTCCGCAATACCCGGCGGTGCCAATGGCGCCCGTTGCACCTGCTCCCGCACAGCCAGCCGTCGCTGGTCCCTGGGCGACCATGACGCCTACCGAGGCGGTCGAGGAATTCTTCGCGCAAAATCCGCGCACAGGCGGTGCGGATGGGACCGAGAGCCGAAGCGGTGAGAAGCCGTGGACCGCGAAAACTCGCGAGCAATTTCGCCTGCCGGCCCAGTTTCTGCAAGAGGTAATGGGCAGCAGACCACTGGCGCAAGTTACCCAGAAAGACTTGGTAGAGCTGAATCGCTGCTTCCAGAAATTGCATGGGCCCACGTTCCGGAAATCGAAGCGGCAACGCGAGATGACGATCCAGGAGATCGTGGCTGAATACGCGGACAAGCTCGCCAAGGACAAAGTAGCGGCGAACCGCGATGCTGAGCGTAAATCAAGCAAAACCGACGCTGGAGAGGCGGCTCAATACCTCACCAAGGATGACCTCGGCCTCAACGCCATCACCACCAACCGCCACTGGGGATTTTTGCGGCAACTGACAGACTGGTTCCGCGATTATCATCCCTTGGCCAAACTCGATTATGGAGCATTCATCGTGAAAGATGGTCGCAATCAGCGCAGCCTGCGCTCAGCATATACCACCGCGCAGGGTGAAGAACTCTTCAATCTGCCCCCTTGGACCGGTGCTAAGTCGCATTTGAAGCGCATGGAGCCCGGCGATCTGCTCGTGCACGATGCCTGGTATTGGGTGCCGCTGATCGCCTGGTATTCCGGCATGCGCCGCGACGAAATCTGCGGAATGGAAGTTGGCGACGTCGTCGAAGAGCACGGCGTCTGGCTCTTCCTCATCCGCGACAACGAAACGCGCAGGATCAAGACCATCAGCTCCGAACGAAAGTTGCCAGTCGCCGACGAACTGATACGGCTCGGTCTGCCAGCCTATGTTGCTGCTTTGCGCGATGCTGGTGAAACGCTGCTGTTTCCCGAGCTGGCTGCGGAGAGCGGAAAGGGCACCATGGGCGACGCTTACTACAAGCGCATCTGGACCAAGATAGCCAAGGCATTGCCTTTCGTATCTGGCGGTCAGGGCATCCATGCATTTCGCCATACGGCGATCAACTCCCTGAAGGGTGCGAAAATCTCAGAGGCGGTCGCTGCAGACTTTGCAGGTCACGCGCTCGAAGGGGAAACGCAGGGGCGCTATTCGAAGGATCACATTCCGCTGCTGAAGGAAGCCGTAGATGCGATCCCGGTGGTGACGAAGCCCCTCAAGCCATTCGATACGACACTGCTGCCGGACCGCCTGCGAAGGCCGCGTGCAGCGCGCAAAGCCGCCTAGCTCGAAACTGAAATTGAATCACAAGGGGCGGTGCGTCCTCGCGCCGCCCGTATGGAGGCCGCATGATTTTCTATCACTACACGACCCGGGATGCGATCGAGTCGATACAGCGTGAGGGTCTCACCAGGGGTGAGGCGCCCTTGAGCGATACCCGTGTGGTAAACGCGATCAATCTCACCACAGACAAGGACCCTAGCGGACATGGATTGGATGCTGGTGGCAAGGTAGTCACCGAGGAGCAGTCCTCACTCTGGCGCACGAAGGGAATACACGTCCCGGCGGGGACCGTTTTTGCCAATAAGCGAGAGGCGCGCATAACGCTGAAGCTCCCGTCTTCCGACCCAAAACTGAAGCGCTGGAGGTCGTGGTCTCGAAAGAATTGCGATCCTGGCTATCCAGATCGCCTTGAGAGAGCTGCCGGCGCCAATTCGAAGAAGGCGAAAACGTGGTGGCTATATTTCGGTGTTGTTCCGCCTGAAAGCTTCTTGGACGTCGAAATACTCGTCCCCGCATCAAGCGCGTAGATTTTGCTCACCGCCATGACCGACCCTGCTTGCTTTATGATGCGATAAGTCAATAGTTTGGCGACACAGGTTGGGGAGAATCAGATTGAACATCGAAGCCAGTCCGCAGGTGCGTAAGCTTTTTGACGAAACGCGACGTCGCCTCGTGGAGACTGGGACCCGCAACCGGCTGGTGCACGTCAACAGAGCCAACACCCGCGGCGCGGTCGTGAACATCATCAATGAACGCTCGGATGACGTTTACGCCATCCTTGCGAGCGGCAAGACAATGCGCTTTCGCCCCCTTGGCAAAGACAAACACGAGCAGGGTGAAATTCTGCTCGCGGATGATACAGGCGATGACGAAACCTTCGACGAGGACCGCTACACCGACAACCTTCTTGAAAGCCCGCTAGGGCCAGATGCGCTTGCGAAAAAGCTCCTGAAGATCGCGCGAGATGCGCGCACTGCCGAGGAGGAGCAAGGGGTAAACATCCTCTACCTGGCCCTCGGCTTCGTCACCTGGTTTGAAGATGAGAAATCCGACATTCGTCGAGAGGCGCCCCTTGTCCTGCTACCGGTGGAGCTTGTCCGCAACCAGCGCACCTCAACCTATGACATTCGCATGCGCGGTGAGGATCTCATTACGAACCTTCCGCTTCAGCAGCGGTGGCAGGACGATTTCGGGTTGGTTCTTCCCGAACTTGAAGTCGGCGAGGACTGGCAGCCATCGCAATACTTCGATCAGGTCGAGGAGATTGTCGATGAACGTGATCGCTGGGAGATCGACCGTGATGCCATTCAATTGGGCTTCTTCTCGTTCTCGAAACTGCTCATGTATCGTGACCTCGATATCGATGTATGGCCAGACAGCGCGCTGGAATGCCACAAGCTCGTCAAAGGCCTTCTTTATGAGGGTTTCGAGGGAGGCGACGACGCAATTTTTGGCGAAGAGGACAAGCTTGATGATGTTCTGCCGCCTGAAAAGATCTTTCACGTTGTCGACGCTGATGCGAGCCAGGCTCGGGTAATCGAAGAGGCCCGGTCTGGCCGTAACCTTGTCGTGCAGGGGCCACCGGGCACGGGCAAGAGCCAGACCATCGCCAACATCATCGCAGCTGCCGCGCAGGAGGGCAAAACCGTCTTGTTCGTGGCCGAGAAGATGGCCGCACTGGAGGTCGTGCACGATCGGTTAGTGAAAGTCGGCTTGGCAGACATCTGTCTTGAATTGCATTCCCGTAGCGCGAACAAACGCCAGGTGCTTGAGGAGCTGAAGCGAACCCTCAACGCAGGTGCCGCCGTGCCTGCAATTCCCGCAAGGCCAGAAGCGCTGCAGCATAGCCGAGACAAGCTCAACGCCATCGCCCAGGCTCTCCATTCGCCGATCGGCGATACAGGCGAAACGGCGTTCGGGATGCTGGGCCGCCAAGCGCGCTTCATGGGCTTGAAAGCGCCTCCGCCAACTTTCGCTGCAGACGGCCTGGCTGAAATGGATCGCGCTACCGAAAGCAAAGCGGTGGATGCACTCAAGCTTTATGGTGGCGCACTGAAGGAGGCTGGCGATCCAGCCAAACATCCGTTCCGGTCAGTAACCGTGACGCAGCTTCAGCCGGTCGATCAGGCAAGATTGCGGCCGATGCTGGATGAGGCGCGGGAAGCGGTAACGGCCCTTGATAACGCCCTCAATGTCGCTCTGGATTCTCTCGGGTTGGCTGAAGGCGGCTGGTTCGACTTGGTCGCGCCGGTCGAAGAACTCCTGCGTGCGCTTTCCGGTTTGAACGAGGGCGAAGGCAATCTTGCCAAAGAGCTCCTGCAATGCCGCGATATGGACCGCCTGTCTCAAGCCCTCGCATCTGGGCGCCGGTGGCGCGAAGAACGCGATGCGGCCAGTGCTTACTTTATCGATCACGCCTTCACGGTTGATTTGGCGCACCTTCGTGCACCGCTTATCGCAGGGACAAGATCATTCTTCGCTCGCTGGGGCAGTGCCTACCGCAATGCGTCGCGTGAACTTGCGGGTTTGCTAACTGATCAGTTGCCGAAATCCGCCGATGAGCGTGTGGAGCTGGTGGATAGCCTGTTGCAAGTCTCCCGCCTGCGCAACGAATGGGGCCAAGAGGAGGAATTTTGTCGGACTACGCTTGGCGAAAACTGGCGTGGCGAGCGGACCGATTGGGAGGGCATTGAGGCTGTCCAGGCATGGGCCGCGCGAGTGTCGTTAGCCAACGCCGATCTTGATGCCGAACCGGATTTCCTCGTTTCCACTGCTGTAGCCAGGGAGCGCGAAAACTGGGCCGATAAGATCAAACAGTTGGCGGGCCC